>JAQXDR010000085.1 GCA_029251265.1 Pseudoprimorskyibacter sp. | reverse complement strand
CGTATTTCTGCCAGTAGGTGATATCGGCATGGCCCGGGCGGAACTTTTCAGAAATCTCGGAATAGTCTTTGGAGCGCTGATCCGTATTTTCGATCATAAGCTGGACAGAGGTGCCGGTGGTCAGGCCTTCGAATGTTCCGGACAGGATTTTCACAGCGTCTGGTTCACGACGCTGCGTGGTGTATTTGTTCTGTCCTGGTTTGCGACGGTCCAGCCAGTGCTGGATTGTGGATTCCGAGATTGGAATGCCCGGTGGCACGCCATCAACGGTTGCGCCCAAGGCAGGTCCGTGGCTTTCGCCCCATGTTGTGACGCGAAAGAGATGTCCGAAGGTATTTAGGCTCATGACGCGGCTCCCTTGCGTTTCGGGTGGGATATGCGTTTCGCTCGGAAAATGGAAGGGGGGCGATATCTGTTGCGCAGCGCTGTTTGTTGACCCTGCCCATGCACGAGCGCCACAGACACTATGTTTGATTCTCTGTCATATGCCCGTTTTACGGATCCGTGCTGGCCTGTACTAGGTGCTGCTGCGTGCAACGAATGTGCCCCGCAGTGCGATCCGCGTCATTGCGGTGTCTGATCCGTCTAACAACATCTGGGTCAATGCATCGGCCATAGCCATAAGAGGCTGGCGGTATGTGGTCAGCCCATACGCGGGTATGCCCGCGGTTGGTGTGTCGTCAAAGCCTGTCACGGCCACATCTGTTGGTACATTCAATCCAAGATCGCTGCGCAAGGCATCCATAACGCCCATCGCCATGCTATCGTTTTCACAAACCACTACATCCGGGCGCTCACCATCTGTCCATGCGCGCAACATCGCCGAATGGGCATGACCAAACCCGTAGGATTTTGAGGCAATGCCCGCAGGCACTTTGTGACCCAAAGAGCTCCATGCGGATTCAAATGCTGCCCTGCGTCCGAGGACCGTGGATCTGAAATCCGGCCCGGCGAGAAACAACGGTTTTTGGTAGCCCCGATTGTGTAGGTGCGTCGCTATCTCGGACATGGCAAGGGCATCATCGCAGTAGATTGACAGGGTCTCGGGATTCAACGCCTCGCGTGCAAATACGATCAGTTTGCGCAATCGGCGCGCCCCGAGAGCGGTTTCCAAGATGTCTTCGTCGTATCCGTTGCCAATCATTACTGCGGCATCTACCCGACGTTGGCTTGCACTTAGCAGTGCCTCTGTCGCATCGGTCATATTCAGCAAAAGGGTCACAAAACCTGCCCCCTGCAAACTGCGGGACAATCGTTCAATCATCACCAGCCGATGGGGGTTTTCGAAATCATCAACCAACAGGGCAACCAGTCCGCTGCGGTCCGACGCCAGACTAGCTGCCAAAAGATTGGGAGCATACCCAAGTCGGTCTGCGGCTGCCATAACACGATCGCGCGTCCGTTTTGACACTGGCGCACCAGGTTTGAAGGCACGCGCTACCGTCCAACGCGATACTCCTGCCTCGGAGGCAACATCATCGGCAGTTATGGCCGATAGCGGTTTGTAGGTATCCTCTCCCATCCGCGAACCCTAACCTGCGAAATCCATTGTGCATACCCACCTTGATAGGGTCACTGCTCGCGCGTGCAGAATAGGCCTTGCGGGAAAGCTTAACGTCAGAGATATTTTTTAAAAAATCAGGTTCGCAATAAAAGGAGATTCGCATGCTTTCAGTCGCTTTACTCGGGGCAGGGCGGATAGGGCGTGTGCACGCAAAATCTATCGCAGCCCATTCGGGCAGCCGCCTTGTTGCTGTGGCTGATGTCCATGCTCCGGCTGCGCAAGAGCTGGCCGAGCAGGCCGGTGCGGCCGTGCGTGATATCGATGCAATCCTCACCGATCCGACCATTGATGCGGTGCTTATTGCCACGTCGACCGATACGCATTCCGATTTGATCGAAGCGGCCGCTGCGGCAGGCAAAGCCGTGTTGTGCGAAAAACCAGTGGATCTGGATCTGGCCCGTGCACAGGCCTGCCTGACCAAATCGCAGGCCAGTGGCCAGCCTGTGATGGTCGGCTTTAACCGCCGGTTTGATCCCAACTTTGCCGCGCTCAAGACCAGCTATGACGCCGGGGATATCGGCGTGGCAGAGCTGCTGTCGATCACATCTTTTGATCCCGCACCCCCTCCTGTTGAATATATCAAAGTGTCTGGTGGGATCTTTCGGGACATGATGATTCATGATCTGGACATTGCTCAATGGCTGATGGGCGCACGGCCTGTGAAAGTCACAGCACATGGCAGCGCCTTGGTTGATCCCGCAATAGGGGCTGCAGGCGACGTCGATACCGCAGTCGCGACGCTGCATTATGCCGACGGTCGGTTGTGCGTGATCCGCAACAGTCGGCGGGCTGCCTACGGGTATGACCAAAGAATAGAAATTCTTGGCTCCAAGGGATTATTGCAGGCCGACAATGTAACCGAATCCACGATCAGCAGAGCAGGTTCAGAGGGCGTGATATCTGCCAAGCCCGTCTATTTTTTCCTGGAACGTTACATGCGTGCCTATGAAATTGAATGGGCGCAATTTGTTGATGCTGTCCAGTCAGGCACTCCGGTTCCAGCGACCCTTGAAGAAGGCGTTGCAGCATTGGCCGTTGCAGAGGCGGCAACGCAGTCTATGAAAACCGGTCAAACGGTCGACGTCCCCTCCGTTTAGCAGGACTTTGAGCATGAAAACTTTAGACGTAATCACAATTGGACGTTCATCGGTGGACCTCTACGGCGCGCAGGTCGGCGGGCGGCTTGAGGATATGAGCTCGTTCCACAAATACATTGGCGGCTCGCCCACAAACATGGCGGCCGGAACCGCACGCTTGGGTTTGAAGTCTGCTGTGATCACCCGTGTGGGCGACGAACACATGGGGCGGTTTATTCGCGAACAGCTTCAGAGCGAAGGCGTGGATACGCGTGGTGTGATTACGGACCCAGAGCGCCTGACTGCCCTGGTTATTCTGGGCATTCGGGATCAAGAGCAGTTCCCGCTTATTTTTTATCGTGAAAACTGTGCAGATATGGCCCTGCATGCAGACGACATTGACCCTGATTTTATCTCTGACGCGCGTTCGGTTGTGGCGACTGGAACGCATTTGTCCAATCCCCGAACCGAGGCGGCTGTTATCAAGGCGCTGAGGTTGGCCCACGAGCAAGGCAGTCGCACCGCGTTGGATATCGACTATCGTCCCAATCTGTGGGGCCTTTCGGGCCATGGCGACGGAGAAAACCGGTTTATTGCCTCGGATGCGGTTACGGCAAAATTGCAATCGACACTACATCTGTTCGATTTGATCGTCGGCACCGAAGAAGAGTTTCACATTGCGGGCGGGACCACTGATACCATCGCGGCCCTGCGGGCTGTGCGGGCTGTGACCAATGCGACCTTGGTGTGCAAACGTGGCCCTATGGGTGCTGTGGCCTTTACCTCTGACATTTCAGACTGTCTGGATGATGGCCAAAGCGGTCCGGGCTTTCCGATTGAAGTTTTCAACGTGCTTGGGGCCGGTGACGGATTTATGTCTGGGCTGCTGAAGGGCTGGTTGGACAATGAGGATTGGCCAACTGCGCTGACATATGCCAATGCCTGCGGTGCCTTTGCGGTCAGTCGGCATGGCTGTGCTCCGGCCTATCCCAGCTGGACCGAGTTGCAAGTTTTTCTCAAACGCGGCGTCAAAACACCGGCATTGCGCAAAGATGCCGAACTTGAACAGATCCACTGGGCCACAAACCGGAAAGGCGACTGGCCCACGATGCGCGTTTTTGCCTTTGATCACCGGATGCAAATGCAGGATCTGCTGGGCGCAACACCCGAGAAAATCGCCGCGTTCAAAGAGCTTTGCCTGCAGGCATGTGCCGAGGTGGCCCAGGACCGGAAGGGCTACGGTCTGCTGTGCGACTGGAGGCTGGGGCGTGACGCCCTTTTCAAAGCTGTCGGCCAGGGTCTATGGATTGGCCGACCCGTTGAACTGCCGGGATCGCGGCCATTGCAGATAGAAGAAGAACTGGGTCCCGATTTCGGGGGGTTGTCAGAATGGCCGCTAGAGCATGTGGTCAAATGTTTGTGCTTTTATCATCCAGATGACAGTGCCGAGACGCGCGCAGAGCAAGAGGCCACGGTAACCCGTCTTTTTCACGCGGCCAGACGGAACGGTCTTGAGTTTTTGTTGGAAGTCATTCCGTCCAAGGCCGGACCTGTCGGTGACGAGACAACAGCGCGAGTCATTCAAAGGTTTTACGATTTGGGGGTATATCCCGACTGGTGGAAGCTGGAGCCTATGACAAGTGCGGCGGCATGGCAGGCCACGTGTGAGGCCATCGAACGCAATGATGCGCACACCCGCGGTATCGTGGTGCTCGGGCTTGGTGCGACCGAGGCTGAACTTGCCGATAGCTTTAACGTTGCAGCGCACTACCCGCTGGTGAAAGGGTTCGCTGTGGGACGCACAATCTTTGCCGAACACGCCGCAGCGTATATGCTGGATGAAATCACCGCCAAAGATGCGGTATCCAGAATGACGGACAGCTATGCCCGGCTTTGCAAATATTGGGACATTGCCCGCGAAAAGGGAGGCATTTAAATGACCGATACGATCCGGTTGACCGCTGCTCAGGCCATGGTGCGCTATCTGGCGACACAAATGAATGCCGAAGGCGAACCCTTTATGGCTGGGATCTGGGCCATCTTTGGCCATGGCAATGTTGCCGGTTTAGGCGAGGCATTGCATGGCGTAAGGGATATCTTTCCAACCTACCGGGGTCATAACGAACAAACGATGGCCCATACCGCTATTGCCTATGCAAAGCAGTCGGGGCGCAAACGCGCTATGGCTGTAACGTCGTCGATTGGTCCCGGCGCCACCAATATGGTAACGGCCGCCGCCTTGGCGCATGCCAACCGTCTTCCCGTTTTGATTATACCCGGAGACATCTTTGCCTCGCGCGGGCCTGATCCCGTATTGCAGCAGATCGAAGATTTTGGCGATGGCACTGTGTCAGCCAACGACTGCTTTCGGCCAGTCAGCCGGTATTTTGACCGGATTTCCCGCCCAGAACACCTTCTGACCGCCTTGCCGCGTGCTATGGCGACCATGACGGATCCTGCGGCCTGTGGCCCTGTGACATTGGCCTTTTGTCAGGACACGCAGACCGAAGCCTATGATTATCCTACATGGTTTTTCGAGCCCAAAGTTTGGGGACAGCGTCGCAGCTATCCCGATAGTTACGAACTCGAGGCTGCTGCAAGCGCACTGGAAGAGGCCGAAAAGCCCGTAATTGTTGCTGGTGGTGGCGTACATTACTCCGATGCCTGCGACATGTTGCGCAACTTTGCCGAAGCCCACAACATACCCGTTGTGGAAACCCAGGCAGGAAAATCTGCCTTGCCGTGGGATCATCCGCTAAACCTTGGACCTGTTGGTGTGACGGGCGGAGAGCCCGCCAACAACATCTGTGCCGAAGCAGATGTCATCCTGGGTGTAGGGACACGGTTGCAGGACTTTACCACGGGTTCATGGATGTTGTTTCAAAATCCAAACCGTCAACTGATTAGCCTGAACGTTGCGGCCTACGATGCCATGAAGCACGGGGCACGGCCATTGATGGCAGATGCCCTGCGGGGATTGGAAAAACTGAACGAATCTTTGGGAATGCATCAGGCAGACGGAGATTATGCGACGCAGAAAGCCGAGTGGTTTGCCAAAGTTGACGTCCTGACCGACCCGCCGACGGATGGCAATGCGTTGCCCACCGATATGCAGGTGATTGGTGCTGTGCAGCGGGCATCATCAAAAGACACTGTCGTGATGGGCGCTGCGGGCACCATGCCGGGCGAACTACACAAACTGTGGAAGGCACCACGGCCCGGAGCCTATCACATGGAATACGGCTTTAGCTGCATGGGATACGAGATCGCCGGGGCGATGGGTATCAAGATGGCGGATCCCGATCGGGACGTTGTTTGCATGTTGGGTGACGGCAGTTACATGATGGCCAACTCGGAACTGGCGACGGCAGTGATGATGGGGATCAAGTTGACTGTGGTTATCACCGACAACCGGGGTTTTGGGTGTATAAACCGCCTGCAACGCGGCACTGGTGGGGCCGAGTTTAACAATCTGCTGGACACAGCCCATCATGTGACACCCTCCAACATCGACTTTGCCGCACATGCGGCCTCGATGGGGGCGGCTGCGGTGCATGTCAGTTCCATTCAAGAACTTGAGGCAGCATTGCAAAGGGCGCGGGACGCCGAGGGTGTGTTTGTGGTGGTTATTGATACCGACCCCTACCCATCCACCGAACATGGCGGCACATGGTGGGAGGTCGCCATCCCCGAGGTCAGTGACCGTGACAGCGTTAAAGACGTGCGCCTAGCCTACGAAGATGCCTTGCAGCGCCGGTTGCGGACCTAAGGTCACGGCTTTGATTCGCAATAGGGAATGAAACGTAATTGGAGCTGTGATTATGATGCTAATTGATGCCACGCCTCTGCGAATTGGTGTGGTTCTGGGTTGTTGGCGTCATTGCACCAAACCCATGGGCAAGATGGTTGCGCCCTGCGATCATTGACCAGATAGTGTCATCGGGGGCGGGGGTCTTTCCTGATAGCGACACGTCACGCCCAACAGACGATATGACACGCCGTTGCGCTTGGCGTGGTCTTGCGAAAAAGGCACAGTGTTTATGAGAGCAGAAAATTTTAATGTCCGCCATCCGCTCTTTCGTCGCCTTTGGGTGAGGGTGGCGATTTGCCTGTGTGTGGCGGGATGGACCCTTGCCGAGTTCACCGCGGGAACTCCGGTTTTTGGATTGATTGCCGGTCTGTCTGGTGTCTATCTTTTCCATCAATTTTTCTGGGTTTTTGATCCCAAGGATTACGAACCCAAGGACACGGACGCATGAATGTGTTGATCTTGCGGGCGGTATTTATGCGAAACGCCCTATGTCACCGTCCTGCATCCCGCATATGCCGTTCAAGCAGATCTGCTGGTGCGGTTAAAACCAGTTCCAAGACACTCTGATACGGAGACTTCGATGAGCCAACTAAAACTCAGTCCAACGGCCCAGACCGGCAAAGTTCACGATGTCACGGTCAAATCTGCACGTAACAGCGCGCTGTCGCCGGATTGGGGCTATGTGGGATTTGGTCTTTATCGATTGGCCCCTGGTGATAGCGTCACCGAGCAGACGGGCGATACCGAAGTCATTTTGGTGCTGGTTGAGGGGCGCGCTGAAATTAGCGGTGCGGATCAGAACTGGGGGGAACTGGGCGATCGGATGGATGTCTTTGAAAAGACACCCCCACATTGTGTTTACCTGCCGAATGGAACGGATTGGCAGGCCACGGCGACAACACATTGCACGCTTGCGGTCTGCACGGCACCGGGACACGGAAATCATGCCGCTCGGGTTCTTGGCCCAGCCGGGATTTCCCTTGAAAAGCGTGGTACGGGGACGAATACGCGGTTCATCAACAATATTGCGATGGAAGGGCGTGATGTGGCCGATAGCTTGCTGGTCACCGAGGTGTTTACGCCCGCTGGAAACTGGTCCTCTTATCCGCCACACCGCCATGACGAGGATGACTTTCCCAACATGACCTATCTTGAGGAAACCTACTATCACCGACTCAATCCGTCACAAGGCTATGGACATCAGCGGGTTTGGACCGAGGATGGGTCGTTGGATGAAACCATGAGCGTGAGCAACCATGACGTGGTGTTGGTTCCCAAAGGGCACCATCCCTGTGGTGCGCCTTATGGCTACGAGATGTATTATCTGAACGTCATGGCTGGTCCTTTGCGAAAATGGCGGTTCGGCAATCACCCCGATCACGACTGGATTTACCAAAGAGACAACAAATGACAGTCCGCGTTGCGGTCATCGGATGCGGGGTTATGGGGGCCGATCATGCACGCGTGATTGCCAATGAAACGCCCAACGCCGTCCTTCAGTTAGTATGTGATCCCGACAAAGCGCGTATGCAGGATGTGGCTGATGCCTGCGGTGCTTTGCACGGATTGACGGATGCGGCCGCGGTTGCCGGCCGCGCGGACGTGGACGCTGTTCTGATCGCCAGTCCGGATGCCACGCATGCCGATCTGGCTCTGGATGCTATCCACCATCGCAAACCGTCGCTTGTTGAAAAGCCTCTGGCGCCATCGCCATCGGACATCTTGCCCCTCCTGTCTAAAGAAAACGACCTGGGCCATCGTTTGATCAGCGTT
The DNA here is from genome assembly GCA_029251265.1 of Pseudoprimorskyibacter sp. Lineage (GTDB taxonomy): Bacteria > Pseudomonadota > Alphaproteobacteria > Rhodobacterales > Rhodobacteraceae > JAQXDR01. The sequence goes on along the minus strand of JAQXDR010000085.1, from coordinate 43,054 downwards.
GGATTCATGCGTCGCTATGATCCCTCTTATCGTGCCATGCGTTTGGCTGTATCCGAAGAGAGGATCGGCGCCCCCCTGGTGTTTCATTCCGTTCACCGCAATGTCGCTGTTCCGGAATGGTTTGATGGCCCCATGGCGATCACAAACTCGGCCAGCCATGATTTGGACATCGCAAGGTTTCTTTTAGGCGTCGAAATGGTTCAGGTCTCGGCCATCGCCACCCGCACACAGGCCCAGCATTCAACATGCCCGCCGGTTATGCTGACGCTGGTGAGCGAGGCTGGGCAGATTGTCACCATCGAAGTGCACGTGGCCGCGCAGTATGGCTATGATGTTCGTGGCGAACTTGTTGGCACCACCGGAACGGTCGAGCTGACAGAGCCCCGTCATATGGTGACCAATTCTGCGCTGAACAGATCTGGTGCCTATGCGCCCGACTGGCGACCCCGCTTTGCCGAGGCATACCGATTACAGAATGCTGCTTGGGTGGCGGGCGTGATAGCAGGGCAGCCGGATCCAGTCGCGGCGTCTGCTTGGGATGGATATGTGTGCGGCAAGATTGCCGAAACCGCTGTTGCGGCATTGCGCAGCGGCACCTGTCACCCTGTCGCCCTGATGGACGCTGCTTCAATCTATAAAGCCAAGTGATTTGCGGCGTGTCATTATCTTGTGAGGACAGGGCACAAAATGCCCGAGCGTGAGCAGAGGCATGGTGCCAGTTGGCTATCCAACATGATGACGCCTTTGTCGTGTGAGAATGTAAAGGCATGCAACAAACCCCTCTCTTCCCCCCGCCGCTTGCTTGGGCTACACCGCCGCGAACACCCCTGATCGGAGACCGACATGGACCATTTCCTTTACCGTGACGGCGTCATGCATGCCGAAGACGTTTCCCTGACAGACATGGTAGCCCAAGTGGGCACACCCTTTTATTGCTATTCAACGGCCACGCTGACCCGCCACTTCCAACTGTTTGATGATGCCCTTGCGGGGATGCCGCATCTAGTCTGTTACGCGATGAAAGCTGCGTCCAACCAGGCCATCCTAAAGACCCTCGGTGATCTGGGTGCTGGCATGGATGTTGTCTCGGGAGGAGAGCTTGCGCGTGCCACAGCTGCTGGTATCCCCGGTGATCGCATTGTCTTCTCAGGTGTTGGGAAAACACATGAAGAGATCCACGCAGCACTGAGCCTGGGGATCCGACAGTTCAATGTGGAATCAGAGCCCGAACTGCGTGCGATCTCTGAAATTGCGTCATCATTGGATGCCAGGGCCGCAGTGGCCATCCGGGTGAATCCGGACGTTGACGCCAAAACCCATGCAAAAATTGCGACGGGGAAATCGGAAAACAAGTTCGGTATCCCCATTGCACGCGCACGAGACGTTTACGCCGAAGCAGCGGCTATGCCCGGTTTGGATGTCATAGGTATTGATGTGCACATAGGCAGCCAATTGACACAGCTGGATCCATTTGAGGCGGCCTATAAAAAAGTCGCGGAACTGACCGAAGTTTTGCGCGCAGATGGCCATGACATTCGGCGCCTCGATCTGGGGGGCGGGCTTGGCATACCGTATTCTCAGGGGAATGAGGCTCCGCCTTTGCCAAAGGATTACGGTGCCTTGATCAAGCGCACAGTTGGGCATCTGGGCTGCGAGATAGAAATAGAACCCGGCCGGCTTATTGTTGGCAACGCCGGTATCCTTGTGTCTCGTGTGATCTATGTCAAATCTGGCCAAGACAGGGACTTTTTGATTCTTGATGCCGCCATGAATGATTTGATCCGTCCATCGATGTATGACGCGTATCATGATATTGTTCCCGTCATTCAACCCGCCGTTGGCGCGGAGCGATCGGCTTATGACGTCGTTGGGCCAGTCTGTGAATCTGGCGATACCTTTGCCAAAGCCCGACAGCTGACAGCCTTGCATGAGGGGGATCTTGTTGCCTTTCGCTCGGCCGGTGCATATGGCGCGGTCATGTCCAGTGAATATAACACGCGACCTCTCATTCCCGAGGTTTTGGTGCATGGCAGTGAATTTGCGGTTGTTCGCGCACGTCCAAGCTTTGACGATATCATAAATCGAGATACAATTCCTTATTGGTTGTAGCTGATGCGCCATCGCGGAGCGCAGCACCACTCAAGGAAGGTCCGCCAATGACGCAAGCCCCTTTGCCCAAAGACCTGTCGCGTGGCCTTCGCCGCCAGATCAATTTGACGTGGACAGGCATGATGGCGGAGAGGCTCACCCGGGCGTTTTGGCCCCTGTGGGCCGTTTTGATGGTGGGCTTTGGTGCCGTCTTATTGGGCGCTTTTGGTGCTATGGGTCCGCCAGTTCAAAATGGGACCCTTGCGCTATGGTCTTTGACGGTATTGAGCTTGATCTGGCTTGGGTTGCGTCGGTTTCATATGCCGACGGTGGCTGCGGCGCAGAACAGGCTTGACGAAACCCTGCCCGGGCGTCCGCTACAGGCTTTGAATGACCACATGGCGTTTGGTTTGGAGGATGCAGCCTCTGTTGCGGTTTGGGCGGCACATCAGCAGCGCATGGCCGATCGTGCCAAATCGGCACGTGCACCGGCACCGGATTTGCGACTGGTGACTGTGGATCCTTTTGCCCTGCGGTACGTCGCGCTTTTGGTGCTGGCGCTTGGGCTGCTGTTCGGATCTGTTGGTCGGGTTCAGTCCATACCCGGCCTTGGAACGCCAGACGCAGATGGTCTGGCGGGACCCTCTTGGGAAGGGTGGATTGAACCTCCGGCCTATACGCGTTTGCCGACACTTTATCTTGGCGACCAAAAGCAAGACAGCCTGAGCGTCCCCCAAGGCAGCCGTATTATCCTGCGTTTGTATGGGGTTGAGGGAGCATTAAATCTGGTCGAGACGGTTTCAGGCCGTCCCATAGATGCACCTGCTCTATCCAGCACAGCACATGAGTTGGCGGTCCGACAGTCCGGAACATTTTCGATACAAGGGACCGGTGGGCGCAGTTGGGATATCATGATGCGTCCTGACGTGGTTCCCTTGATCCAGATTGACGGTGATCCTGCACTGGATCCTGACGGTCGTGCCAATTTGCCTTTTTCTGCAACCGATGATTTTGGTGTCACAGGTGCGGCCGCCGAGATCACATTGGCTCTGGACAGTATAGATCGTCGCTACGGTCTGATCCCCGCCCCTGACGACAGAGACGCAATAGACGTGCAGCTGCCGCTGCCCCTAGCCGGAGACAGAACAGAGTTCAGCGAGGCACTGACAGAGGATTTTGCCCAACATCCTTGGGCCAATCTGCCGGTTCAGGTCATCTTGCGGGCCGAGGATGCCGCCGGGCAAACAGGGCTCTCTGACACCCGCATTCTTGATCTTCCTGCACGGCGGTTTTTTGATCCAATGGCTGCTGCCTTGATTGATCAAAGACAGGCTTTGCTTTGGGCGCGTGTCAATGGCCCTCAGGTGGCCAGAATATTGCGCGCTGTCAGCTATCTGCCAGAAGATATTTTCCCCAACCCCGCGCATGCAGCGACCTTGCGAGCGATTATCGATGATCTGGAAACGGTGGCCAAGGATCTGACAAGAGAGGATCAAGACCGGATTTCTCTGGCGCTTTGGAATTTGGCCGCCGAAATTGAGGATGGCGATCTAGCGGATGCGCGTGCGCGAATGGAGCGTGCACAAAAACGTTTGCAAGAGGCCATGCGTAATGGCGCGTCCGAACAAGAGATTGCCGAACTTATGCAGGAATTGCGCGCCGCCACGCAGGATTACATGCGTCAGCTTGCGCAGGAACAGAAACGTCAGGCGCAACAATCACCAGAGACGTCGCAAAATCCGCCACCAGACATGGAGTTATCGCAGAACGATCTGCAGGCTTTAATGGATCGCATCCAAGAGCTGATGGAGCAGGGTCGCATGGCAGAGGCTATGGAAGCGTTAGAGCAGTTGCGTGAAATGTTGGAAAATATGCAAGTCACCGAAGGGGGACAGCAGATGTCTCCGGGCCAGCAAGCTATGGAAGATTTGGCAGACACCCTGCGGGACCAGCAAACCCTGAACGATGAAGCTTTCAATGAATTGCAGCGTCAATTCAATCCCGACGGAGGCGAGCAACAGCAACAACAGCCAAATCCACAGGGACAACAGAGCCCCGGTCAGTCAGGGCGGCAAGGCCAACAACAGCCGGGTCAGCAACAACAGGGTCAAGGACAACAGGGCGAACAACAAAACCCGCAATCGGGTCAGAACGGGCCGGGTATGTTGCAGGATCGTCTGGCCGAACGGCAGCGGGCCCTCAGGCAAGAGCTGCAACAGCAGCAGCAAAATCTGCCAGGCGACGGAACCGAAGCCGGGGATCGCGCGCGCGACAGTCTCAATCGTGCGCAAGATGCGATGGAAGGGGCCGAGGACGCGCTGCGTGACGGGGACCTTCCAAGAGCGATCGAACGCCAAGGCGAGGCAATGAACGCATTGCGCGAGGGTATGCGTGATTTGGGTGATGCAATGGCGCAGCAGGGGTCTTCTGATCAAGGGGATCGCGACACGGCACAGGACAGCGGGTCCGATGCGCAGCGCGATCCCTTGGGGCGCAGCATTGGCAATAGTGGCAGGCTGGGCAGTGACGATGAAATGGTGCAAGGCACCGATGTTTACCGTCGTGCTCAAGAGTTATTAGACGAGATCCGCCGCAGGTCTGGTGAAAGTGACAGACCCGAAGCAGAACGGGATTATCTTGAACGACTGCTTGATCGCTTTTAGGCGATCGATTGACTGTAGTTTAGATGTAGAACAGATCACCAAACACGCGGCGCGCGATGTCTTCTCGTTTCAAGCCCATATTGGCCAGCTCACTGTCGGATTTCGCACGCAGAGCCTCAATTCGGCGCAGTCGCGCGTCATTCTGGGCAGAGACAACCAGTGCTGTGAAAACGCTGTCGATCAAACGCATAACTAAGTTGGAAGACGAGGGGTGAACCGGGGCTGCATATGCCATTTCGCTAATCCTTTGGGTAGATTGATCTTACGATCTAGAAGTAGGGGGCACGCTGCGTTGCAGCAATAGCGGTTTGTGCAAGCCTGTCTTGCGGTTTTTGCATGGCAGAAAATCGGCAGCCTTCGCTGCATTAAAAACATCAAAGCTTGACCAACGGCTGGTTTGAATGTCCCGAAAATCGGAGTGGCTTAGGGCTAGTTTACAGTTTGAGGGCAAGAAACAAAGATCAGATATGAACCATGTTTTGTCTCTGCACACCAAATTGCCGAAGGACTGTAAGGCGCGCGTAACAAAAACGTGGTGCCATGTGTTTTGATCTTTGTGGTGGAAGCGAGCGTTAAATCAGTAAGCCTTGCAAGATATGAATTCCCTGCTCTGAACTAACTATAGGTCTCTGAAAGTTAAAAAAACGCTGTAGGCGCCTGCCCACACCCCTCAGAGGATATTTGCAGAACTGAATTTTCATATAGACTGCCCGTGTGGTAAAGGCCTTACATCTGTTGACCGCGAACAAGGTGATGGCCTTCCCGAAACGGGGCTGCTCGTTCTTTCGTCAGTTCAGCGTTCCTAGCAAATAGCGCGCTGAGACAAGGGTGGATAAGAATGGCATTACTTTGTACGCAACGTACAGCCAGACAGCTCGGGCGAAATGAAATACTGTGAGCGCTATCTTTTTTGGTTCAATACCTGGCGCGTATTTCAACGCTGTCCTTGTATGTTTTTTTGTGAACCTACTACGCCAGAACGGGTTAGTGCTAAATCCATTTAAGGCGGCAAAGTTAATTTAGCTTGCATTCAAATCAATGCTTTTGGGTTTTGTTCCAGCCGCGATTCTTAGCTCTTTGATATAATGGCTTATACCGTCACTAAGCAGCGCGAACCTCGTCATAGTTCCTCTAGGCGCTCTGGTAAGCGCTATCTTGCTACATAGGGTCTTGCTCGATAACGTCAGCAATCCAAAGCTATGGAATATTGCAATTGCCATATTAGCCTGTGCGATGATTCTGTTTATCTTGGCCGTCTTTAACGAGTTCCCAAGCAAAGCGCTCATCCCACCAGACGCGCCCAAAGATTACGTTTAAGCAGTCGCTCGTGTTACTCGGTCAACGCAGCCAATGCCTGCATGTGATCGACGCTCTGCCCGTTCTTGCAAAATTCTCGATCCGATCGCGGAAATAGCCATGACCGAGAACCGGTATACGTATTGCAGTGCAACGGCCAAAGACTTGGGCCCTGCCGGTTTTCGAAACCATGAAATGTGCAGTTTCTGAAAGGGAATTGCGGAAGGATCGCGAGGACCCTTCCGCAGATTTATTTCAATATTCAAGTGAAACGCTTGAAGTATGAATTTTAGGGCTGAAGCCCATCAGAACTGGGGACTTTGTCGCGCAAATAGATTACTAATCTGTGACCACTCGCGCTATCATTTCAAACTTGATCTATTGTTTCCGAGATAGTCCAAATAGGCGCTTGGCGGGTTTGCAAAAAATTCTTGGGCGGGGTCCGGGCAGGCGGCTTTACCGTCTGTAACAAGGATAACCTTGTCGGCGAAAAGTTGGGCGTCGTGTGGATCATGTGTGACCATCACAACCAATGCGCCTTGGGTTTGCGCGATGTGACTGACACGTGCGATCAGCTCGGCGCGCAATCCCGGACCCAGTGCCGAGAACGGTTCATCCAAAAGCCAAACACGGGCCTTTTGCACAAGGATACGTGCCAGCGCGGCGCGGCTTTGTTGGCCGCCCGACAAATGAGATGGACGGCGTCCCCCAAGATCCGCCAGATCAACATCGGATAAGGCTTTGTCAATTTGCGCTTTATTCTGACGCGTCAGGCGTCCTCCTGTGGGACGAAGCGCCAATGCCAAATTTTGTGACACCGTGAGATGTGGAAACAGGTTATTGTCCTGAAACAGGATTGCAACGCCTCGATCAGCTGTGGCCATGCCAGTAATATCCAGCCCCTCTACGCAGATACGCCCGACTTTTGGTAGGCGGAAACCCGCGATCACATCCAACAACGTCGACTTCCCCGCCCCTGACGGTCCCAAGACCGCCACGCGCCCAGGTCCGGACAAAGTGAAATCTGCCTTGAGGTCAAAATTGCCTGCGCTGGCCTGTATGCCATCAAGCTTTAACATTTGCCCGGCCTCCTCGATCAAATAGCCAAAACACCCCAAGGCTCAACATCAATAACACCAATGCGGCAGCACCGGCTTGTTCCATCCGGTAAGAGGACATCAAACGGTATATCTGCAATGGCAGGGTGGCCCGATCAGGATCGGCAAACAATGCGATGACGCCCAGATCTCCGATTGACAATGCCGCAGTCAGCCCCGCCGCAAACCCCAAAGGCCGCTTTAACCGTGGCAATAAAATCCAACGCAACCAGAGCCACGAGGACAGACCAAGGGCTGCGCTCAGGCGTGCGTGATCTTGCCGTGTGGCTTCGACCTCGGGACGTAGTATGCGAACCGCAAACGGAAGTGCCATTAAAGCATTCAGAACGGCCGTAACGAGCAACGCCAGATCGCCGGGGTGCACAAATGGCCTGAGAAGCAGAAAAAGGCCGATCCCCAGCACCAGAGGCGACAGCGATATCCCTGCAAGTGATAGCCATTCGCCCCCACGGTGTGCCAATGCCAAGGCCCACACAATGCAAAGCGCGGTCGATCCCAGTGCAACCGATAGGGAATAGCCTGCAGCCCACCAGACCGACGGTCCAAGTTCATGCAAGGCCCCCATACCACGCAGCACCACCGCTGACAGCGGGCCCATCAGAAAAAGTGTAACACAAACAAGACAAACGGCGTCTTGCAGTCGAACCAATATTTTTGTGGCATCTTGCCTTTGGATGACGCGATCAAGGCCCACGCCAAATCCCGGTGCGCGTGTAACGCCGAGCGCCAACAGACCAGCTGTTAGCGCCACGACCAGTTGTAGACCCGCCAGCAATCCTGCGCGGCCCAGATCAAAGTCCATGCGCAGGGTCTGATAAATTGCAAGCTCTAGTGTAGTTGCTCGGGGTCCGCCGCCAAGCGTCAATGCGACGGCAAAAGAGGATAGGCAAATCACAAAGATGGCGGCAAAGGCTCCGGGAAGCACTTGCCGTAACATTGGCCATTCCAGCACACCCATGAATTGCCAAGGGCCCAATCCCAGGCTTTCCGCCAATCTTAAACGTTCGCCGGGTAGAGAAAGCCATCCTTGCAAGATCAGACGTGTTGCCAAAGGAAGATTGAAAAAGACGTGTGCCAGCACCACGCCTTGTATGCCATATACCGATATTTGAGGAAGACCCGCCCAGCCCAAAATGGTGTTTACCGTCCCGGAATTGCCAAATACCGCCAGCAATCCCAAAACTGCAACAATCACAGGTAGGATAAACGGTGCCCCGAGCAGGGTGATCAGCACACCACGTCCAAAGAAATTTTGACGTGCAAGCGCCCGCGCGGTTGGTATCGCCAAAATGACGCTGACCGATGCAGACAAAAACGCCTGCCAGATCGTAAAGCGCAGGGCCTGCCAATCCGCATCACGTGGGGCAGGCATTGATCCCGCCCCCCATAACACAGCGGCAATGGGGCCGATGATCAGCCCCATCACCATCAGTGCTGCACTTATTTGGACAAAGCGCGCCGCCATTCTTCGATCGCCTCATCACGCAGGGCCGCCGCTTGGTCTTCGCTTAGGAAGATGGCCGTTTTTGGGTTTGGCAAATCCTGAAAAACCTGCGGCCAAGCGGACCGGTCCAAGGCCGCTGGGAATGACCAGTTGGTCTCGGGGATCGCGGATTGGAATGCCTCTGACAGTGTAAATGCCATGAACGCATCCGCCAGTTCGGGTTGATCCGTATTTGCTAGTTTGGCCGTCAGCTCGAAAAACGCATAATGCCCTTCGTCAAAAATTGCGGCCCGTTTGGTCAAATCACCCTCTGCCGCGATGTGATATGCAGGAGATGTTGTAAAGCTTAGAACCATGGGAGCTTCGCCATCCGTGAATAATCCATAGGCTTCTGACCACCCTTTGGTGACGGTGAGAATATGGGGCGCGAGGCCTTCCCAGATCTCACCTGCGCGATCTCCGTAGACTGCCTTGACCCATAGAATCAATGCCAATCCCGAAATCGAACTGCGTGGATCCTGCACGATGATTTTCAAATCATCCGGCGCCGCGATCAAGGTTTCAAAGCTTGTCGGTGGTTCTGGCAATGCGTCGGAATTATACACAAAACTCACATAGGACCAGTTGAATGGCACAAAGGTGTCATCGGTCCAGTCAATGGGCAGCGTCAGCCCATCCAGCGCCAAGCCATGAGGCGCAAAGAGGCCGCTCGCGCGGGCGCGCTTGGTGATATCGGTGTTTAGACCGATAACAACATCTGCTTGCGTGCGTGCCCCTTCCAGCAACAGACGTGGCAGCAGATCGCCGGGCTTGAATTGTAAATCGCAGGCGCATTTTTCTTCAAAACGCGCTTCGATCGTGGGGCCCGGACCCCATTCTGATGTAAAATAATCCGGGGCGTAGACAGTAAGAACGGGTAATTCCGCCAGCGCTGCGCTGGCAGTGAATAGTCCCGCGGCAAAAGCAAGGGCCTTCATGGCGTCCTCCGATTTTGCGGCGATAGGGCAAGATCAGAGGCGTTGCTTTTCAGCGGTCTCTCCCTTCCCTCCGCCGGTGTTAGCCGGTTCAGGTTCGACGGGTTCGCAACATGCATCTCAGCCTTTTGTGACAAGGCTCCCCGAGGTAGGGCGAGCGTTAAAGATTTTGTGCAAGATCGGCAAGCATAAAACCAGAATTTGACCCGTAGGCGCAATTACCCGTTTTGATGAGCCAGAAACTCCCTGATATTGACATATCCCCTAAAGCCCATTGGGTTTGAAAGTAGAGTTTTCGTAGCCCCTTATACGAGGACGAAACTTGTGAAGACGACACGACTTAGCGACGCACAGATTATGGCGATCTGGACCTGTCACGGTTTAATGCCGCTCCTTTGATAGCATTTACTGCAGCAAAGGAAACTTACTATGGGACTGAAACGGAGGGACAAATTCCGGGCTCATGCAGACTCGCATGGAGCACTCCGATATCATTCGCCGCACCCACGGCAAGGAAATCAGAGCATTATGTCGCGTGTGGGAGGTCAAGCTGGACGCTCTTGATGAATTTGGTATACCACGTGACACGTTCAATCACCGCATCCACGCGGGCTGGAGCATCGAAGACGCCCTGGCAGCTCCATTTGGATCTACATCAAAAAAGTTATTTTCTTTCGAGGGTGAGCATTTCCTAAATCGTAACAACGCAGGCGTTGTTCTTTCCGAGCGGTATGGAATGACCAAGGATCAGGTTCTTGACGACCTAAAACGTAATAGGTCCAGCAGGGAATGGCCCGAGGGTGGCCAACATGTGCGCACTGGTATGGGCATCAGCATATCATGTGAGGTTGACGGCGTAAATTATGGATCTCTGGCTGCGGCCTGCCGCGCCTACCGAATCTCGAAAGGTACAGCTGAAAAGCGTATGCGCGGCGGAACCCACTTGGAGCAAGCGTTGAAAATGCCCGTCCGGAACGCGGAGCTTTCGATTTTTGGTTACGATTGGGTTGGCGCTAAGGTTGCTTGCGAAGCGTTTGCGCTGCCCTATTTGACCTACCGCGCCCAAACAGGGAAACACAACATGACACCGCAAGAGGCCATCCTACAACCGACGGTACGCGGGTATTCGCTGGAAACGGCCATATCCATTTGCCAGACGCGAGCAATAGGCCAAAGCCACGGGAGCGGAGATACCGAGAATAACATGAAGACTGACGCCGGCTTATGATGATGATATTTCCGAGACCAGAGGCATGCCATCCGGAAGGAGGATTCTCTGCCCACATCCGTATAAGAGTTTACCCTGTTCTTGATGGGGCGAATCTGACCTGAGTGTGACTGACTCTAATAGCGGTTTTGAGCTGGAAGCGACTACCCGCCCTTCTGGCACTTGGCACGCACAAATTAGAGACACACAGGGCTCAATCTGAAACCGCCCCCTGTAAATGCCCTCATGACAACACTCCAATAGTTTACAAAGCCCTTTTAGTCGATTGGCGGATTGCGGGCGACGTCTGCGCTGTCATGCGCAAAGGCCATGGAGTGACTGAAAGCTAATTGGAATGTTCACTCGGCTTTGAAAAGGGAAGTGGCAAGTCTGGCGCAAACCTTTAAGCTCTTTATCTTTTCGTTAATTGAATACGTCATTGAATTGAATTAATTTTATCCTCTTAGGCATCATCCATGACGCGCAAACCTATGCGCGCCACGCAAACTTATGAGCTTCCCTACAGCCGCCTAAAAATCGAGGTTTTCAACGCTTAGCGCATTTTGCTGGATAAAGGCGCGGCGTGGTTCGACAACATCGCCCATCAGCTTGGTGAAAAGATCGTCTGTCTCTGCAACATCATCGATGCGGACCTGCAATAGCGTGCGTGCCTCCGGGTCCAAAGTTGTTTCCCAAAGTTGTTCTGGGTTCATTTCACCCAACCCTTTGTACCGCTGCAGGGAAAGACCTTTTTCGCCTTCTTCGAGAACAGCTTTTAACAACGTCAATGGACCATGGATGGCTTGGCGTCGATCACGACGCGCAAAAACGGCAGGTTTATCGTAGACGGCTTGCAGGCTTTGGGTGAAGCTACCCGATTTGCGAGCCTCGCCTGATCGAAGCAGGGCACCGTCAAGTGATCGTACCTCTTCTACACCGCGCAGAATGCGTGCCAGCCGGATACCTTTGTCCTGCGTGATCCGACCAACCCATCCTTGTTCATATTCCAGTGCAATCAGGTTCAATCGCGCCGCCACACGGTCGGCGACACCTTGCAGATCTGCGTCCACGGCACCTGGAACAAAGGCTCCTGCAATGGCGGCTTGTTCAAGGATATGGCGCGGGTAATGGGTCGGAAACGCGTCCAAAACACGCTTCAACTGACGTGCTTCGCCTGCCACACGTTTTAGATCTAAACCTGTGATTTCCTCGCCATTTCCCTGCTGTAAAACAGCATTTTCGATCCCTTGATCGACCAAATAGTCATCCAGCGCTGCCTGGTCCTTGAGGTAGACTTCGGATTTACCGCGCGCAACTTTGAACAATGGAGGCTGGGCAATATACAAAAAACCCCCTTCAATCAGCTGGGGCATCTGCCGGTAAAAGAAGGTCAACAGAAGCGTTCGAATATGTGCGCCATCGACGTCAGCGTCGGTCATAATAACAATCTTGTGGTATCTCAGTTTTGAGATATCGAATTCGTCCCGTCCTATTCCGGTGCCGAGCGCCATCACCAGGTTCCCAATTTCCTGACTTCCCAGCATTCGGTCAAAGCGGGCGCGTTCCACGTTCAGGATCTTGCCGCGAAGTGGCAACACAGCCTGTGTGCCGCGATCCCGGCCGGTCTGGGCTGAGCCGCCGGCGCTGTCCCCCTCGACAAGGAAAACTTCGGTCTTGGATGGATCTTTTTCCGAGCAATCCTTTAGCTTGCCTGCAAGAAAATTCACGTCCATTGCGGTCTTGCGACGCGTTAACTCTCGGGCTTTGCGCGCCGCTTCGCGTGCGTGCGCCGCCTCGACAATCTTGCCAACAATTATTTTTGCTTCGTTGGGGTTTTCACCAAACCATTCCGACAGTTTTTCAGACACCAAGCTTTCGACAGCTGGGCGGACCTCGGAACTGACAAGCTTGTCTTTCGTTTGGCTTGAAAATTTAGGGTCTGGGGCTTTGATAGATAAAACACAGGTCAGACCCTCGCGGGCATCGTCGCCGGTAAAGTTTATCTTTTCTCGTTTTGCGATCCCACTTTCCTGCGCATATTTTGTGATGGTGCGTGTAAGGGCCCCACGAAAGCCCGCCATATGCGTCCCACCATCCCGTTGAGGTATGTTGTTTGTAAACGGCAAGACTGTTTCATGGTAGCTGTCGTTCCACCACATCGCGACTTCAACGCTGATATCGTCGCGTTCGCCGATCGCGTAGATCGGTGTTGCCATGACAGGTTGTTTCGAGCGATCGAGGTATTTTACGAACTCGCGCACCCCACCTTCGAAAAACAGTTCGGATTTCAAGGGTTCGATGGGACGGTCATCATGCAGGATGATTCGCACCCCAGAATTCAGAAATGCCAGTTCTCTGAGACGGTTTTCCAAGGTTTCAAAACGATAATCCAAATTTGAAAAAGTTCCCGTGGATGCGAGAAAACGTACTTCGGTTCCGGTTTCTGTTGTTGGACCGACCACTTTCAAATGCTGGACAGTTTCCCCGTGTTCAAATTTTGCAACATGTTCATTGCCGTTGCGCCAGATGCGCAATTCTAACGACACCGAAAGGGCGTTTACGACTGACACGCCCACACCGTGCAAACCGCCCGATACTTTGTAGCTGTTGCTGTCAAACTTACCGCCTGCATGAAGTTGGGTCATGATGACCTCGGCGGCGCTGACGCCTTCTTCGGCATGCACATCAACAGGAATGCCGCGGCCATTGTCGCGCACGCTCACGCTGTTGTCGTTGTGGATCCTGACTTCGACAAAATCGGCATGACCTGCCAAAGCTTCATCAATGCCATTGTCCACAACTTCATACACCATGTGGTGTAGACCCGACCCATCGTCGGTATCACCGATATACATTCCTGGGCGCTTGCGAACGGCTTCTAAACCTCTAAGAACTTTGATAGAATCTGCGCCATAGTCCTGCTCAGCACCGGTTTCTTCGGACATTGGATTTCCCTGTTTATCTGGTTGATGTTTTATACGCGCTGAGTTGGGTATTGTCACGTCATGCAATAAGAATAGTGTCCACGAAATCGTCGCGAATTATTAGAGGCTTGGGTCGCATTCAAGCGTGGGCTGAGGGTGAAGATATCGACTACGTGTACCGTTTGCATGATTTAAGCTGGCGTTCGTAGTTCTTGGCACGGCTGGCGACCTCGTTGGACACTTTCACGAGCCAGTTTTTAGTCCTGTATGTCCTTCTTTTGTAACCGGTGCGACCTTCGTGATAGGCGAGGTATTGCGCACGGGCATTACCGAGCGAAATACCCAATTCTCGCCGTGATCCTGACATGTACCACCCCATGAAATCTGCGGCGTCCCGGATATCGTTTCGACGCGCGCCAGGCCGCCCTCTGGCGCGTTTATATTCTTTCCACGTGCTGTCTATTGCCTGTGCATAGCCAAATGCCGAACTTTGACGACCAATGGGTATAATACCTAAGGTGTACCGAAGCGGGGTTCTGGCATTCGGGCGAAAGCGGCTTTCTTGATAGATCGTTGCCATCTGAACATGGATTGGTACGCCCCATCGTCGTTCTGTGGAACGAAAGGCCCTCGAAAAATTGGGGCGTTCTCTTAAAATGTTGCAAGCGTTGTCCAGATTTCCCGGGGCGTTGGGCGAAACAACGCCTCGACCACAGGATGCCACAAGGGCCAGAATTAGGAGAACGCGAAGAGTTCTGCTCATTGGCTCCTCGCTTTTTTTGTTTTTATCGTGGTTAACCTTACCTCTAAAGCGTTGCGCCCGGAAGAGTATATCTGCTTGCGCCGGAGTCAGAGATTGACCATCGGCGGAAAAGGGTGCAAGTCAGTTTGAATTTAGAACAATCGCTGTGCATTGAGCATATGTGTATCTTCGGAGTTGTTGGGTTGAAAGCATGACCTCTGCGCAAGCAAAATTTCAGTTGGGCCAGATCTTGCGGCATCGGCGTCATCCATTCCGCGGCGTCGTTTTTGATGTGGATCCGACCTTTAGCAACACAGACGAATGGTATGAAAATATCCCCGAGGATCTAAGGCCGCGCAAGGATCAACCTTTCTATCATCTTCTTGCCGAGAATGACCAAAGTTACTACGTGGCTTATGTGTCCGAGCAGAACTTGGTCGAAGATCTGTCCGGCGAGCCCGTGGATCACCCGGACGTTTCTGATCTGTTTGGTGAGTTTACCGGAGATCGGTACATCCTGCATTTCCAGATGAATTGAAACTAAGGCCGTCATCGCCTGTTTTCACGAGGTATCAAACTTGTGGAATGCATGTTTCGCCTTTCGGTAAAATCGCGTCTTTCCCTAGGTTAGCTGTGCGTGAGCTCGGTGGCTTCGTTCCTAATGTCCGGCAGAAATCGCTGCGATGCCTGCGTTGTGTCAATCATTGTGCCGGCTCAGCGAACGAGTATCTTATTTCTAAGCCCCTGTTCTACATAAAACTTTGCATTGAATGATACGTCACCCCATGTCGCAAAAAAACATAATATGACCGAGAAAAACCTCATAAAATCGATTGATGAGGCCTTTGTATTGGTGGGTGACCGGTTCAACGTATGTCATTGGGCCCTCCCATGACTGGCTGCATGATGGTACGTGCTGTTTAGATGTGTATTTGCAACCTAGAAGACAAAAACAACCATCGTGGCTGATCTTGACCCAAGACTGCAAGGATTGATCGGCCCATTCTTGTAACGAGCCTCCCTCGTATCTATGTTCTTCATACACCCAGTCAGGTTGCACCGAGGGAGCTCATCAATGTCAGGTTTGTTAGGTCCCTCGTTATTCCCGTTTACGGTGGCATTAGGTCTGTTTGGTGGACTGTTCTTGCTTGAGTTAATCGCTCTTTTATTGGGCGGGACAATGATATTTGCAGAGAGTGATGCAGATATTGATCTGGACGCACCGGATATGTCGGGTTTTGGCGCCATCGATATTGATGGACCTGATCTGACAGGAATTGATATCAGCGATTTCGACCTGGCCGATGCAAAAACGGGTCTGGACCTGATCTCGGTCGGCGCAGATCCTGCCGGTCAAGGCGGTTTGGGGCTTTTGGGGCTGGGCCATGTGCCTTTTGTGATCTGGCTCGGGGCTGCGCTATCGAGTTTCGGCGTTACCGGCATTTTGTTGCAGGCGACGGGGCCTTGGCCAGTCTGGTTGGTCGCGCCTTTGGCTGCGGTTGTGAGCTTTGGTGTCACAGGTCGGTTTGCGCGCCTGTTGGGTCGGCTATTGCCGCAGACGCAGACATCAGCCGTGACGATCAGGCAGCTTGGATCGCGCCGTGGTATCGTGACGCAGGGCGTGGCACGCCGTGACCAGCCTGCTGAGGTGCGGGTGCGTGATGGGTATGGAAACACGCACCATCTCAGGGCTGAACCCCACAAAGATGGTGATGTGATACCCGCTGGCACGGATGTACTGGTGCTTTATCATCGTCCAACCAAACGCCATCGGTTGGTGGCAATCTCGGACAGCTGATTAGTTTCTGATTTTAGAAAGGTTCAAAGATGGACGCGTTGATGTCATTTGGAATTTTAATTGTGACCGTTCTGGTCTTTTTCGTTTTTGTCGCCTTGGTGGTGTCACGGTTGATCAAGCGCGCAACACGCGAAGTCAGTCTTGTTAGAACAGGCGCGGGGGGACGCAAAGTCATTATGGATGGCATGGCGCTGGTCGTGCCCATGCTGCACGATGTGACGCCTGTGAATATGAAAACTCTGCGGTTGGAGGTGCGGCGTTCTGCGGATGGCGCATTGATCACGCGGGACAGAATGCGGGTAGACGTTGGCGTTGAATTCTACGTCAGTGTAAATGCTACCAACGACGGGATCAGTCGCTCAGCCCAGACATTGGGGTCGCGCACCTTTGATATTGATGCGTTGCGTGAAATGATTGAAGGCAAGCTGGTCGACGGTCTGCGTGCGGTAGCGGCACGGCTCACAATGGACGAATTGCATGAAAACCGCGCGGAATTCGTGCAGCAAGTGCAAAATGCCGTCAGCGAGGATTTGTTGAAAAACGGCTTGGAACTGGAAAGCGTGTCACTGACGGCGCTGGATCAGACGCCGTTTGAAGCTTTGGATGAAAACAATGCCTTCAATGCCGTTGGCATGCGCAAATTGGCCGAGGTGATTGCAACATCCAAGAAAGAGCGCGCGCAAATCGACGCTGAAGCTGAGGTTGCCGTGCGCCGCGCCGGGATGGAGGCCGAACGTCAACGTCTGGGAATTGAACGTGAAGAGAAAGAGGCCGCAATTGCACAGGCGCAGGACCTCGCCGTTTTGCGTGCCGCACAAGAGGCCGAGATTGCGCGCCGTAACGAAGACAGCTCGCGCGAAAAAGAGCGCGCCCGGATCGCCCGTGAGGAAAATATTCGCGCGGCTGAAATTGCCCGCGAACGGACCATCCGGGACGCTGAAATCAGTCGCGATCGAGAGCTTGAGGTCGCAGATCAAGAACGTCAGATTGTGATTGCGCAAAAGTCCGAAGAAGAAAGCCGGGCACGGGCCTCGGCGGACCTTGCGCGTGCCGAGGCGACCAAGGCGTCAGAAAAAATCGAAACAGAACGCACTGTTGCTGTGGCAGAAAGAGACAAGCAGATTGCCCTGATCGAGGCCACGCGTGAAGCCGAACGCGAAGCGACACGGGTCAAGCTGCAGGCGCAGGCAGAGCGTGAAGCTGCCGAGGATCGGGCACAGGCGCGCCGCGAAGAAGCCCAGGCAGAAGCTGACGCCATAACGATTAATGCCCATGCAAAAAAAGCCGACTTGCTGGCCGAAGCCGAAGGACGGCGTGCCATCGTTGAAGCTGAAAATGCAATCGCGCAGGCGATTGTGGATATGAAGGTTACCATGGCCCGTCTTGAGGCTTTGCCAGCGGTGGTCGAACAAATGGTCAAGCCTGCTGAAAAGATCGACACCATCCGTATCCATCAGGTGACAGGCATGGGTGGCGGTGTCACTGGCGGCAGTGCAGGAGCAGATAAAGCTCCGGTCAATCAGGCCTTGGACAGTATTCTGGGCATGGCTGTGCAACTGCCTGCGATGAAAAAACTGGGAGAAGAGCTGGGCGTGTCGCTGGATGGCGGTCTGGCCGGTGTAACCTCCGGATTGATGGACGATGCGGCCGCCCAGAAAACACCGCAACCACAAAAAGATGATTGATCGGGCAGTTTGGGATAGCCGCGATCGCTGATATACACCGACGTTTCGTCCGGTCAAAACATGTGCTTTTGGCTGGGCAATGAATTCCATCGTATCGATCACATGACGACTTCATTCTGCCTGTGGCGATGAACAAATAGGTTGTTTGGGCGTCGGCTGAGTGGGTAGACACCTTTAGCCCACGCCTCAGAAGTGCGTCTTGTCGGCTTGATCAGTGCGTCCCTGGAACGTCATGGCTTTGTAAAACCAGTCATGCTTTGCATTGATAGAGACGGTTAAAAAAAGGAGCATACCTGAAAAACTGTGGTCCCAAAGCGGCTGTTGCGGCAATGGCGTGACCAATGCGTGGACCCTGTCTACCTGCTGTAACGTGCAAATTGTCTGGACTGTAACACAGCCATCCGGTTTGCCTGAACGCATATTTACGATCCCGTCTAACCTTGCAAAAATCTGGAAGGTGGGCAGTGTGCCGTGAAAGGATAGTGACCAAACTTGATGGATAAGCGTTTATGGTAAACAGTACTTGATTTGGCCAAGGCATTCCCTGAAGGGAAAAATTCATACAAATCGTTGCCGAACGTTTCTGGACCTAGACCTTTGCGTCACAAGCGAGCGTCTCGCAGCAGAGCTTGCACGTTTGAAATCCGGGGCCCCAATTTTGGACATTTTATCGATCAATTCGTTGTGCCACCAAAAAAGCTGCCAGTTACACACCCTGCAAGCCTGCGCTTAAACTTTGGCCATGTGCAATGGTGAAAGAATTGGGCAAGGAGGGAATTCGCGTTGACGCGCTGGCGCCAGGCGCAGTGAATGTTCGTGATATGCCCCGCTCGGCTGAGCTGTTTGCAAAGGACACGGCTCTTATCCAGATTGAAGAGACTGACGATATTGCCAGACTTGTCACTGGAAAGGGGTTGACGGTTTCCGGCTGGGGCAGGCTTTGAATGACCCTACTGAAACCTGATAAATGACCGGTTTCGTATCATAACCGGATGCATTTCCTTGCATCTGTTTGGATAACGCGATCAGGTGAATCCACACTGTTTGGGGGCGTTATGAACATCTTATTCATCATGTATGACCAGCTGCGGTTTGATTATCTAAGCTGCGCAGGGCACCCGTATTTGGACACTCCAAATTTTGATCGGATTGCAAAACGCGGTGTGCGCTTTACCAACGCCTATGTGCAGTCGCCCATTTGTGGGGCAAGCCGGATGTCTTTTTACACAGGGCGTTATTGCAACAGCCACGGTGCGCAGATGAATGGCTACCCTTTGCGCGTTGGCGAACAAACGATTGGAGATCATTTGCGCAAGCTGGATATGGATTGCTGGCTTTTGGGCAAGACCCATATGCGCGTGGATGCCGAGGGAATGGCGCGTCTGGGATTGTCCAGAGATAGCGTCATTGGCGCACGACAGGCAGAATGCGGGTTTGACACCTGGGTGCGTGATGACGGACTGCATGGATAGGGTCCTGATGGGTTTTATGACCCCAACCGGTCGCCTTATAACGCTTATTTGAATGCACAGGGCTATGAGGGGGACAATCCGTGGGCAAACTATGCCAATGCCGGGATAAAAGACGGGCAGGCGGCCTCTGGCTGGATTCTGAAAAATGCAGACCGGCCTGCCAATATCCGCGAAGAAGATAGCGAAACCCCGTGGCTGACCACACAGGCGATCCAGTTTCTGGATCAGGTTCAGGGTCCATGGTGTGCCCATGTAAGCTATATCAAGCCGCATTGGCCCTATATTGTGCCAGCCCCCTATCACAATATGTTCGACGCCAGCCACGTGCTTGCACCGGTCCGAAATCTGGTTGAAAAAGACAACCCCCACCCGGTTTATGGCGCCTACATGGGCAACAGTATCGCTGCGGCGTTCACACAAGACGATGTCCGCGATAAGGTTGTGCCGGCATATATGGGTTTAATCAAACAAGCCGATGATCAGTTGGGCCGTCTTTTGGATCATCTCGAGGCGATCGGGCAAATGGATCAGACACTGATCGTTTTGACTTCGGATCACGGCGATTATCTGGGTGATCACTGGCTGGGCGAAAAGGATTTGTTCCACGACCAGTCTGTTAAAATCCCCTTAATCATTTGCGACCCCCGAAGCGAGGCCGATACAACACGCGGAACCACTTGTGATGCCTTGGTCGAAGCGATTGATCTTGCCCCGACCTTTGTCGAATTCGCAGGTGGCGAGGTTCCTGCGCATATCCTGGAGGGACGATCATTGATGCCGTGGCTGCATGCAAAGCCACCCACAGATTGGCGACAGTATGTCATCAGCGAATTCGATTATTCAACATCATCGCAGGCCGTGGACCTTGGTTTAGAGCCGCGGGACGCGCGGTTATTTATGGTATTTGACGGACGCTATAAGTTAATGCACGCAGAGGGAGGATTCCGCCCGATGCTGTTTGATCTGGAATGCGATCCAGAGGAATTTCATGATCTTGGAAAGGAATGTGCGCACTCTGATGTCATTGATCGTTTGTACGGCTCTTTGGCGCAATGGGGTAGACGCATGTCGCAACGTGTCACGATGTCTGATCCTGACATCGCGGCTGCGCGCGGTAAATCAATGCGTCAGGGTATCTTGCCGTTTCTTGCAGACGGCAGTGAGGTGTCCCACGACTTGTTTGCCGCGTATGAAGGTGCGGTTTGCAAAGACTATACTGAGAGCTGATTGCTAATTGAGTAGACATGCTCAGATGCTCTCGAGCAGCTCTGTGAAAAAACAAAGCACTGAATCTGTCGCTGCCGAGGCAGAAACGCCCGCCCAGCATGTCTGGCCGGGCGAGCGGATAGAGAATTAGTTTACGCTGTCTTTCAAAGCCTTGGCGATGGTCACCTTAACCTGCTTGTCAGCTTCTTTGGACATTTGTTCGCCGGTTGCCGGGTTACGTACCATGCGCTCTGGGCGCTCGCGGCAGTAAAATTTTCCGAGGCCTGGCAACGTTACGGCGCCACCCTCTGCGACCGTGCGCGTGACTACCGCGGCTACAGCGTCAAGCGTTGCGGCAGCAGTTTTTTTATCCGAGCCTAATTCCTCGGAAAGTGCATTGATCAGTTCGGTCTTTGTCATGGGTTTACTCATTGCAGGTGCTCCTCGTGGCCCTCTCCGGGGCATATTGAACGGAACCTAACGGCCCTCGGTGGCAATTGACAACGTAGGATTTTCAACCGAACGCAAAATATATCAAAAAATGATGTGATATGGGAGTTTTGTCACATATGCGACAAACGCCTTCCCAAAAGAGCATCACAAAAAGGCGGTTTCATCAAAACTGCGTAACTTCCTGCTATGTATGCGTTCTAAGGGAGTGTCACGTAACTTTTCCATAGCGCGAATACCAATTGCCAAGTGTCGGCTAACTTGTGTTTTGTAGAAATCCGATGCCATTCCCGGCAGCTTTAGTTCGCCGTGCAAAGGCTTGTCGCTGACGCATAACAAGGTCCCGTAAGGCACGCGAAAGCGAAAGCCGTTCGCAGCAATTGTCGCAGACTCCATGTCCAATGCAACAGCGCGGCTTTGGCTTAGGCGTTGTACGGGACCAGAGTGCTCTCTGAGTTCCCAATTGCGGTTGTCCAGACTGGCCACGGTGCCCGTGCGCATCACACGCTTGAGGTCATAGCCTTCAAGTTGTGTCTCTTCGGCAACCGCGGACTCCAGAGCGATCTGGATCTCGGCCAAGGCCGGAATCGGCACCCAGACCGGCAAATCGTCGTCTAAAACCTTGTCTTCACGCAGATAGGCATGGGCCAGGACAAAATCTCCAAGCGATTGTGATGCCCGCAGACCGGCGCAGTGGCCAACCATCAGCCATGCATGCGGACGCAAGACGGCGATGTGATCCGTCGCTGTTTTGGCGTTAGAAGGTCCGACCCCGATGTTGACCAGCGTTATGCCCGCACCGTTGGCGCGCTTTAGGTGATACGTCGGCATCTGAGGCATTTTGGCCATTGGTGCGATGCGGGTGTTTGGGTCTGTTATCTCGATGTTACCGGTCGATACAAAGCTGGTGTAGCCACTGTCAGGATCGGCCAACATTTCACGCGCAAAGGTCTCGAATTCATTGACATAAAACTGATAGTTGGTGAACAGCACATGGTTTTGGAAATGTTCTGGATCGGTGGCAGTGTAATGCGCCAGCCGTGCCAGCGAATAGTCCACGCGCTGTGCTGTAAAGGGTCCAAGGGGGCGTTCGCCATTCGGGCCGGGCGATGCAACACCATTGACGATGTCGTCATTGGTTGTTGCCAAATCTGGCACATCAAAGACATCGCGCAGGATGAAATCTGCTGCACCATCTTGGGGCACTGACTGTGTCGTGTCTTGTGCCACTGCAAAATGTACGGGCATCGGTGTGTCGGATGAACAAATATGGACAGGAACGCCATGATTGCGGATCAACAGGCCAATCTGCTGAATAAGATATTCCCGAAAAAGGTCCGGCCTTGTAATCGTTATGCAATGCTCTCCCGGTTCAGACACATGGCCAAAGCTAAGGCGGCTGTCCATTTTGTCATAGCTCGTGGTAATAAGGCGCACCTGTGGATAAAACGCACGATAGCGTACACCGGGGTGTCCGTTCGACATGGCTGAGCGGAACCGATCAATCAGAAACTGCGTCGCGTTGTCATACAAGGTGGTCAAATGATCGACAGCAGTTTCAGCATCCGTAAAAGTTTGTGTGGCTGGCGTATCGGGAATTTCAATTGAGAGTGATTGAGAATATCTTTGCATACTGCTGCCTTACAATAGAATTTATACCAAGCGTGGCAGCATCAACGGATATGTTCAAGCGCCAACCTGCAAACGGCAAGCATCAGCAGATACGGGGGGCTTAATGAAACAGGGTGGCTCACAGCTACAGACCAAAGCAGCAATTGACTTGCTTTTGGTCGGCGATGAAAAAGATCTGGACCCAAAAGCTATTTTGAGCGCTGCAGGCAATATGGCTGAGTGTCACTTTGGTTCATTGGCAGAGCTGGCCCGTCATATCGCGGCCGTGTTGACACAAAATATGATCGCCGATCTTAAGCTTGCCTGCCAGCGACCAGATCATCCGTGGATTGCAGTGGCTGATTGTTTACTCACGCATTTACTTGCAGAAAACCGTATCGCGTTTATGCGGTATGTTCTGAAACATGACCTTCCTATCGTCTTGCCACGGGCACAGATCACACAAACCCTGCTGCCATTGGCACAGCAGCACCTTGATCATCTTCCAGTACCAGATGTGACACCAAAGGTCATGGTTGAATGGTTTTTTGGGATTTGTGTGTCAGATACCGAGCTTCGGCGTTTGACGGGTGATCTTGCAGCACCATCGGCGCAAATGATTGCGTCTCGGGCGGCTTCGGTTGACGCAACCTTGAAGCGCGTCGTACATCCGTCCCGCGGTACAGACCATTTTGCAACAATTGCCGTTTAAGCGGAGTTTTGACACAGTTGGCAAAGCATACCAACGCCGACCACATCAGTTATAAGGAGCCTCGATATGAAAGACCTACCCAATATTGATCACTGGCAGGAGCGTGTAGATTTGGCTGCTGCCTTTAGATGGACCGCTCGGTTGGATCTACATGAAGGTGTTGCGAACCATTTCAGCCTATCGGTGAACGATGATGGGTCAAAATTCTTGATAAACCCAAACCTCAAGCACTTTGCCCGGATCAAGGCATCGGATCTGTTGCTGATGGATGCAAACGACATGACATCAATGGAACGCCCCGATGCACCGGATCCTACAGCCTGGGGCCTACATGGGGGATTGCATCGCCACTGTCCACATGCGCGTTGCGCAATACACGTGCATTCTGTTTATGCGACAGTGCTGGCCTGCCTTGATGATCCAAGGCTGCCCCCTGTTGATCAGACCAGCGCTATGTTCTTCAACCGCTTTGCCATTGATAGTCACTACGGTGGACTTGCGTTTGAAGAAGAGGGCGCACGCTGTGCCGCATTGTTGGAAGATCCCCGCAAAAAGGTGCTGATCATGGGCAACCACGGCGTCATGGTGATCGGCGATACCGTCGCCGATACGTTCAACCGGCTGTATTACTTTGAACGTGCCGCAAAAACCTACATCAAGGCGCTGCAGACGGGAATGAAACTGAACATTCTGCCTGATGATATCGCCGAAAAGACAGCCCAAGAAATTGAAGCATACCCCGAACAAGACCAACGCCATTTGGTCGAGCTTAAGGCAATACTGGATGATGAAGGCAGCGACTATGCGTCCTGAGGCACTGTGATGAAATCTTCGGGAACGCTATTTACGCTGGGGCACGGCTACACCGCCGCTGCGCTCTCACGTCGCTTGCTGCCTCAGGGGTGGCGCGTGCTGGGCACTGTGCGCGATTTGTCACGCGGCGGGTCGCTTATGTCTCAGGGCGTAGAGCCGATCCAGTGGGAGCCGGCGGCGTTGATGCAAGCCCTTGCACGGGCGAGCCATGTGCTGGTGTCGGCAGGTCCGGGGCCTGACGGTGACCCGAGCCTTGCACATCTTTCCAAGGCGCTTTGTGACAGGGCGAAGGATCTAGACTGGGTCGGTTATCTGTCTACGACGGCCGTCTACGGGGATACGGGCGGTGCATGGGTTGATGAAACCGATCCGGCGTCACCCGGAACGGCGCGCGGCCACGCCCGCGTGCAGGCAGAGCAGGCCTGGGCGTCTATTCCGGCTTTGCCCGTGCATATTTTTCGGCTTGCCGGCATTTATGGTCCGGGTCGTGGACCTTTCGCCAAGGTTCGGGCCGGAACCGCGCGGCGTATCGTAAAACCCGGCCAGGTTTTCAGCCGTATTCATGTCGAAGATATTGCAACGACCTTGATGGCGTCCCTGCAACGGCCAAACCCCGGAGCAATCTACAATGTTTGCGATGATCTGCCAGCCCCACCCGAAGATGTCATCGCTTATGCGGCAAAGCTTTTAAGGCTGCCGATCCCGCCCGAGGTTGATTTTGACCACGCTGAAATGACGGCAATGGCGCGCAGCTTTTATGCTGAAAGCAAACGTGTTCGAAACGACCGTATCAAAACAGAGCTCGGGGTGTCTTTGAAATACCCAGATTACCGAACAGGACTGACTGCGCTTGCTGAAACTTTGTGAGGTTTGCGCAGTCCAGCTCACGGACATGAACAGGCAAAATACGATACGGCCCTATCTGCCTGCCGCGTACTGGTCATGGTCTGATGCGGGACACGCGTTGACATTGTTATCTCACATCCCGTCCGAGCTTCCACAAACCCTAGGCCCATGTCGGGCGGTTTGCCTTAATCCCCAATAAGTGTTTGCAGAATGTCTTTAGCATTATCGCTGGACCAGTCTGCATCCCCCCTGAGGCGGGCGATCTCATGTCCCTTCGGGTCAATGACGACTGTGATGGGCAGGCCAAGAATTCCCATGTCGCGCGCCAGTTTTTGCTTGGGGTCGCGGTATAAGGGCAGATTTGTGACACCGATTTTGTCAAAAAAGGCTTCCATTGCGGGGGGCGGGTTACGTCCGGTTGCCACGGTGACAACCTCAAAGGTGTCGCCGCCCAATTCTGTTTGCAAGTCCGCCAGCATGGGCATTTCTTTGCGGCAAGGGGCGCACCAAGTGGCCCAGAAATTCAGCAAAACCCATTTTCCAGCATAAGCGTCCAGAGTAATCGGGGCGCCTGTGAACGTCATGAATTCCGTATCTGGTACAGTGCGTGTGGACGCGTGGAATTGAAGTTTACGCATGTCACCGTCGCGTAAAGCCTTTGCAGTGCCAACATCTGCATGTGCTGGAATTGCCAGCGCCGTCAGCGCGGTATACACGACTGCCAAAGTCCAGTGTTTCATTCTGCCTCTCAAGGGTGCCGTCATGTCAAATCAATCCTCAAACCAGATGTGGGGTGGCCGCTTTGCCTCCGGTCCCGATGCTATAATGGAGGCGATAAATGCCTCGATCGGTTTTGACCAGAGGTTAGCGCCTCAGGACATTGCTGGATCCAGAGCCCATGCCGCTATGCTGGCCGCCACCGGCATCGTAGAATGTAGTGACGCGGAGCAAATGCGCAAAGGGCTGCTCACAATATTGTCAGAGATCGAGGCGGGAAATTTTGAGTTTTCGGCAGCGCTTGAAGATATTCATATGAATGTTGAATCTCGCCTGACGGACATTATCGGGCCAGTGGCTGGACGTTTGCATACGGCGCGATCCCGCAATGATCAGGTTGCAACAGATTTCCGGCTTTGGGTGCGCGATCAATGCGATGCTGTGGAGGCTGGCCTGACCGCGTTGATGCGTGCTTTGCTCGGGCAGGCCGAGGCTGGCGCAGATTGGGTTATGCCGGGCTTTACCCATCTGCAAACGGCACAGCCAGTGACCTGGGGTCATCACATGATGGCCTATGTTGAAATGTTTGCACGCGACCGGTCACGGTTTCAGGATGCGCGGGCGCGGATGAATGAATGTCCCTTGGGGGCTGCGGCACTTGCCGGAACCGGGTTCGCCATTGACCGTGATATGACAGCACACGCCTTGGGGTTTGACCGCCCCATGGCCAATTCGCTGGATGCGGTCAGTGATCGCGACTTTGCGCTCGAGTTTCTTGGCGCGTCGTCTATCTGTGCGATGCATTTGAGCCGTTTGGCCGAAGAACTGGTGATCTGGTCATCCGCGCAGTTTCGGTTCGTGATGTTATCGGATCGGTTTTCCACTGGCTCGTCCATCATGCCGCAGAAAAAAAATCCCGATGCGGCAGAATTGATCCGTGCCAAGATCGGACGGATTGTAGGGGCCAATATTGCGCTTTTGACGGTGATGAAGGGCCTTCCGCTGGCCTATTCCAAAGACATGCAAGAAGACAAAGAACAGGTTTTTGATGCCGCCGATACGCTCATGCTTGCTTTGGCAGCGATGGAAGGGATGGTGCGCGACATGACCGCCAACCGTCCGGCTTTGGCTGCCGCCGCAGCGAGCGGATTTTCCACCGCCACCGATCTGGCGGATTGGTTGGTACGTGAATTGGGATTGCCGTTTCGCGAGGCGCATCACGTAACCGGCAGCCTCGTCGCTCGGGCCGAAGCGTTAGAGTGCGATCTGCCGGATTTATCGCTTGCTGAAATGCAGGCTGTCCATGGTCAAATCACTACCGCGGTCTATTCTGTTTTGGGTGTAGAAAATTCTGTGGCGTCACGCCGCAGCTATGGCGGCACTGCCCCTGATCAAGTCCGCAGGCAGGTCGCGCGGTGGAAGGACCTATTGGTATGAAAATTCTTTTCGCACTGACCGGATTGTTATTACTTGTGGGATGTGGAGTTGATGGCGCACCAATACGGCCGTCGCTAAATACGCAGATCACGATTGACCCCGATGGTGTTTCGACCAAGGCTAACCTTGGTCTGACACGCGGCAACCTTAAGATCGGTGTGGGGTTATGAGCGCGCTTCGGTTCTTGTACCTGGCTTTGGCAATATGGGGTGCGGTGCATCCCATGTGGTATTTTGTGGCATGGTTTCAGGCAGAAGGCTGGGCACTGGGTCCGATGATCGACGCTTGGTATGTCAATGACGCCACGTCTGGGTTGGTTTGGGACCTGACCATTGCGGCTATCGCCCTGACATTGTGGATTTTGGCCGAGGTATGGGTGCGACGCAACTGGTTAAGCTTGATTGCAATACCAGCCACTTTCTGCATCGGCGTCAGCTGCGGGCTGCCCCTGTATCTGTTTTTGCGAACGCGGCCTTTATAATCACAAAGCCCTTGGCCGAAACACCGTGTTGTGGCCAAGGGTCTGAGCTATGTTTGCGCCGTCATTGCGCATAGAAGTTCAAACATGATGGAGACGCCGAGAAAAGCGGTGTTTCCCGATGCATCGAATGGCGGAGAAACCTCTACCATGTCTGCGCCCACAATATTCAGGCCGTGCAGCGCGCGTACCACGGCGAGAGCTTCATAACTGTTTGGGCCACCAACTTCGGGTGTGCCGGTCCCGGGCGCAAAAGTCGGGTCGACGAAGTCGATATCATAGCTGATGTAGGTCGCATGGTTGCCCACAATCTCGCGGGCTTCTTGCATTACGTCTGCATACCCTCTTTCGAAATATTCTTCGATTGTAATGATGCGGATGCCGACAGCTTTGGCAAAATCGCGATCCTCGAAATCGTAGGCTGTACCGCGAATGCCGATTTGAACAACCCGTTTGGGGTCTAGCAGTCCTTCTTCCACGGCGCGGCGGAAGGGTGTGCCGTGGGTGTACATGGTCCCTCCGAAGTAACTATGAAAGAGGTCGGTGTGGCTATCGAAATGGATCATGCCCAATGGGGACTCTGCGGCAAGCGCGCGGAGAACAGGCAAACTGGTCAGATGGTCCCCGCCAGCGGTCAGGGGGCGAATGCCTGTTGTGACCAAGTTGCTGTAGAATTCGGTTATACGGGTCATGCTGTCGTGAATATCCGCAGGGTTTGGACCAACGTCTCCCAGATCGGCGCAAGTCACTGTTTCAAAGGGACGTTGACCGGTCACAGGGTGCTGGGCCCTGATCATGGTTGAGGCGTCGCGCAATTGGCGCGGCCCGTGACGTGGCCCCGGACGGTTGGTTGTCCCACTGTCCCAAGGCACGCCGACCAGTCCGATCTGGACATCTTTAAATCGCGCGTGGTCCGGTGTGACGACAGGCAGGCGCATAAAGCTTGGCACGCCTGCAAATCGGGGCAGGTCAAACCCCGAAATCGGATGGAAAAAAGGATCGCTCATGTCGGCTCCGGTTTTTAAGGTTCAGGTAATGCGACGCTGGATGTTTGCAGGCTGCGCTTCGCCAGGTCGCTGTTGGGGAAAAGAATGCGGCACGATGCAGGACCCGTCCAGCGGATTATGTCATCCTGTCCCGCTTTTAATCTAAGGGCGCACATGTGCGATGATACTGCCATGGCCTTTGTGATGGATGCGCTTTGTCGCGCTTTGCACGGGTTCGCAGGTTACGGCCATATGATGCGCATTGGCATGTATCAACGTATCTGCATCAACCATCATTGCCACATGGCCCTTCCAAAAGAGCAGATCGCCGCGCTTAAACGGTGTTGCGTCCGGCAGGGGGGGGCCAAAGGCGGTTTGCTGCAGATCGCTGTCGCCGGGCACCAATCGTCCGCAGCCGCCTAAAGCCAATGAGATAAGACCCGAACAGTCCAGACCGAAACTGCTGTTGCCACCCCAAAGATAGGGCGCGCCAATGCAGCGTTCTGCCACAGCCGCAGCATCCTGTTCGGGTTGATCAATGGGAACGAGATGATCTGACATCACATACTGGCCATCGACCGTACGACTGTAGCGGTCGGTTACATCGACAATGTGCAGATGTGCCCCAAGAGACATCTGCATGGCCACAGAGGATTTGAAATCTGGTGCAGTGAATGCAAGCGTGGCACGTGCGGCCACGCGATGGGTTGGCGCAGTCCAAGAGCCAAGCTGTTGGCGGCTCACAAATCCGACGTATCCGGTGGTTTCGTCTCTTGCGAATACGCGATGCGCATCTCCGAAAGGAAGACTGCGGACACGGTGCCCATACAGGATCTCGCGCTGCAGGACTGTGCCGTCGAGCGTGGCGTATAATCCGGCAGTTGTGCAAACGACCTTGTGCAGCGCTCCTCCGGCAAACTGACGCGCCGGGACGCGGCCCCGCAGAGAAATATGGGCAATCTCGGGAAGAGCAAACAACAGGCGCGGGTCGGTCATGCAGGAACGGCTTTCAGGTTGAAGTGTCGTGGAATTCGAACTCGGGTTCAGAAGGCAACGTGGTGCTTGTGGTTGTCACAATGGTAAAATTCAGTCGCTTTTTAGTAGGTAAAGGGGTTTTATGTGATGTCCCTATCCATTTTGATGACGCAGCAAATGAGACAGCTCTTTCGGCGCCAATTAATCTTCGCCAGTGAACTGGCCAATCCTTCGGAGCAAGGCCGTCCGGCCCCCAAGGATTATGCCTAATTGTTCAAGGCGCTGGCGGCAGTGTCTATATGCCCAAGACAGACGGCACAGCCTCAAATAATGCACGCGCACCCTGACCAAGACCGCCCTTGGTGCGCGCCGGTGCGGGTGTTGGTTGCCAGCCGTATACATCAAAATGTGCATAGGGGGCGTGTTCGACAAATCGGCGCAAGAACAAAGCCGCAGTGATTGCACCTGCCATTCCTCCTGATGGTGCATTGTCAAGATCGGCAATGCCGGGTTCTATCCGGGCTTCGTAAGGGGCGTGAAAGGGCAATTGCCAGACCGGGTCTGCCATCGCATCTCCGGCAGACATTAAGCTGGCCGCAAGACCACTATGGTCTGTAAAAAAGGGGGCGATATCAGGACCGACGGCAACCCGCGCCGCGCCGGTCAGGGTCGCCATGGACAGGATTAAATCTGGTTTGCCTTCGTCTGCGCGTGCCAAGGCATCAGCCAGTACCAAACGGCCTTCGGCGTCGGTGTTGTTGATTTCAACTGTCAGACCCTTTCGCGATGTCAGAATATCTTGTGGGCGAAAGCTATTGCCGCTGACGGCATTTTCGACAGCCGGGATGAGGACCTGCAGGCGGATCGGCCAGTCTGCGGCCATGATCATACGGGCCAGTCCCAAAACATTGGCAGAACCGCCCATGTCCTTTTTCATCAGCCCCATCGAGGCGCCGGGTTTCAGATTCAGTCCGCCGGTGTCAAAACAAACACCCTTGCCAACCAAGGACAGAAGCGGGCCGTCATGTCCCCAAGTCATCTCAATCAGGCGCGGGGCGTCTGCGGCGGCACGCCCTACCGCATGGATCATTGGATAGTTTTCAGCCAACAAATCGTCACCACGCGTGACCTTCATCGTGGCGCCAAATTCTTGTGCCAAGGCATGTGCAGCTGCTTCAAGCGCTGTTGGTCCCATATCTGACGCGGGCGTGTTGATCAGATCGCGCGTCAAAGCCTCTGCTGCGGCCATGGATTCTATGCGCGTGGCGTCCATACCTTGCGGGGCAACCAGCTCGGCATGGCCCCGCGACTGCGCGCGATAACGATCAAAGGCATAGCCGGTCAAAAGCCATCCGAGCGCTTCTTCTTCTGCGCGCTCTGTTGGGAAGTTTTCGATGTGATACACACCTTTGGGCAAACGCGCCGCAGCCGCAGCCAAGGCAAATCTGCCGCGTTTGCGGGTTTGTGCAGATCCATAGCCAATTGCCGCCTGTACCGGCGTCCCGTCCTGCCCCGGCAGTAGGACACATTCACCGATTGCGCCGGAAAAGCCCGAGGCTGTTACCCAGGCCTCGTGTGACGAGGACAGGCTGGTGCGCCATGACATCAGGTCTTGGGTCGAGACGACCTGCACGGGGAGGGCGCTTGTCTCTGGCGCGGCAAATCGTAGGGTCATGGAGGCTCCTTCGCGGTGTATGTTTGACGCGAGCCTAGCTCATCCTTTCCCCATCGCAAGCCCTTCAATCCATGATTTGGTCGGGCAAGGCACTCAAATTCTCTTATCCTGAAAATCCCAGATTGCTGTCAAAGAGGTCTCTCCGACCCGTATCAACCGCGCCACGATGGCAGCCATGGCAATATCATCTGTATCCTTGATGCAACGGGCCACATCTGTGGCAACGCTGGTCAGTCCCACCATGCCTATTTGTCGCGCGACTGATGCAAGCGCACGTGCATTTTTTCGAATATTCGAACGATCTTTTTGCTTACAGGCTCTTTCAATGAC
Source organism: Pseudoprimorskyibacter sp. (assembly GCA_029251265.1). Classification (GTDB taxonomy): domain Bacteria; phylum Pseudomonadota; class Alphaproteobacteria; order Rhodobacterales; family Rhodobacteraceae; genus JAQXDR01. The sequence goes on along the minus strand of JAQXDR010000085.1, from coordinate 11,407 downwards.
CGATAACCGGACCGCAAGCTCTTCCAGAGCCCGACATATGACATCCTCAGCAACATCTGTACCCAGATGCGCGTTTAGAACTCTGAGTTGTTCATCGTCCAAGCGTGCCCGCTCTTGGACGGCTAGGACCACTACCTGTTTCACCACGGTTTTCCCTTTTCTCTCCACCACGCGGAGTCTGCATCAAGGGACTTCTGAAAAGGTTAGCACGCAAAGAATTTGTACTTTGAATTCAAAACGGTTTTGACGTAAACCCAAGCAAATTGTTGGCTTGGAGATCCCACTATGAATTCAGCGCGCCCTTTGCCCAACTATCTTGTCCAGCGGTATCATGGTTGGAAAGCCACACAGTATACTACAAACGAGGCTTGGTTTCGGCATCTTGCGCGCGAAGGACAGCATCCTCGTGTGATGATGATTTCGTGTTGCGACAGTCGGGTGAATTCAACACAGATTTTTGGCGCTGATCCAGGTGAATTCTTTATACATCGCAATATTGCAAATCTTGTGCCCCCTTTTGCACCGGACGCGGCCCATCACGGTACAAGCGCTGCTGTCGAATACGCAGTGACTGCTTTGAAGGTCGCGCATGTGGTGGTTCTAGGGCATTCCAGTTGTGGTGGCGTGCAGGGCTGCGTTGATATGTGTTCGGGCAATGCGCCGCAGCTCGAGGCGGAAACCAGCTTTGTCGGGCGATGGATTGATATCCTGCGCCCCGGATATGATCGCGTGACGGCGCGCAATCCCAAAAATACTGCGCGTGCCCTCGAAAAAGAAGGTGTTCTTGTTTCGCTGGAAAACCTGATGAGCTTTCCGTTTGTGGCTGACGCTGTCGAGGCGGGTGGGCTAAGCTTGCATGGGCTTTGGATTGATATTGGCAGTGGTGATGTCGAACATTGGAACCCATCGTCTGGTAACTTTGAACGGCTGTAATCCGGCGAGTTTGAGACATTTCAAAAGATCAATCGCCAACGGATTTTGATCTGTTTTACTCAAGGGTCCGATGCTGTGCGACTTCGACGGCTCTGGCAGTAAGCGAGAGTCGTCGAAGCGGGTTAATGGCTCAGACACAGTGTAGCCAGCGCGAAGATTGATTATGCTCGCTTAACTCTTGAAATCAGCCTTTTTTCAGAATCTCACGGCCCAGAAGCTCTGCGATCTGTACAGCATTCAACGCCGCGCCCTTTCGTAAGTTGTCACTGACGCACCATAGGTTAAGACCATTGTCGATCGTGCTGTCTTGACGGATGCGGCTGATAAAGGTCGCAAAGTCCCCAACGCATTCAATGGGCGTGACGTATCCGCCGGCTTCGCGCTTATCAATGACCATTATACCGGGTGCTTCGCGAAGGATGTCGCGTGCTTCATCCTCATCAAGGAAGTCTTCGAATTCAATGTTGATGGCTTCTGAATGACCCACAAAGACCGGTACACGCACACAAGTTGCTGTAATTTTGATTTTGGTGTCCACGATTTTTTTCGTTTCGGCCACCATCTTCCATTCTTCTTTGGTCGAGCCGTCATCCATAAAGTCATCGATATGCGGAATGACATTAAATGCGATCTGTTTTTGAAACTTGGCCGGTGGCACGTCTGTTACGGGATTGTAGATCGCTTTGGTCTGATCCCAAAGCTCATCCATACCCTCTTTTCCCGCACCGGACACAGATTGATAGGTGCTGACCACCACCCGTTTGATCCGTGCGCGGTCATGTAAAGGTTTAAGGGCGACCACCATTTGCGCTGTTGAACAGTTGGGGTTGGCTATGATGTTCTTTTTGGCGTAGCCGTGGATCGCTTCTGGGTTCACTTCGGGCACAATCAAGGGAACTGCGGGATGGTACCGATAGAGCGAACTATTATCAATCACCACACAGCCAGCGGCGGCGGCCTTTGGTGCATAAGTTTTTGTGGGTCCAGAGCCCACAGCAAACAGCGCAATATCCCAGCCAGAAAAATCGAACGCGTCGAGATCTTTTGTTTTCAAGGTCGTCTCGCCGAAGGTTACTTCGGTGCCAAGCGATTTGCGTGACGCAACCGCCGCAATCTCATCAATTGGGAACTGGCGTTCGACCAGAATATTTAGCATCTCGCGGCCCACGTTGCCCGTGGCGCCAACGACGACGACCTTGTAGCCCATCTTGGGTCTCCTTTTGCGGTTTGCGTCTATTGCGCTCTGGGCGCTGTAGCACACGTCGCGCATAGACCAAGCGGATGTAAAGGAAAAGACCCCAGACCCGAGTTTGATGTGTGACAACCTGGAGATATGGGCCGACCAGAGGACATACTGTTCGCGCACTCCATACGGTTATTTCTACCCGTAAGATAAAAAGCACCTATCTTTTTTACGCAAAATGTTGCGAATGCTTGCTCAGTTTCATAGCTTCCTCACTTGAACAAAAAGAGACTAGGCCGTTAAATCTGAAGCTGACAATATGTTAGAATACGCGTTTAGTTTGCCGCGCAGTTTCGAGTATGTGATTTTTATTGGTTATTAGACAACGCATGAAATTTTGGAGTGCGCATGCCTTTTGGAACTTTGAAAACAATAAATAAGTCGCAAAAAAACATAGCGTTCTGTTTGCTCGACGGGGCCATAACCGCGGCTAGCTTGCTTGCAGCGGTTTTTTTTAGCGAAGCCAGTGTGCCTTTTGGGCTTGTACTTTTCATTGCAGTATTGGGAGCCGTCCTTTCTTACGTGACGCGCTTTTCGACCGTTTCTACACTGAAATTCGAGGCCGGCGATCGAACACGTCTGATTATCTTTATGCTTGTTATGGCGGGCTGCCTCGCGCTCTTGCCGCTCGCCTACGACGATGTATATCTTCTGGAAACTGGGTTTTTAATGATATGCGGGGGCGCGCTGGCTGGATCACGGCTACTGCCGGGATATTTTTTGAAACGGATGAACCGAATTTCAACAAGGCCACAACGGGTGTTGATTTACGGGGCCGGTCAAACCGGGCGATACCTCGCATCTAAGCTACGTTTGGGGGACACATTTGTACCTGTCGCCTACATCGATGATGACATGACATTGCAAAATGCGGTTATTACGGGTTTGAATGTCCATTCACGCTCTGACATTCCGAAGCTGGTGCAAAAAAAGGCTTTCGATCATATCATTTTGGCTATGCCTGCGATGTCGCAAGCTTTTCGAATTCAATTATTACGCGAGCTAGAGACTTTGGGGTGTTCCATACACGGTCTGCCGGACCTCGGCGTGATGGACGAACATAATTTGACCTCTAACATTGCCCCAAATAACCAATTTCTGAACAGATCCCCGCTTGATCCGGTTTTGCCTACGGCGGTTAGCGGTTTCAGGGCGCAAAATATTTTGGTGACCGGGGCGGGTGGAACGATCGGGCTGGAATTGTGCCGTCAACTCTTGGCCAGCTCTCCTGACCGATTGGTTCTGTTGGATCATTCCGAACTTGCGCTGGTTGAAGCCTATCGCATGATGACGTCGCTTGCGCCGGACCTTGAAATCGTTCAGGTGCTGGGAACGGTCTGCGATGGCAAGGCGATGTCCAGCTTGATGTCGGACTATAAGATTAACGTCGTGCTACACGCGGCAGCCTACAAGCACGTCAGCGTTGTGCAACAAAACCTCGTCAGCGGTGTGGCTAATAATGTCCTAGGCACCAATACCTTGGCGCAAGCTGCCCGTGCTGCGGGTGTGGCTCAGTTCATTTTGATTTCATCGGATAAGGCCGTTCGCCCCACAAATGCCATGGGTGCGACCAAACGATTGGCGGAACTGTTGGTGCAGGCTTTGGCCGCACGGCCGGGGCCTACCAAGTTTGCCATCGTGCGTTTTGGAAATGTATTGGGATCATCGGGTTCGGTTTTGCCGCTTTTCACAGATCAGATCGCACGCGGCGGTCCGGTCACAGTGACCCATCCTAACGTCAAAAGATACTTTATGACGGTAGAAGAGGCCACGGGCCTTGTCTTATTGGCAGCGGCGACATCCCAAGGCGGGGAGGTGTTTGTTTTGGACATGGGCGAGCCCATGCGTATTAAGACGCTTGCTCAAAAGATGATTGAGTCAGCCGGTCTGAAGGTGAAAGATGCACAATCGCCGGACGGCGACATAGAAATCATGATTACGGGTCTGCGTCCGGGTGAAAAGCTTCAAGAGGAGCTGTGTTTGACCGAAGGACTGATGCCAACACAACATCCAAAAGTATTCCGTACCCAAGAAGAAAGCCTGTCAGAACTGTCTGCGGCGCGCGTACTGTCTGATTTGCAAGCAGCTGTTTCAACGCGCAATGAAGCCGCCCTACTGTCGGTGATCGAGCGTTGGGTTGAGCGACCCGCTGAGGGTCTGCATGTGCGCGTTGGTGAATGACCTGAAACCGGGGCCTTTAAGTACGCCCGGGTATATCGCTACGCCGATCGGTTGATCCCCAAGCGTCGATCGCGTCCAGAGCCTCCTGAGCCGTTTCGACAAAGCAAAAAAGATCCAGATCATCGTCCGAGATCGTTCCCGCTTTGGCCAGGCCTTCCCAGTTTATAATATTTTGCCAAAAATCTCGTCCGAACAAAAGTACAGGAACGCGTTGCATGCGCCCAGTTTGGATCAATGTTAAAGCCTCGAACAATTCATCCAAGGTGCCAAAGCCGCCTGGAAACGCACATATAACCCGCGCACGCATGAGAAAGTGGATTTTTCGTACGGCGAAGTAGTGAAAGTTGAAACAGAGCTCGGGTGTCACATATGCGTTTGGCGCCTGTTCGTGGGGCAGCACGATATTCAGCCCGATTGACACACCACCTGCGTCTTGTGCACCGCGATTGCCAGCCTCCATAACTCCTGGTCCACCACCGGTGGTGACAATCCAGTCCCGGTTGCCGCTTGCCAAAGCGCGCTTTGTGATTTCCGACGCAAACCTGCGCGCCTCTGTATAGAATGACGACAGGTCAGTGCGTGTGGTCGAACCTGCGGCGTCTGGTGTATCCGGTTCTGGGATGCGTGCACCACCAAACAAGACAACGGTGGATTGTACACCGGCCTCATCCAGCGTCAATTCGGGCTTTAACAGCTCTAGCTGAAGTCGAACAGGCCGTAGTTCATCGCGCAGCAGAAAGTCTTCGTCGCAAAACGCCAGCCGATGCGTGGGACTGCGCGTTTGCGCTGTGTCGGGGATATGGGCTGCTGCGTCATGGTCTGCGGTGGCATCGCGAAACGCACTGCGGCGATTATCAGACATAGGGGCTCCTTGTCGCGGTTTATCAATGCCTATAGCGTCTGCTTCAGTCATACCAGAGCCAAGGAACGATCCCATGCAGTGGAAAACCGAAATTGACACCGCGCGCAACCGTATTGCCAAGTATGTCGTGCAAACTCCAGTTTTTCAGAGCTCGGGATTGGGCCTTGATTTTCCCATCGAACTCAAGCTCGAGCATCTCCAGCACACCGGCAGTTTCAAGGCACGGGGTGCGTTCAACACATTGTTGTCAACAAATGTTCCGGCAGCTGGTGTTGTCGCAGCTTCGGGGGGGAATCATGGCGCAGCCGTTGCCTATGCAGCCCGCTCTTTGGGGCACCGTGCCTCGATCTTTGTTCCTGAACTAGCAGGACCGGCAAAGATTGCGTTGATTGAACGGACAGGAGCAGATCTGACAGTTGTGCCTGGCGAATACGCGGATGCAATGGCTCAGGCGCAGTCGCACGAGGCATCCAGTGGCGCGATGCAGGTGCACGCCTACGATGCCTCTGCTACAGTGGTAGGCCAGGGGACAGTGCTGGCTGAATGGGACGCTCAGGGTCTGGCTGACCACACCGTTTTTATCGCTGTCGGAGGCGGAGGGCTGATCGCTGGAGCCATGGCTTGGGCGCAGGGCGCACGCAAGATCATTGCGGTCGAGCCCGAGACCTCTTGCGCGTTGGCTCAGGCACGTCACTCGGGCACTCCGGTAGATGTAGCTGTGAGCGGGGTGGCGGCGAATGCTCTGGGCGCACGACGGATTGGGAAAATCTGCTTTGAGCTGGCACAGCAGCAGGATATTGCCTGTGTAACGGTCCCGGATGAGGCTATTGTCGATGCTCAGACGCGATTATGGCAAGCGCATCGCCTTTTGGTTGAACCGGCTGGTGCATGTGCGCTGGCCGCGCTTACAGGTGGTGCCTACAAACCTGCGCGGGGTGAAAAAATTGCTGTGTTGGTCTGTGGTGGAAATATAGCTCCCGACCCGGTTGGATGATGTGATGCCCTCCGGTTGCATTTGGGCCGGATGTTGGATGCACCTGCAACACGACAGGGTTCGAGGCCCTGACGTGTTGCAATCTTGCGCCTGCCCATTGCCCCGACCGTGTGCTGCCGTTAAAGGAAGCTGAGATGCCACGACCCGCCAATTTAAGGACGCAACCTATGTCGAATGCACAGCTTGAAGCCGCAATTGAAGCCGCCTGGGACGCCCGTGACCAGATCACACCCGCCACCAAAGGTGAAACCCGCGATGCCATCGAGCACACGCTGGCGGCACTGGATGGTGGCACGTTGCGTGTGGCCGAACGTCAGGACAGTGGCAGCTGGCATGTGAACCAATGGGCCAAGAAGGCTGTACTTTTGGGGTTTCGCCTCAAAGACATGGAGCAGCAGTCAGGCAGCCCTCAGGGTGGTGCATGGTGGGACAAGGTCGATAGCAAATGGAAAGATTGGGGTGACGCGCAGTGGCAAGAGGCAGGCTTTCGCGCCGTGCCGAACTGTGTTGTGCGTAAATCGGCCTATATCGCGCCCGGCGTGGTACTGATGCCATCCTTTGTCAATCTCGGGGCCTATGTGGACAGTGGCACCATGGTCGATACCTGGGCCACGGTCGGTTCTTGCGCGCAGATCGGTAAGAATGTCCATCTTTCCGGTGGGGTCGGCATTGGTGGGGTTTTGGAGCCGATGCAGGCGGGCCCTACAATCATTGAAGACAACTGCTTTATCGGGGCACGTTCCGAAGTGGTCGAGGGGTGTATCATTCGTGAGGGATCGGTGCTGGGCATGGGTGTCTTTATCGGTCAATCCACCAAGATTGTAGATCGTGACACTGGTGAGGTCATGTATGGAGAGGTTCCGCCTTATTCCGTGGTTGTCGCAGGCTCCATGCCGTCCAAGAACGGGATCAATTTATATTGTGCGGTTATTGTGAAGCGCGTGGACGAAAGAACGCGGTCCAAAACTGGGATAAACGAGTTGCTCCGCGATTGATAATGGGCACCCTTTTATTGAATGAGGACCCCAGGGTCCCCATTTCAAGGTCAGGATAACAATACAGGATACGAGCCGTCATGTTTGCGCTTTTGGGATCGATTATCATTGGTGGTTTCGCGGGCTGGATCGCCAGCGGGATTATGAAGACGAACACCGGAATATTCATGAATATTCTGTTAGGTATAGTAGGGGCGTTCGTCGCCAACTTCCTTGGTGCGTTTGTTGGATTGGCCGCATATGGCGTTATCGGTACCTTAATTGCAGGCGTGGCTGGGGCGTGCCTGTTGATTTGGGTCGGACGCAAGACCCGCAGCTAGGACCTTGGCTAAGGGCCTTTGGCGGCCTGGCGGCTCTGTAGGGAGTGTCAGGGACATTCACTTGCGTCCCGTTGAGACATGATTGTGATAAAGGGTTGCTTATGGCCGAGAAACCAAAAAAACCACATCAGATTTACACTTTGTTGGTCGAGGTTGGACGCAAGGCAGATGATGGTCTTCCCAAAAAGGCAACCGGCGCAGCCCTGATGTGTTATGCCAGTGGCGTGGACGAGGCTGAAGCCGTGCGGGAAACTGTTGCGATCCTCAAACAGGCCGATCTCGCGCCGTTGGATGTGACAGGCTACGGCACACCAGACGATCGTCGCGCAGAGGGTCACGAGATCACATCAGAAGAGCAAAACCTGATGGATCGCGCCCTTGCCGAAAACGCAGTCATTGTTGCCCAGATGACCCCGTTTTTTGATTAAGCGACAGCTCGTAAAAATCGGCCTCTCAAACTTGCATCGATCAGCGGTATGTCCTCAACCGGAATAGAAAATATGTTACCATCAATAGAGTAAAACCACGGCCTCATGCGCTTCAAAGAAGAAAAAGTGGACCTGTCACCGGTTGACTATGCAATGAAACAGCAGAAAATGAATGAGGCAGGTGTCTAGGAAACTAGGGGCACATCAAAATCTAGCAGTTGTCGCATCGTGAAATAACCCATTTCATCAGGGATGCTCTCAAGCGACATTCCCCAGGTGACGACCCAACTGACCCGATATTTTCCAAGTAACTTTGCATTGTGACAAGGTCGATCGTTTTCTTGAGCGCTTTCAACTGTGATGGTGGTGTCGGCGGCACGATTATCGATTTTGAGGGGTCCACAAGTGCATATTTCGAGCCTTTCTTGGGTTTTGGTCCATTTGGGTAGCATCAAGACACAACCATCGAGCCGCTTTCGTTCAGTTTGGACCTGATTGATCGTCAAGTGCATAGCGGTGGCGCTCGCAGTCGACGGATGGCGGTAAGGACGGCACGCACCATCGGGGCCGTGACGGCTATCTGCCAGAGTTTAATCCCGAAACGGCTAAGCCAAGGCTGACGATTGATTGTCGTCAATTTCGTTGATCTTGGCTTTGGCGTTCTTCCTGCCCAGCAGGTGTCGTATGGCCTGCAACCTGACTATATTCTCTTAGTGTTGGAGCCTGCTTGAAACAGGACTGTATTTTATCTGGCAGCCTGTCACGCAGCCTCTCGCATCTTTGACGCGACATTGTTATGTGTGAAACATGTCAGAGATTTCACCACTATTTGTCACCAATCTTTATCGCGCAGAGCTGTCAGAATACGGTCCAGCTGTTGATATCAGGGATCTTGAACACACCTGCCTCGTCATTGCTGGCGACGATGAAGCAGGTCAGGATTGGTGCGAGGAAAATGGGTATTTTGGGTATACAAGTTACGCTTCAATCACAGATCTGCCTTGGCGCATTCCTGTCTTTGCCGATCTAAGAAGTGTGCTGGATGCGCATGTCGCCGCATTTGCCAAGCAGCTACATTTAGATCTGGATGACCGAGCGCTGAAACTTGAAGATATATGGATCAATATATTGCCTGAAGGCGGCAGCCATTCCGCCCATATTCACCCACATTCTGTCATTTCAGGAACGGCTTATGTCGCAATGCCAGATGGTGCGAGCGCTATAAAGTTTGAGGATCCCCGCCTCACGATGATGATGGCGGCGCCTCCTCGACTTAAGACAGCGCCGAAGGCATTGCATACATTTCATTATGAGACCCCAAAAGTCGGTGACGTTTTGCTATGGGAAAGCTGGCTGCGTCACGAGGTTCCTATGAACACGACCGATGATAATCGTATTTCCATTAGTTTTAACTATTCTTGGAGCTAAGCGCAGAAAGTGTGTAATAGGTGTTTCCACCCCACACTTACGACATAATGCGTGATCTGCGATTAAGAGGTTTCTTTGATGTGTGGGAGTGTCTGTCTGGGAGCGACAAGCGCGCTTCTGGCAAGGGTGCTGCAACGGGTGGACGATAAGCGGAATTGGCCGCCTGATTTGAAGGCTCGGATCGTGGCGGAGATGTTGATTCAAGGTGAGCCGGTCAACGCGGTTGCCAAGCGGTATGGGGTGATGCCCTGCACTGAGCGGGATTAGTGGCGGATGGCACATCAGGGCAAGTTGGTTTTGTCCAATTTGAATGGGTGGATGTCGCCATATGTGAGAGTTGGTTGCTCGGTGGGAGTGGTCTCGTCGCCCATTTCTCTATTCCGTCATTAACTTGTTTTTGCTCTGCTAGGTATGCTGCTCAACCTAACGGAGCATGCCTGAGAATCCAGTTTCTTGGCCTCATATGGCGGGTGTATAATAATTATTGGCACACCTTGGACGGTTACACAGTTTGAGTTGAAAAAATTAACAAAAGGGCCTTCATCACCGTAAGCGGAGCGCCGTTCACACGGTCACGGCTGCCGCAGGAACTGCTATTGCCGCCAGAAGGAGCTGGTGGGCCGAAGGTTTGGCCGGCGCGCCCCGCAACTTCGGCAAGCGCGTCGCTAACCGGCTGGTTCTGCAATGCCGCTATTTCGGACAGTTAGTCCAATCCGTTGAGTTCATGACCGACTTCTACGGGGCCGGCGGCATAAAAATTGCCACGCAGTAGGTCGCTCTGCGTGCCGGTTGTTGGGTTGCTCGTTAGAACAGTAGTTGTTGTAGCCCCTTGCAGGTTGCCAATTTCGCCATAGACAACTTCGGTTCAAACCCTAAGGCCAGTGTTATCGTCATTGTGATAGACGGCATTCGTGCCATGTCCGGTCGTCGGCGTGCCGTCTGGAACGCCATCGTCTTCCACATACACAGGAGGGGTTTGATAAACACTACGCCCTCCCGACAAGTGGTACTGATGCACCTCGGCTGCGCTGTGTTCGCCAACAGGAATCGCAATATCGTTTGGGAGACGGATTGCATCCCCCACATTGTCCAATAGGCGTTGCACCGCGCCCATGGCATTTGCTTCATAGAAACTGGCTGTGATGCGATTGACCTGAACGGACGGCGCCCCATCGAAATGGTTATGAAGGGATTGGGCGCCAAGTGCCGTGATGTTGGTCCCGGCCAACTCGACCGTCGATGGACTTTGTACATTCGTTGCTTGCTTAATCGCGTCGGGTGCCCATATCGCCGCCTCCTGCGCACCACGGCCCCCGTAGGAGTGGCCCACGGTGGTGACCCGTTGCCCGGTTGCTTCATAAATGTCGGTTGCCACATCTGCCATTTGACGACCCAATGTCGTCCCCGTCCCCGTCCCCAATCCAATGCCTGGGTATTGTCCCCAGTCATCGAGTTGAGAATTCTCCGTGTATCCGGGATCACCAGGGGTATCGTCTGCACCTCGTCCGACAACATACATATCCCCGCTACTGCGATCGGTGAACGAATAGACGACGTCTCCTTGATCCGCGTAATGCGTTTCGACTTCGAAACGATCGTGGATGGATTGGTCCAGAGGCGGGTTCCCGCTCGTCGCTTCTTCATCGTTGTCAAAGTTGGAACGATACGCCGTGTTCGCGAGCTGTGCATGGAGTGCTTGTTCGGATAAATTAAACTTGTCTTCCATCGCTTTAGGTCACCTAATCAAGAAATATCCATTTGAGATCGGGCGCGAAATCGTATCGTCCGTACTGCCCCCTGATGCTTGCGCGAAAAAACGTTCGACAGGACCGGCAGCATCCCGGTGCAGTACAATGTTGTACGCATACACCTCACCAAGTTGATTCCGCGAAAATCCCGCGTTGCCCCAATGGTTCACCCCATCGATAGCTGCCTTTGCGATCTCGATGGACACATGTTCTCCACGCGCGTAAGTTTCCCATTCCGTAGCCTCTATTGGCGTGATTGGCACGACCCGAACGGC
>JAQXDR010000176.1 GCA_029251265.1 Pseudoprimorskyibacter sp. | reverse complement strand
CGGGACCGATGCCAATATACTTTGTTTTACCATAAACTTTCGTCCTAAGTATCCAGCTTTTGCCCTCAGGTGGTGTTATTTGAAGGTAAAGACCGCCACCATCATTGTGCATTCCAGCGCCTTTGGCGCCTTTTACGAACTTGGCTGACAGTTTATTCAAATAAGCGCCCTCACTGTCTACCCACACTTTTACCCACACCCCAACCTTAGGCTGGCCTGGAGGAGCTTGCAATAGTGTAGAGGGAGGAACTGAATTTAGTCAATCAATACGGCATATTGCATGTGGGTTTGGAATAATTTGGGCTTGCCTAGACACAAATGTGGCGGAGGAGGTGGGATTCGAACCCACGGAACGCTCTCACGTTCAACGGTTTTCAAGACCGCCGCATTCGACCACTCTGCCACCCCTCCGTCTGATTGCCAGCGTGTACCTGTCAGCGCGCATTTGCGCAAGTGGTGTGACAGGGGTTTTATCTGACTATCTGCAAAGCTATCTTTAGTCTAAAGCAGGTCCATGACGTTGGCGCTAGTGACGAGACTGATCATTCATTATGACACATTTACGGACCCAACACATCCGACTTCTTATTTTCGCCTGTTTTATATTGGCTGGATGCAGCCTTGGAGGAAACGCCGTTATTCATTCACAGCGGTCTGTGTCTTCAGACGGAGTCAGTATCAGTGACACGGGTGTTTGGGATGGAACACAGTATCTTGGTGGAATCTGGGTGACACATCCGGCCGCATCATCACCAGAGTGGGTCGTGATCCGCAATGCGAGCACAGGTCGTGAGGCGATTGGTGTGCTTTATCCCGGAGACCAAGAGGATTTTCCGCCTATCCGGTTGTCATCTGATGCAGCACAGACCCTTGGTCTAGGGGCAAATCGGCGCGCCGCCATTCAAATCGTCGCTGATCATGGATCTCAGTTGCACAATGCGGCTTTGACAAATCAGGGAGCCGGGTTGTCCACGACGCCGCCAATTGTTGACGCGACAAATCAACCAACTCCAGCTCCCGCGATATCAAATCCTACGTCATCCTTGTCTCAATACGCGCCCTCACGCAGTATAAGGCCCGAAATGGCACCACTGGCAGGCAATTCCCGTTTGCAGATCGCCGTTTTTTCCAATCGTTCCAATGCAGAACGCGCTGTGCGTGCGCTGCGCGACCGCGGAGTCCCCGCACAGGTGCGTCGGGTATCGCGTGGTACAACTGTGTTGTATAACGTAGACACACCGCCAATTCGGACCGACGCTGCTCGAAACCGGCTTTTAAGCTTGGCTCGGGTTTTGGGGTTTCGCGATGCCTATGCAACTTTGCCTTGATCTGACAGGAGCCCGGACATGACGATTTTTATTCGCCTCACCATTCTTGCCACCGCCTTAATGTCATTTCTGGCTAATGCAGGGTATGCCTTTGAAACAAGGGCAAAAGCTGCTTTTGTCGTGGACCAGACGACGGGTACGATTTTGCTATCTAAAAATGCTGACGAGGCCCTGCCGCCTGCCTCAATGTCGAAACTGATGACCTTGTATATGGCATTTGAGGCTGTGCGAGAGGGACGTTTGTCTATGGAGGACCGCCTGCCGGTATCACGACATGCAATGTCGTTTGGCGGCTCCACCATGTTTTTGGATACCACGGATCGGGTAAGGGTCGAGGATCTGATCCGGGGTATCGTTGTGTTATCCGGCAATGATGCATGTGTTGTCATTGCAGAAGCCCTGAGCCCGACGGGGACCGAATCAGGATTTGCGCGCGCTATGACGCGGCGTGCACAACAGCTTGGTATGACGAATTCCACTTTCACAAATTCCAGCGGCTGGCCAGCAGACGGGCATCGTATGTCCATGCGCGATCTTGGCTTGTTAGCAGGGCGAATGATTGAAGATTTCCCTGAATTTTATCCGATGTTTTCGGAGAGACGCTTTGAATTTGACGGTCGGGCACCCAGCAACGTGTTGAACCGTAATCCGCTTTTGGGCTTGGGCATTGGTGCTGATGGGCTCAAAACGGGTCACACGCAAGAGGCAGGGTATGGTCTGGTCGGATCAGCGCGCCAAAACGGGCGGCGCGTGATCTTTGCGTTCACCGGACTGGACAGTGCTGCCGCACGCGCAGAAGAGGCCGAAGCCATCGTCAACTGGTCCTTCCGGCAATTTGAACAAAAAACAGTCCTGCGAGAGGGGCAGTCTGTGACAGAAGCTGATGTTTGGATGGGCGATGCCGATCAGGTCAAACTGGTGCCGGAACATGATCTTGAAATCCTTTTGCCTGTTCACGGAGAAGGCACTGTGAAAGCTGAAGTGATCTACACTGGGCCGCTTGAGGCACCGATTAACGCGGGCCAAACTGTGGCAGAAATGATTATCCGTCCCGAGGGTTTACCAGAACACCGCGTGGCGCTTGTCGCGGCAAAGGACGTTGGACGGGCAGGCGTCATGCGCCGCGTCGGCACAGTTGCGCGGGTGCTCTTGTTGCGATTGGGAGCAAACCCTGATGCTTTTTGATTGGACATACCGCTAGTGTTTATAAGCTTTGAAGGTATCGACGGATCCGGCAAATCCACCCAAGCCACGCTTTTAGCAGATTTTCTACGGGGTCGCGGGCATGATGTCGTATTGACCAGAGAACCCGGTGGAAGTTCTGGTGCAGAGGAAATACGCGCGCTTGTTTTGAATGGCGATGCAAATCGCTGGTCGGCTGAAACAGAAATCCTGCTGTTTACGGCGGCACGGCGCGATCATTTGGAGCGATGCATTCTGCCGGCGCTGGATGTCGGCAAGATCGTCATTTGCGACCGATTTGCTGACAGTACCCGAATGTATCAAGGCCTGAGCCGAGGCGACTTGCGTGGCCAAGTGGATGCGCTGCACGAGATCATGATTGGGCTCGAGCCCGATCTGACACTATTGGTGGATATGGATCCTGCGCAGGGATTGCACAGGGCCACAACACGGGGCCAAGAGGACTCACGTTTTGAAGGCTTTGGGGTGGATCTTCAAAGTAAAATGCGGGCCGGTTTTCTGGCCCTTGCACAGGAGTTCAAGCACCGGTTCATGACAGTAGATGGCTCCGGATCACCGGATGAGGTCGCGGCCCGTATTCAGTCGGTTGTCGCAGATCGCATGACATGAGCGATCGTCCCGAAGCCGACCGTGTCACGGGCACCCCACACCCTCGCGACTGTCCACGTCTGATCGGTCACGCTGCGGCCGAGGCCGAGATTTTGGCGTCCTTTGACGAGGGACGGCTGCATCATGCGTGGCTGTTGACAGGGCCACAAGGGGTAGGCAAGGCTACCTTGGCGTGGCGTTTGGCACGGTTTTTAATCGCCACACCTCCGCAAGATGGCTCGTCTCTGTTTGGGGAATCGGTGCCGCTGACATCCTTAGATATTCCTGATGATCATCCGGTGGCGCGTCGCATGATTGCAGGGGCAGAGCCCGGCCTTTGTTCGATAACACGCCCCTTTGATGAAAAAGCCAAACGCCTAAAGGCCCAAATCACAGTTGAAGAGCTGCGTCGGTTGTCTGGTTTTTTTGGCCTGTCTGCTGCTGATGGTGGACGACGGGTTGTGATCATTGATTCAGCAGATGAAATGAATGCGTCAGCTGCCAATGCGTTGCTGAAGATGTTAGAGGAACCACCGCGCAATGCAATTTTATTGCTGATCAGCCATCAACCTGCACGACTTTTGCCCACAATCAGGTCGCGTTGCCGTACATTACGACTTGGCACGCTCGGACCGGCCGATATGGCTGCTGCCGTGACTGCGGCAGGCGGGCAAGTCGATCCGGCAAGCGCGGCGGCTCTGTCTGAATTGGCTCAGGGCTCGGTTGGTGCAGCGTTGCGGCTGCTCTCTCAAGATGGGCTTGGAATTTACGCTGAATTGGTGGCTTTGTTAGCAACCAGTCCTCAGCTTGATCGTCAACGTGCGTTGGCACTGGCAAACAGTTGTGCCGGTAGACAGAACGAAGCGCGGCTTGATCTTGTACTGCAACTCTTGGATGTTGCGCTTGCGCGGTTGGCGCGGGCCGGGGCGTTAGGTCGTGCGCCAGAGGTTCAGGCGGCAAGGGGAGAGTCGACCATGGCGTCGCGGCTTGCACCTGATGCTCAGGCTGGACGGCGTTGGGCGGCGCGCGCACAGGTCATTGGCGATCGCGCACGTCACGCCAGAGGCGTCAACGTAGACCCAGCCACATTGGTTTTGGATGCGCTATTATCCTTGCAGGATCCGGTGCCAACCTGAATTTTTTTTGCGCAAAACATGTGATGGCCGGAGCATTTATTTCAACGTGCCGCAGGCGCGCCCCTCGAAATTTTAGGTGAATTGACCTCGGGGATAACCCTCGAGGTCAATGATGAGGCGATTAAGTTTAACACGTATAGTTCAAGCCCAAACGCCCGCCATCGACGTAGATGGTTTCGCCGGTGACATAACTGGCTTTATCAGAGCATAGAAAGGCAACGACATCACCGATTTCGCGCGCAGAGCCCATACGTTTCAGCGGTGTTCGCGACATCGCTGTGGTCATCGCGGCAGGATTTGCATTCACGCCTGCCATCATGGGCGTGTCAATCGACCCTGGTCCGACTGCGTTGACACGGATATTATGCTGAGCCAGCGCCAAAGCCGCCACTTTTGTCAATTGCATGACGCCACCTTTCGATGCGCAATAAGCCGGAATAGCCGGGATGGCCAATTGAGCGTTAATCGACGACATATTGACAATTGCGCCTTTGATATCCCGATCGACCATTGTTTTGGCAGCGCGTTGCGTCGCCACAAAAACGCCGCGCAGATTGATGCCAAGCACCTTGTCGAAATCGGCCAGATCATAGTTCAGAAAATCACCCGGTGCGGCAATGCCTGCATTGTTGACCAGTGCTGAAACGGGGCCAACCTCGGCCTCGATCCAATCAAACATACCCAGAACCGCATCAGAATCGGCCATATCGCAGGCATATGCTGTTGCGCCACCACCCAGTTGTTGGGCGGCTTTTGCAACCTCATCGTCCTGAATGTCTGCCAGTACCAAGCGGTAACCATCTTCGGCCAATGCCTCGGCGCAAGCATAGCCGATGCCCTGAGCCCCACCGGTCACCAATGCAATTTTCTGTGTCATGTCATTTTCCTAAGCCGTGTTGGTTTGCACGGTATCGTCGCTGGAATGTGATCTTTGTGCAAGAAGGACTATGATCTTGAATTTTTATAGATTGGATTTATCGCATGGTGTCAGACAACAGACTAAATTCCTGTATCACCCCATTGCTCTGTGGGACAAAAGTCCGTTTTATATCCGACATGGAACATAAAGGGAGATCATAGATGGATCTAGGAATTACGGGCAAACGGGCATTGGTGTGCGCCTCATCCAAGGGCTTGGGTCTTGGATGCGCCGAGGCCTTGGCCGAGGCTGGTGTTGATCTTGTTATGAATGCACGTGGGCAAGACGCGTTAGAGAGTGCCGCGGCAAAAATCCGCAGCGCGCATGGTGTCTCGGTGACCACGTTGGCTGTAGATGTGACCACCCCAGAGGGGCAATCGGCGTTGCTAGAGGCTGCCGGAGATGTTGATATACTTGTGACCAATGCGGGCGGCCCGCCCCCGGGGATGTGGTCAGATTGGGACCGGGACGACTTTATCAAGGCGCTGGATGCAAATATGCTGACACCGATTGCGATGATGAAAGCCTGCTTGCCCGGTATGATGGAACGTGGCTGGGGCAGGGTGGTCAATATCACCAGCCAATCGGTCAAGGCACCTATCCCCGTTCTAGGTTTGTCCAACGCAGCCCGTACGGGACTTACGGGATATGTGGCTGGAACAGCCCGTCAGGTTGCGCCCCATGGTGTCACGATCAACAATCTTTTACCCGGCATACACGATACAGATCGTGCGTTAGCATTGGACGGTGGCGTTGTTGCAGCCGACAACATCACATTGGATGAAGCCCGGGCCCGTCGCATGGCGACAATTCCAGCGCGCCGCTATGGGACCTCGGCCGAATTCGGTGCAGCCTGCGCATTTTTGTGTTCGCAGCAAGCTGGATTTGTCGTGGGGCAGAACCTGTTGTTGGATGGCGGTGCAACCAATTTTACGCTCTGATGGCGCGGGGACCGGATGGTATTGATGGTGGTGCAGGGTTTTCCCTGCGCGACCAGCTTTTTAATGTCGATACTTTGTCTGACCTTGCAGCTGAATATGCGCGGCTTCCGGGGTTTGACAGTGATCTTTTTTTGACCACGGCTTTGCACGGACTTGAACCGCTTGGCTTGATGGCGCGGCTGGACCATATCGCCGATGCAATTCAGGATCAGTTGCCACAGGATTTTTCCGCCATGGCCGAATGCCTCGTGGCGGCGATGCCTGCACCCCTTGATCCAAGCCTGACAGACAATGATTTCGGCCGTTTCATCCACGCTGTACCTGGCATACTGGCGGTACGTCACGGGCTGGAGCGCCCCGATCAGGCTTTGAATTTATTGCACAGCGCGACGCAGCGGTTTTCAATGGAGTTTTATATTCGTCCGTTTTTGGATCGGTGGCCGGACGATGTTTTGGAGCGTTTGGCGGACTGGGCTGAAGATGATAATTATCACGTGCGTCGCCTTGTCAGTGAAGGGACCCGTCCGCGATTGCCGTGGGGCAAGGCCCTTCGGTTGGATCCAATGCGTGCTGTTTCTCTTTTGGACCAGCTGCATGCTGATCCGACGCGGTATGTGACCCGCTCTGTGGCCAATCATCTGAATGATCTGACGCGGAAAAATTGTGCGGTGGTGGTAGATCGAGTGACGGTTTGGCGCGGGGCAGGCCGCCAATGTGCCAAAGAGCTTGATTGGATAACACGGCATGCTCTGCGAGGCGCCATTAAACGAGGTGAAACTGGTGCTTTGACGGTCTTGGGCTATGATCCAGACGCTGAACTTACTGCTGGGCTGCACATATCAAACCCTACGGTGACCATGGGCGATGCACTGCTGTTTGAGCTATCGTTGATCGCGCCAGTTGCTGCAAATGTGTTGGTGGACTACAGGATCAGGTTTGCGGGGGGGCGTACCAAAGTTTTTAAATTCGCAACCCTTGAATTGAAGGCTGGTGTGCCCACAACAATAAACAAACGTCATAAATTGAAGGCTGAGGCAAGCACGTTCAAACTATTCCCAGGCGCGCATCGCCTGATTATTCAGGTCAACGGAATAGACCGGGCTGAAGGCAGTTTTGATGTGCTTGGTCAAACAATATGACGTCTCGGATTTGTATGTAGCGATTGGCTAAGCCAATCGCTACGGGGGCGGGGATCTTTTCGGCGTCGC
>JAQXDR010000154.1 GCA_029251265.1 Pseudoprimorskyibacter sp. | reverse complement strand
CGGGCGGAATTCATATCAGAAACTTCATCGATCGAACTTTACGAGACAACGCAACGCGCGTCAGAGATGATATGCCTCGGCCCCGAGATCGGTGTCTGACCGTCCCCAAAAGACAAGCTATGCAGGCGCTCTCACAAGCTTAAAAAAGCGATCCTTGCTCTGTCTTGGGCGTTCCCCCGGACCGTGACCGGCGAGCCCCGGACAACCGCAGACGACCATCTACAAATTCAATCTCTGTTATGCCTTTGGATTCGGCATCGGCACGGGTGGTCACTACGTCACCATCACCACGCACCACCGCATAGCCACGCGCCAGTGTCGCGCGATATCCCAATGTTTCCCGAACACGGTCCAGCGCCGTCATCTGTTCGCGCAAAGTGTTGATCCGTAGTCTGTTTGCGTCAATCAAGCGACGCGCCAGATCCGACAGCCGATCCGTGGCCGCGCTGCGCTGCTGATGCAAAGACGTGGCGCCAAGACGCGCAAATGTTTGCCCCAAAGCGCGTGTTTTCTGGTCATTACTCCGCACAAGCGCCGGAGCAAGACGGCTGCCGGCACTGTCCAGCCTTTGCGATAACTGCGCTAACCTTTGCGATAGCACTACCGGACGCAAAGCAGCACTGAGCCGCGTTTGTGCCAGCCGACGTTGCTCTGTTGCTTGCAACAGTCCACGCGGCAAGCGTTCGGCCGCCAGATCCAGTCTTTGCCGTCCCGGGTCCAAAAGACGTTCCGGCTTGGGCAAGGCCCTTGAGACATCGCGCAGACGTTGCCCGCGATACGTCAATCTTTCGACCTGCGCACGGCTCATCCGGGCAGAGCGGTCCGCCAACCAAGCCAAAAGCTCGGAGCGGACAGGCACCGCATGCTCGGCCGCCGCTGTTGGTGTCGGTGCCCGCAGGTCAGATGCAAAATCAATCAGCGTCGTGTCTGTCTCATGTCCCACTGCCGAAATCAGCGGAATGTCAGACGCTGCTGCTGCGCGCACAACAATTTCTTCGTTAAACCCCCAGAGATCTTCGACAGAGCCACCGCCCCGCGCCACGATCAAAACGTCTGGGCGCGGCAAGGCCCCACCCGGCGTAAACGCGTTGAACCCAGAAATGCCATCCGCCACTTGCTGTGCGCTGCCTTTACCCTGCACAGAGACAGGCCAGATCAGCACCTTTCTTGGGAACCGGTCCCGCAACCGATGCAGGATGTCGCGAATAACGGCCCCCGATGGCGAGGTGACAACGCCAATAACCTCGGGCAGACGCGGAAGGGTCTTTTTCCGTTCTGCATCAAAAAGACCCTCGGCGGCCAGCATCTTGCGACGCTTGTCCAACATGGCCATCAGCGCGCCCATCCCTGCCGGGCGCAGGTCCTCTATGACGATCTGGTATCGCGATTGCCCCGGAAAGGTGGTCAGACGTCCGGTGGCGACAACTTCCATGCCTTCTTCGGGCGGGGTATCCAAACGTGATGCAACACCCTTCCAAATAACGCCCGAAATGACCGCACGATCATCTTTTAAGTCGAGGTAGACATGACCGGACTTCGGACGGGAAACGCGGCCCAGTTCACCGCGCACACGCACATGGCCAAAGGCGCCCTCGACCGTGCGCTTGATATCGCCCGCCAGTTCGCTGACGGTCAGTTCTGGTGTATTGCCTCCAGACGTCTCATCCTCAAAAAGTTCCATCTACGCCTCGCTTGCCCTTCGTGTGCAGGGACCTTAGAACGCGCGCAGCACTAGGCCAAGCAGGAGCGCCCCGCAATGAATATTTTGATCCTTGGCGGCGGCGGCCGCGAACACAGTCTGGCATGGGCCACCCTGCAGAACCCCAAATGTGACACACTGTTCGTCGCCCCCGGCAATGCCGGAATTGCACAAATCGCAACCTGTGTCTCTCTTGACATCGAAGATGGCACAGCGGTGGTTCAATTCGCAATGGCCCAAGCAATTGATCTGGTGATTATCGGACCAGAGGCGCCTCTGGCTGCAGGCGTCGCCGATGACCTGCGCGCGGCTGACATCACGGTCTTTGGCCCGTCGGCGGCGGCCGCACGGCTTGAATCCTCAAAACGGTTTACCAAAGAAATATGTGCAGCCGCCGATGCGCCGACTGCCGGATATGCCGCCTTTACCGATGCAGATGCGGCCAAGGCTCATATCCGCGCACACGGCGCCCCCATCGTTGTCAAAGCCGACGGATTGGCTGCGGGCAAAGGCGTCGTGGTGGCCCCTGATGAGGAAACCGCCTGCGCGGCGGTGGACGACATGCTGGGTGGGGCGTTTGGACAAGCCGGGGCAGAGGTCGTCATCGAGGAATTCATGACCGGGGAAGAAGCCTCGTTTTTTGTGCTTTGTGACGGTCAGGACGTTCTGGCCATCGGGACCGCGCAAGATCACAAATGCGTCGGCGAAGGCGACACCGGCGCGAACACAGGCGGCATGGGGGCGTACTCCCCTGCCCCCGTTCTGACGGACGCGATTGCAAACCGTGCTATTGAAGACATCATAAAACCGACAGTGGCAGAGATGGCCCGACGCGGCACGCCTTACCAAGGTGTACTTTATGCCGGTTTGATGATCAAAAACGGCGCCGCCCGATTGGTTGAATACAATGTCCGATTTGGTGATCCGGAATGTCAGGTTTTGATGCTGCGTCTGGGCGGTCAGGCATTGGATTTGATCCAAGCCTGTGCCGAGGGCCGCCTTGGCGAAGCCAAGGTCAATTGGGCAGATGATCATGCCATGACGGTTGTTCTGGCTGCCAAAGGATATCCCGGAGCATATGAAAAAGGCACCAAAATCGGCGGCCTGGAGGCGCAAAGTGATACCAGCAAACGGGTTATATTCCATGCCGGCACCAGCCGGATAAACGGGGATTTATGTGCCAATGGAGGGCGCGTTCTGAATGCGACAGCCCGCGCCGAAACGCTGCGCGATGCGCGCGACGCGGCTTATGATTTGGTCGACTCGGTGGACTGGCCCGAGGGCTTTTTTCGCCGCGATATCGGATGGCGCGCGCTCTGACCCGAACGCGAGCATCAAAGCGCTGCGCTGGACCACCTCACAAACAGTGCCTCTATAGGCAAGGTCAGGATCTTGACGGATGTTCACCGTTGATCGCAGCGCTGTTCTCTTGGGCTTAGCCTTCGCATCGAAGCGCTGCGGCCATGCTGGCAGGTCCGAGCCATGGTCCAAGCACGCGGGTATCAAGCCGATTGTTCACGAGTCTGAGTGCCACAACATCCTGCCAATCGCCAGTGGCGAGGACCATTTCCGGCCCCCTATCGCAAGATCGCAACCCACCTATGATATAAGCCCATCCGATACGGTGATTGGTCAAACCAAGAGCATGGGTCACCTCGCGCAATTGTCCGTCCTTATATCGCCAAACACGCAGAGTTTGGGCCAGATGCGGACGATCGATGTAGGCCAGTTCGACAGCTCCATCCCCATCGAGATCCGCAAGTGCCACAGGCGCCAGCCAACGAAATTTCCGCCCGATGTAAGGCGTCGCAGTGATCAGGCCGTGACGCCCGTAAACTGACAGCCGCGCCCCCTGCTCTAGGTGGCTTTCAACAACCACGACCTCGTTTTGTCCATCACCCGTCACATCGACCAGACGTGGGGCGAGATCCTCGAACACCCGATCGTGTGGCAGGCGCAAGGATACGTTGGTGCCGTCTGTAAACCACAGATGCAGAACGCCCCATTCGGGCGTCTCACCCAGCACCCTGTGACCGTAGCGATTGGTTGCCTCACGAAATTCTGCACGGAACACATCCGCGGTGGCGATGCTGGCACCCCCAACAGTCAGCAAAGCACAGATCAAGACGTTGCGTGCAGAACGCCCCCACGAGCGCAACCGTGCACGCACCATCCTGATCATCAGGATCAAAGTTGCTTTTCTGGCATGACCACAACCAATCCGTCCATGGAATCGTCAACGCGCAGCTGGCAGGTCAGACGTGATCTTTCCGGATTGGGCTCAAAGGCAAAATCCAGCATGTCTTCTTCCATGCCATCTTTTGCCGGCAGCTTATCTACCCAATCGGGGTGCACATACACATGGCAGGTCGAGCACGCACAGGCCCCACCGCAGTCCCCGTCAATCCCCGGAATATTATTGTCACGCGCACCTTCCATGACCGATGCGCCTTTGGCGACTTTGACGGTATGTTCTGTTCCATTGTGCTCGATATAGGTGATGTTTGGCATCTTTTTACCCTTTGGCCTGGCATGTTCTGGACGGAACGTAGTGCGACGCATGACCATCCGCCAGCCCCTTTGCGTCAGTTATAAATCAAACTATACTTACGACGATGATGACACACGTTCCCTGGCCACGTCCCCCAGCAGCTTTGACCGCAATAAGGCTGTCAGAACCACCCCAAGGTGCCCGCATCACTGTGGCGGGACTGGTGATTTTGCGGCAACGTCCCGGGACAGCCAAAGGCGTTATTTTTTTGACACTTGAGGATGAAACCGGCGTCGTAAACGTAATTGTTTGGCGCGCCCTATATGAGAAATTTCGAAGGGCTGTGATTTCGGGACGCATGCTCCGGGTGACCGGTCGATTACAGCGCGAAAATGGTGTGACGCATGTCTTGGCCGAACACATTGAAGATATCTCGTTTATGTTAGACCATCTTCTTTCGTCACCCGAGGCCAAATAAAAAAGGGGCGGCTCAGTGAAGCGCCCCTTTCAAGTGTCTTTTTGCTATAGCTTAGTCAGTTATTCCAAGCGCGACAAAGCGTGGGTTCCCATCACGACGTACAAGCAACAGGATCGATTTACGGCCAGCGTCCCGTGCTTCGGCAACGCGATCCTGCAAGTCCTGCACCGACTTCACCGCTATCTGGCCGGCTTCGGTGATCACGTCCCCCACCTGGAGCCCTTTTTCAAAGGCTTGACTGGTGTCGTCGATTTCGGAGATGAAAAGACCAACCAGTCCTGCGGGTAATTCGGCTTGTGCGCGCAGATCCTCGTCAATTAGCTGCAAGGTCATGCCTAAAAGGTCCAGAATTTCGGGTTCAGGTGCAGGAGCTGGAACGACGGCTGGGACTGCGCCTTCGGCGTTTTCACGGCGCCCAAGGGTAACTGCAATGACCAATTCCGTTCCCGCACGATTAACAAGAACATCCACTGACTTGCCGACAGCAGTCGCACCGACCTGCCGCACCAATGCGCCAGTATCATCCACTGCGACCCCATCGAACGTCATGATTACGTCTCCTGCCTCCAGTCCGGCCTCAAGGGCGGGCCCGGGAGGCACGTCTGAAATCAACGCGCCGGCCGCATCCGCAAGACCAAGCGCTTCCGCCACATCCGGGGTAACATCTTGAATACGAACACCCAACCAACCGCGACGCGTTTCTCCAAATTGCTGAAGTTGATCTACCACACCAGTTACGACGTTTGATGCCATCGAAAATCCAATTCCGATTGATCCCCCGTTCGGCGATAAGATGGCGGTATTCACGCCGATCACATCCCCGTCCATATTGAACAAAGGCCCACCAGAGTTTCCTCTGTTGATTGCAGCATCCGTCTGGATGTAATCGTCATAGCTACCTGACAATTCGCGGTTGCGCGCCGAGATAATCCCCGCAGAGACCGAGAACCCTTGTCCGAGCGGGTTGCCCATTGCCATGACCCAATCGCCAACTCTGGCAACATCGCTGTCACCAAATGATACGAATGGCAAATCCTCATCCGCAGACACTTTAAGCAGCGCTATGTCGGTATTTGGATCTGTTCCAATCAAAGAGGCAGGTAATTCGGCTCCAGAGAAGAATTCAATCAAGATCTCATCAGCGCCTTCGATGACATGATTGTTTGTCACAATGTAGCCATCTGACGAGATTACAAATCCAGATCCTAGTGCCGATGATTGGCGCGGACGCCCATCCTGATTGCCGCGATCCTGAAATTCGCGAAAGAAATCTTCGAACGGCGATCCCTCAGGCACGATCCCCTGAGGACCCGCGCGTCCGGCGACCATTGTGGTGGTGGTGATGTTAACGACAGATGGGCTGATGTGTTCGGCCAAATCTGCAAAGCTTTCGGGCGCACCGCGCGCCTCAGCAATGAGTGATTGCGACACAATCAAAGCCATGGACAGCGCTGTCAACCAAAACAGGCGTAATGGGTCTGCGCCTGCACGTGCGGCGGTCAGAGCGTAATGTTTCAAGACGATCTCCTCTTCAGGTCCCAAGTGACCCACACCATAGATGGGTCATCTTTCTACTGAGTCAAAGATAGGTTTCAAGTGTCGATACAAAAGTAACTTCAAGAGATTGTGAGCAGATGTCGGTAACTATTTGTGCGATCAGGTTTGGAAACCGATTTTGTCTGTTGCGATGAACCGTCCACCGCCGACTTTAACGACTTTACAGTCACGCAACAGGTCGGCGAAAATCCGCAAGCGATCTTCTCTAGGGGTGTCTTGGGTCTCTGCTTCGCGCATCTTGTTCATGAGTTGTGGACGCGAAAACTGGTCGCGGTGTTCGACAAACGTCATATATGCCGCCGCAGCTTCCATAAGTTGATCTAGTGACTCTGCTCCGCTTACGGCAGCGTATGTTGCAAATCCCCCGGCCGAGGTCTCTTCGGCCCTATCCTGCAGGCCTGCAGACGCCGTCGACGCCATGGCCCGACGTGTCCGAACCAGCGCTTTTGGGGGAGGTGGCAAGTCTTGGATGTCGAAGGCATCATCGTGATCGACACGTTGTTCGGCGACAAGCTTCAAAGGCGGTTTACGCGGCTTTACACCGGATTGGGGAATCGGGGCTGGACCCAGATCAGGCACAGTTAAGTCCAACGCCAAGGAATCGCCTGTACCAGTCATTTGGTGCGGTCGCACTGCATCTTCCAGATCTCCACGATAGGCTTCTTCGCGCTCTTGCTCTCCCTCATCTTGCCCGAAAAACCGATCTGCACGGGTTGCAGCGACTGCCGCACGCAAATGCGCAATGGCGCTGCGTCGGCGACTGCCTTCTGGTTTATCCATTTCCCAGTTGGTCTGTTCGAGGATTCGCGTAACCGACGTATCCTCTAATGCAGCAGACCCAGAATTTGAGGCCTGTTCGCCACGGGTATGAGCCGGGGTGGTTCCGGGGTCGGTATGTTGCTGAGCCTTATCGTCTAAAATCAAGGTATCACCAGATGCCACGACATCGGTATTAGACTCTTCGATGAAAGACGCCAAAGATGGCTCTTGTGCGATATCTGATGCCGCTTGGATGACATTTTGAACATCAAATGCAGTTTCTTGCCGCAAACGCTCTTGTTTGGCGCGTTCTTCGACGATCTCGGTTTCGATCTTTGCAAGTTCTCGCGCAAGTTCTTCCTTAGCATCCAGTAAAATCTGCTCCGACGGATCTTCGACCTGTGGATCCGAAAAAATAGCCGATTGAACTTTAGGTGCGGGCGCAGGTTGCGGTGGACGGTTTTGCAAAATTGGAGAGACCGGCGCCGCATTTTTAGACTGTAACTGTTCGGAAACCGCGGATGCCTGCAGATCATCGGGATCTATCAATTCAGGCATACTGCGGTCCAAATTGTGGGTTTCACGATGGTTTTCTAGGCTGGAGACCGTGTCAACATCACCCTGAGGCACATCTGATTTTGTTGCGGCGCCCAAGGCGTTCACCAATTCCAGCGGCTCTGATTCCAACTGGGTTCCAAATTTCGGATTGCGTTGTGCTATTTCCTCCAAAAGCAGAGCCACAGTGCGCATCACGTCAAAAGGTTCTTCAAAACCCTCGAGGCTGCAGGAAAATATTCCATACGAAACCTTAAGTATCTTGTTGTCTGCACCCATCATCATACCCCTTCTGAAGCCTTGCATCCGCGCAACCGAGCGGGCTACCAACACTGGACACGGCGATTCTATAAGACAGAGCGTAACATTTTGGGGCTTGAATGTGATAAGTTTTAGACAGATTTGCCAAAAAGCGGACACCAAATGATTGTTGAAAGCCGCGAACCGGTTCTCTTGATTGGTGCGGGCGACGTTAATCCGCGCGATTTGCACAACGCATCGGCCTTCTGTACATCCGTCGTGGCGGCGGATGGCGGTGCAAATTCTGCGGTTGCACATGGGTTTCTGCCAGATGTCGTCATCGGAGATATGGACTCTGTGTCCGACGCAACGCGATCGGTTTTACCTGCCAACGTATTTCATCATGTCTACGAGCAAGACAGTACGGATTTCGACAAAGCCTTGCGCAACATAAAGGCTCCTTTGGTGGTGGGCCTTGGGTTTCTGGGAAAGCGGCTGGATCACGAACTGGCTGCGATGTCTGTGCTGGCAAAAATGGCCAGCACCCCGTGCATTTTAATAGGACAAGAAGATATCGTTTTGGCGTGCCCTCACGACATCACGCTTGAGCTGCCCGTTGGAACCCGCCTGTCCTTGTTCCCCATGGCCCCGATATCTGGCAAAAGTACGGGGTTGCGGTGGCCCATAGATGGGATTTCATTTACACCATCGGGAATAATTGGCACATCCAATGAAACCACACTAAACCGCGTGGAACTGCAGTTTGATCAGCCCGGAATGCTTTTGATCTTACCGAAGTCGGAGCTTACTCTGCTGGTGTCTCTATGGCCTGAATTCTTCTGAGTTTCTCTTCGCGGACAAGGATATAAAGCCCTGAGGCGATAGTCATAGCGATCCCCAACAAGGCCATGTCATCAGGAAAATCACCAAATAGCAAAAATCCAAAAGCAGTGGCAAAGGGAATTTCAAGGTACTGCATAGGTGCCAAAGTGGCGGAGGGTGCATAACGCAGTGACCACGTCATCAAAAGATGCGCAACGGTCCCAAAAATGCCTAGCAATACCAGCAGTCCCCAAGAAAACGCGCCGAGATCACGCCAGCCAAGATCAACACCAACCACATTTGTCTGAAAACTGCCAAAGATCACAATTGGCACCAAGATCAGCATGGCAATACCACCACTCACAGCCTGCATGGAAATCGGATCGACATCTTTGGCAATCCGTCGCGTAATCAGCATAAAAAAAGCAAAGTTGATAGCCACGCCAACCGGAAGCAAGGCCCAGTAGCCGACATCCTCAAACGCAGGCTGTATCACAAGAAGAGTTCCACCAAAGCCAACGATCGAAGCAAGGATCCGGCGCGCACCCACCTCTTCCTTCAAAAACAGCTTTCCCAAAAAAAGCATAATAAACGGCATGACGAAAGCGATAGCTACAGCATCCGCCAGTTCAAGATGGGCAAGAGCCGACACCATCATGCCAATCCCCAAAACATGCAGCACCGTTCGAAGCACAACCAAGTGCCAGCTGTGAGCAGGCATACGCCAAGCCCTGCCCGTCACCCAGATAAACGGGGCCAAAAGAAACACTTGTACCGTGAACCGCACCAATACAAGCTGAACAATACCTACTGAGCCAGACAACATTTTTGCGACCGCATCCCCCAATGGAGCCACGATGCAAAAGCCCAACATCAACATAATTCCAAGGAGTGGATTATCACGCATTTTCAAACCGTATGATCAAACTAACTTCAATTCAATAATGAGACTTTGCAACTTTAGATTTTATTTTGCACCAATCTTTCGCGATATAAAACAAATAATCCTGAGGCCACAATCAAACTGATGCCAACCCACGTCAAAACGTCCGGAAAATCCCCAAATACGAAGTAACCGATAAGAGTTGCTCCCAAAATCTCTAGATATTGCAAGGGCGCAACCACTGCTGCAGGCGCATATCGCAAGCTGAAGCTTAGAAAAAGATGAGATACCGTTGCGATGACACCGACCCCTGTCAGGGTCCAGATCGCAATTCCAGTTGGCCAAACTGGATCAAAAAGCACAAAACTGCTGCCGTCCATAACAACCAAAACGGGTGTAACCAAGAGTGCGGCGGCGATTGCAGTTTGTGCCTGAAGTGTGATGGGGTGCACATGTTGTGCCATGGACCGCGTCAACAGCAGGTAGGTCGAAAATAATGCCGCAGTCCCAAGAGGAAACAACGCAACCCAGCCCAGATCCGCAAAACTTGGTCGTACGACAATAATCGCCCCGGCAAAGCCAACCAGACAAGCAAATACGCGCCTTGGTCCTACGGGTTCTTTCAAAAAAATGGCACTCGCGAGTGTTACCATCAAAGGTGCAACAAAGAAGATCGAAATCGCCAATGCAATGGGCATCTGACGCACAGCTGCAAAGAACAGAGCCGTGGCCAACAAAAGCGCGCCTGCCCGCACGAGGTGAAGCATGACTGAACGCCAAACGGGCCATACCCAAGTGCCCAGAAAAAATGCAACAGGAAGCAAGATCAACGATTGTATTCCAAAACGCGCAGCAAGGATTTGTGCAACAGGAATTTCGGCGGGTGTGGCTTTTGCCATGGCATCCATAGCTGGCGCAACCAATGCAAAGGCCACCATAAACAATATGCCCAAAAAGGGACGATCATTACCCATATTTAAAATTCCAAAACGAATCCTCAGACACCATGCGGGCAGACGCCTGAACCGGTCAATCTAAGTCATTCACCGCTATGTTTTTAACCTCCTACATTCGCGTTTGCGCGTTGTCAGATGAGCCGCTTTACACCAGTCGCGAAATATCCTTTGCCGCGCGCACAAAGTCGCGAAACAAGGGATGGGGATCAAATGGCTTGGACTTTAGCTCGGGGTGAAACTGAACACCGATAAACCACGGATGATCTGGCCATTCAATGATTTCGGGCAAGCGTCCGTCAGGCGACATGCCCGAAAAAACCAGGCCCGCTGCCTCAAGAGCAGACCGATAGCTTACGTCAACCTCGTAGCGGTGGCGGTGGCGTTCATCGATGCCGTGTGTCCCATAAACTTTAGCAACCCTGCTGCCCTCAGTCAGCACGGCGTCATAGGCCCCAAGCCGCATGGTACCACCTTTGTCATCTTCTGGTCTGCGGTTGACCTTCTTGTTTCCCTGCACCCATTCCTTGAGGTGATAGACCACCGGCTCATAACGCTTTTGTCCAGCCTCATGATCGAACTCTTCTGATCCGGCATCCGGCAGCCCTGCTACGTTTCGTGCAGCTTCGATGACCGCCATTTGCATGCCCAAACAAATCCCCAGATA
Organism: Pseudoprimorskyibacter sp.; assembly: GCA_029251265.1. Taxonomy (GTDB): domain Bacteria; phylum Pseudomonadota; class Alphaproteobacteria; order Rhodobacterales; family Rhodobacteraceae; genus JAQXDR01. Next base: position 5,801 of record JAQXDR010000154.1, on the reverse strand, counting down.
GGGTACCTTATTTTCCCGTGCAAATTCTGCCGCGCGGATCTTACCAGCTGTGCCGCGTTCCCCAAACCCACCGGGAACCAAAATCGCGTGGAACCCCTGCAGATGTATTTTTGGATCCTCGCTATCGAAAATCTCTGCATCGACCCATTCGATCTTGACCTTGACCCGGTTTGCTAGTCCACCATGGGTAAGTGCCTCTGCAATTGATTTGTAAGCATCCTCCAATTGAGTGTACTTTCCAACAATTGCGACTTTGACTTCACCTTCCGGGTTCGCGATGCGATCCGCAACATCGTTCCATCGTGTCAAATTTGGACGAGGAGCAGGCGCAATTTGAAAGGCATCCAGCACAGCCCGATCCAGACCTTCGTGATGATATGCGAGTGGCGCTTCATAAATCGATGCCAAATCAGGCGCGGCAATGACGGACTCTGGCCGAACATTACAAAATAACGCGAGTTTTTCGCGCTCTTTGGTAGGAATGGCATGTTCCGAGCGACACACAAGAATATCCGGTTGCAAGCCAATGGATCGCAACTCTTTGACAGAGTGCTGGGTGGGCTTGGTTTTCAACTCGCCGCTTGCAGTGATAAACGGCAGCAAGGTCAGGTGCATGAATAAACACTGGCCACGTGGCTTATCCTGGCTGAATTGGCGGATAGCTTCGAAAAAGGGTAGCCCTTCGATATCGCCAACAGTGCCTCCGATTTCGCAGAGCATAAAATCGACTTCATCTTCACCGATAGAGATGAAGTCTTTGATTTCATTTGTCACATGGGGAATAACTTGAATTGTTTTACCCAAGTAATCTCCGCGGCGTTCTTTTTCCAAGACATTCATGTAGATGCGGCCGGAACTGATGCTGTCGCTTTGCCGCGCAGGGACGCCCGTAAACCGCTCGTAGTGTCCAAGGTCGAGATCGGTCTCGGCTCCGTCGTCTGTTACAAAGACCTCACCATGTTCGAAAGGCGACATGGTTCCCGGATCAACATTCAAATACGGATCAAGCTTTCGAAGGCGCACGGTGTAGCCACGCGCCTGCAACAAAGCCCCTAGCGCAGCCGAGGCCAAGCCCTTTCCAAGCGAAGAGACCACACCGCCGGTGATAAAGACGAAACGCGCCATTAAGGATAACCCCGTGAATTTCTGTCGAATTTGTGCAAAGTAACTGGTGTGCCAGAGGATGCACCACGGGATTTGGTATATAGAGGATTCGGGTGCATGTGTCCACCCGATCCTATATTTTACCCGCTAGATGATGTTGCCGGTGACCACCGCGCCGCAAGGTTTTGCGTCAGTTGCCGCGTGGCACCAAAGGTAAGGAGTCTTCGGTCTCTTGTGTGGGGGGTGGTAGCAGCGCACCAAGGCCTGCATCATCGCCAGTGTCTTCCTCGGCTGGGACCGTTGCGCCGCCTGTAAGACGGTCAACCACCGACAATCCTCCGGCATTTTGTGCCGCCAAAATCGTCAGGGTCAAAGACGTACAAATAAATGCAATCGCCAGTCCCCATGTGATGCGTGCCAGCGGGTTGGCTGCGGCGCGTCCGGAAAGACCCCCGCCCCCACCACCGATTCCCAACCCGCCGCCCTCGGACCGCTGCATCAAAACGATACCTATCAGCGCGAGCGCCAAGAGAAGATGAACGATAAGGATGACGTTTTCCATGATATGGCCTTCGGGCTTTGTTTGGCGCTATGTATGTGACTGAGCGCGCGGGTGCAAGCCACGCATGCAGCCAAATTGCTTATAGCGGCTTCGACCACTCCAAGTCAGGATGTCGAAGGCGCGCTTCGGCTTCAATTTCGGCGCGTGCCCGCATTAATGCGAGACGCCTTTTGCGCCGATATCCAGACCAGCGTCCAAAGGCGATCACGGCCGACGCACTGATGAGCCACAAAATCTGTTCATGTTTCGGATTATCCAGCCCCAACAAGCCATAAAAGTGCACAACCGCGAACATCGTCCCCAAAACAAGCACCGTCACAAAACTTATCCGCACCCCAAATCCGCGAATGGCTCCGATAACCTGCCACAGAAAAAACACGGCAAGTCCGATTCCGACACCAATCACAAGCTCGGGCTGAACCGTGCGCGCAGACCACGCCCAGGCCTGATAGTCCCAGCCCCAAGGATTGATCCACGCCGCCAACGCCACAAACGCTTGTATCCATCGCGATAAGAATGCCATGAAAACGGTCATGGCAGCCAAAAAACGCCATGCCAAGCATCATTCTTGGACTTTCATGTCATTTTCGCTGTTTTCGATATCGAAAGGCGCCGTTATAGCTGCAGCGGTTTGATACAAGCAGGGAACGGGATCGCGATGGCGAACGTGGTGGTGGTCGGCGCACAGTGGGGCGACGAAGGCAAAGGCAAGATTGTGGATTGGCTCAGTGAGCGCGCGGATGTGATCGCGCGGTTTCAGGGCGGTCACAATGCAGGCCATACTCTGGTCGTGGATGGCGAGGTCTACAAGCTGCACGCGCTGCCTTCGGGAGTTGTTCGCGGCGGCAAGTTAAGCATCATCGGCAACGGCGTCGTCCTAGATCCTTGGCATCTGATACGCGAAATCGAGACCATCCGCACCCAAGGTGTCGAGATCTCGCCCGAGACGCTTATGATCGCTGAAAACACCCCGTTGATTTTGCCCTTTCACGGCGAGCTGGACCGCGCACGCGAAAATCAAAACGGCGTGGCAAAAATTGGTACCACTGGGCGCGGAATAGGGCCCGCTTATGAGGACAAGGTTGGTCGCAGGGTCATCCGTGTGGCGGATCTGGCGGATCCTTCGACCCTGGCGTTGCGCGTGGATCGGGCGTTAGTGCACCACAATGCGTTGCGCTCCGGCCTTGGCATGGACCCGATCGACAGAGATGCCCTGATCCAGACATTGACCGAGATCGCCCCACAAATCCTGCCGTTTGCCGGACCCGTTTGGAAGGTTCTGCACGAGCAGCGCAAAGCAGGCAAGCGGATCCTGTTCGAAGGTGCGCAGGGTGCCCTGCTTGATATTGACTTTGGGACCTACCCCTTTGTGACCTCGTCAAACGTGATTGCGGGTCAGGCCGCCACGGGAACAGGTGTTGGTCCATCTGCAATCAACTTTGTCCTCGGAATTGTAAAAGCTTACACAACCCGCGTTGGTGAGGGTCCTTTTCCGACCGAGCTGGACGATGCAGACGGTCAGCGTCTCGGGGAAAGAGGACATGAATTTGGGACCACGACCGGGCGCAAACGGCGCTGCGGCTGGTTTGATGCGTGCCTTGTCCGACAGACCTGCGCCACCTCGGGCGTGCATGGTATATCATTGACCAAACTTGATGTATTGGACGGCTTTGACACGCTGCGTATATGCGTCGGCTACGAGCTTGATGGCACACGTCTGGACTACCTTCCCATGGCCGCAGATCAGCAAGCCCGTTGCACGCCCATATACGAGGATATGCCCGGGTGGAGCCAATCGACCGAAGGCGCCCGCACATGGGCCGAGCTGCCAGCCAACGCCATCAAATATGTGCGTCGCGTGGAAGAGTTGATAGACTGCCCCGTCGCGCTACTGTCTACCTCTCCCGAGCGTGACGACACTATCCTCGTGCGCGACCCTTTTGCGGACTGAAAAAATGTCTTTGAGTTATGCCGCCCGTCGCAGATGGGCATTGGTTGTGTTATTGGTCGGGCTTCCGATTTATATCGCCGCAGCGCTGTTCACAGTCAGCCTGTTTGACCGCCCGTCAATTCTGGTTGAATTGCTGGTCTACATCGTGCTGGGCATCGTCTGGGCTGCACCATTCAAGATGTTGTTCCGTGGCGTCGGGCAGGACGACCCGAATGCGCCAAACCAAAACGATTGAATTGGATCAAACGATAGCCACGCAGGTTGTTGGACGCAGCGTAAACAACCAAGGTCTTTAAAACAAAGAAAGAAGAGCGACACTGTCGCTCTTCCAACTTGTGTTTCCGTGAGTGGAAAACGTAGAATTCTAAGCGAATTCAAAATCATAAGATGATGTAAATCGACTGTTACCACCAACGAAGTGGACATCATCGATCTTGTAATCAAAACCGTCAATCCCGTCGAATTTCGCGTAGTCAGCGGACCCTTCGCGCACTTCCACAAGACGGTGATGGCCATTAACACCATGATGGCCTTGCGTGATGTTCACATCATATCCCAGCTCCACGAAAGCTTTGATATCGGCCAGATCCGACACGTTTTCGCGGCTCGAATAAGCCGTGTTGTCGCGTTGGGCCGTGGATTCGCCATCGAACATATCGAACAGGATAGACATAGCAGATAGCTGCGCGGTCAATTCCATATATTCGTCGGCAAACCTATCAGAAGCCGTGGTCAAAGCGTCAAGCCCCTCTTGTATCGTGTCGATATCGGACTGATCCTTTTCCCACTTGGCGCGTTGAAGATGCAAAGAGAGAGTGCCTTTCATCTCATTGATAAGATTGCCCATGCCTTGCACTAATTCATCGCCGAGCGTGGCGCCATCTGGCAGCTGGTTCGAACTGTCTTCATCTAGCGTGGCGTTGATATGTAGAAGACCCCCAGATATATCGCCCACCGCGCCTTTGGCGAGCTTTTGCCAACTGTCAGCATCCGCCAAATGGATGCCGACATTAATATACTGAAATATCCGTCCTGCTAGGCCCACATTATTTTCAGACGGGCTGATAAAATCTGCGCCGGCTGCCGAAACCCACATTTCCTCGGCGACATCGTCCAAAGTTCCAAAGCCATCGTTTGTGAAAAAGCTTTCAAGATAATTCGCAATTTGGAACGCGGCGTCAGCGATTTCGTCGGCGCTGATATCATCCGCAGCAGCAGATCCTACATTAAAATACGTATTTCCTTTGGTTCCGTCGACCATACCCTGAAGCGTTGTGGCCGTTTGATCAAATTCAGATTCAATAGAATTCCAAAGCGAATTTACGTCGGAATCGGGCGACAATTTTGAAATCCGCATGTTCGACCCTTGAGACGCCCAATTGGCCAAGCCGTTATCGGTGCCACCATTATCCTCGAACATATTGAGCGCTGAAACGCCCCACTTTTCGTGCCAAGAGTTGTCAAAACGCGAATTAATGAATTCTATATCCAGATCTGCTGATTTTTTGAATTTTTTTCTGTCGATCGTGATCGTCACAAGATGCTCGGCATCCCACTCATGCCACGAAAACTGGTTTTCATCTGTACGGCGCGATTCCCTTAAAACGCTATAAGATCCGTTGTCATAGCTGAAGTCTTCGCTCTCAGAGCTAAGGTCTTGCGCATCGAACTCGCCAAGATATACATAATCCCCGTTTACCTTAAGCCAGAAGTTTTCGTCTCCATTTGAGTCGAGTTCGTGCAATTTAAACTGAAGCACCACGTCTTTTTGTGGCTTGGTCTTTCTATTGGTGTAGGTCTCTTTTGAAACGCTCCAGCTGGCTTCGTTTACACTATACCTACTTCCATAAATATGCCCACTCGTGCTGTGATCCAAAAGGATCATGTCTTCGGACACGCCCTCGTAGAAGAGATTGCCGTATTCGTCCTCCCAGTCTTCTCCTATCTCCCAAGAGTCATCAACGGACATAAATTCCCCCGTATGAAAGCCATTTCCGTTTGCCCCGGCATTGCTTGACATTCCGGATGTTGCACTTGGTTGACTGTGAACCATTATCGCCATGATTGTATTCCTCCACTTCAGCGTGTTTACAACCGTAGGAATTGCACGCTGCAAAAGCAACAAGCAAATTATGATCTAAAACATTGAAATACAGTCATTTTATATACTGATAAAAAATATGA
>JAQXDR010000147.1 GCA_029251265.1 Pseudoprimorskyibacter sp. | reverse complement strand
ATCTTCTGCAATGGCAGCCATGCGACTGAGATGCCTCAAGCCGACTGGGAACACATAGCCGTGCTCATACAGCAACGCTCGCAGCGCATTCACTGCTCCAGTCCGTTGATGCACGAGGCATTCTCTAGCACGAAACACTGCCGCGCGAGATTGTTGTGTGACGGACTTCGCACCCACAAAACGCATCTCAGGCTGATGTGCCGCTATGACAATCGCTTCGGCGTCAGCCGCATCTTTTTTCTGACGTTTAACATATGGGCGTACGTACTGAGGGGCTATCAATTTGATATCGTGACCGAGTGCTTCCATCTCGCGGGCCCAATGGTGCGAACTACCACATGCTTCAAAGATGACAAGGCAGGGTTGTTGCCGCGCCATAAACTTGGGGAACTGCGCACGCGTCAGCTTCTTGCAAAACATGACCTCACCGGTCCGACGTGCACCATGGATCTGGAAAATCTTTCTTTGTCAGATCCACACCAATCATTATATCATTGATACCGTCGTCCTCTACTTCGTCGGGCTTTCAACACCACGACATTGGCACATTGCGATGCCGTCTGGGGAGAGCGGCAACCACTTCATCTGATCTGGTAACCTCATAAACTGTAACGGAGAATTGTGCCCTTTGAACACATTGCGCTGACCACTTTGGTCTGCCGGACCTGGAGTGATCGATATGGGATTTTTGAGTATCATTTGACGCTGGGCCTTGCGTGACAAAATGCCGATACGAGAAATTGCGCGGCGGAATGGGCTGTCTTGCAACACAATCATGAAGTATCGTCACGAGGACGCGGTAGAGCCAAAGTTTAAGACACCGTCGCGCCCCAGAAAGTTGGATCTTTACGCGGATCGGTTGTCGGCATGGCTTTTGGTGCAGACGCGGAAGTCTTGTAAAGACGGTCGCAACACCAAACTGATGTATGAAGACTCTGGTCAAGCTTGGCTACGATGGATCCTACGAGCGTGTCGCAGCCTTTGCGCGCGTTTCGGGCTGATCGGCATCGTGCTGAGCAAACAACGGGTCGTGGCACATTTATACCTTTGGTGTTCCAACCCGGCGAAGCGTTCCAGTTTGACTGGAGCGAAGACTAGACCACGATTGGAGGTGAACATGTCATATTGCAAGTTGCACACACCAAACCATCACACAGCCGCGCCTTCATTGTCCGGGCCTATCCTTTGCAGACGCATGAGATGCTGTTCTATGCCCACTGGTACGGCTCTTCCGCGTCTTTGGCAGCATCCCTGGGCGCGGCATCTATAATAGCGAGGTTTGGTGCCATGGGTCCGAGGTCATGCCGAGCGAAGACGGCCGTGGATCGTGTTGGTCGTGTCAAGCAGCGCGCTGTCAACGCGCGCTTCCAATTCATGGCTAGCCATTATGTCTTTGAGCCTGCGTTCTGCAATCTGGCCGCAGGCTGGGAGCGAGCCTTTGTTGCGCCATTGGTCTGAGCGGCAACGGCTAGCGTTCAGGTCGAGAAGAACATTTGCGATGCGCGCAAACCGGGTGTGGCGTGTCATGTCAGTCTTCAATGATCTAGAAGAGCTGAACCAGTGGCTTGAAGATCGTTGTATCGCCCTTTGGTCAGAATTAGTGTACCGGGAATTGCCCGGTTCAGTTGCCGATGCTTGGGAGGCTGATAGACCCAAAGCAAACTGATCACCCAGAGATCGATCCACCAGATGCCCTCGCCTTGGAAACGACACCACAGGCAAACGTAGATCGCTATGATGACCCCAGACACACAGGGGAGAAGCGCAATGCGTCGTGATCCTGCAGGGGCTTTCATTATCATCATGCTGCGCAATCTCAAGCTGCATGGCATGGCGCATGCAGGTGACGATCTGGTTACACAAGGTGCTTCAGCGTTTGAGGCCGCGACCCCGATGTTGTCTCAGCTGCTCAAGGCGGAAATGGCTGAACAGGAAGTGCGTTCGATTGACTGCCACACCAAGGTGGCGCGCTTTACAACCTAAAAGGACCTCACAAGTTTTGACATAGCGTCAAGCGACATCAATGAGGCCACAGTCCGACAACTCCATCGCGGCGAGTTCATACAGAATGCAGAAAACGTCGTTCTAATCGAGGGACCTGGCACTGGCAAAAGCCACGCCGCCACGGCTATCAGCGTTCAGGCCATCGAGCACAACAGACGCAAAGTGCGCTTCTACTTAATCGTCGAGTGGGTCAAATCTTGGTGACAATACCAGATCAGATGGAGTGGTTGCCGCCCTCCCCAGACCGCATCGCAATGTGCCAATGTCGTGATGTTAAAAGCCCGACGAAGGAGAGGACGGCGATATGAACGATATGATGATCGGTGTGGATCTGGCAAAGAATGTTTTCCAGATCCATGGTGCACGTCGGACCGGTGAGGTCATGTTCCGCAAGCAGCTAACGCATGCGCAGTTCCCCAAGTTTATGGCGCGGCAACAACCCTGCCTTGTCGTCTTTGAAGCATGTGGCAGTGCGCACCATTGGGCGCACGAGATGGAAGCACTGGGTCACCATGTCAAACTGATAGCACCTTAGTACATGCGCGCATCGGGGATGCGTCAGAAATGGACCTGTCACGGTTTAATGCCGCTCATTTGCTGCAGTAAATGCTATCAAACGACAGCCCAGCGACAGGTTCAATTCGCGTCTTCATCGCATTGCCGTTTTTTCCAATGTGTCCAGAAGTCTCCTACAAAATGGCAGGGCTCAGTTGGAAAACCATTGAGCTGACGCCATACAACGACAGCAGGCACCCTTTTTGCTCTTTGAAGTCGGAGTATCTCTTATCCCAAGCGTCCCGAAACTACATATCGCAAGATATTGGCCACTTCAGTCTCGGATCTAGCGACAGCCATAGCAGCAGCGTCAACTTCCTTCAGCGCATGATCAAATTCCACTGGCTGCAATACGATTAACGGCTTGCCAAGAGCGAAGGCAATGCCTGCATCAAAAGCTGCATTCCACTGACGGTATTTTTCGCCAAACCTTACAACAACAATATCGGCACCGCCAAGCAGCGTGCGAGTTCGTATGCCATTCAGCAGCGCGCCCTTTCGATCATGCCAGAACTTATCCGGCTCGGGACCTAAAATGGAGACACCACAATCGTCGCTGGCATCATGGTCCGTGACTGGGCCCGAGAACGATACATCCAAATCAGCGCATGCTGCTGCGACGTCATCACGCCAGTTGGAGTGAATTTCACCAGCCAGATATACTTTTAGATGTGATGTCATGCCCGAAGTCTCCCGCCTGTAGATTTGACCACCTTTGCGATAATTTTGGCTGCAACGGCCTCTATGTCTTTTTCTGTAAGGGTTGAACCAGTCGGCTGGAGACGCGCGGTGATGGCAATAGACTTTTCTGTCTTCTCCATAGTGCCACCAAAAAATTCATCAAACACCATAACTGACGCAATTAGCTTTTTGTCAGCGCCGGTTGCGGCGTTTACGATGTCTTGGCTTGGCACCTTGGCATCCACGATAAACGCAAAATCACGATCAACAGTTTGGAAGTCGTGCATCTGCAAGGGACCGCGCGATACGCCAGTTTTGCGAGGCAGTGGAACCGCACCGGGAAAAATAACAAACGCTACAGCGGGCCCGCTCACATCGAAGGCAGAGAGGATTTTGGGATGTAGTTCACCAAAGGCCCCCAAAACCTTTTTAGGTCCCAAACAAATTTGCCCATGCCTGCCGGGATGCCAGGTTGTCCCACCGTTACGCATGATCTGCGTCTTGGCTGGGGCTCCTATTGCGGCCAAAACGGCCTCGGCGTCGCTTTTCGTGTCAAACAAGTCAACTGGACGCTGCGCTCCATGTACGTCACGGGGGCTTGTCATACCCACCAACAGGCCTGCTGCCATAAGGCTTTGTTCGCCGGGCTCTCCACCGTCGAACACGTGGCCTACTTCAAACAGCGCTAAATCAGAGAATCCTCTGGCCTGATTGCGCGCCGCGGCTTGCAATAAACCAGGTAGTAAATTTGGACGCATGTGGCTCATGTCAGAACTGATGGGATTTGCCAGCATAGCTGTCTCGGCACCACCTCCAAAAATGGACGCAGCGGTATGATCAATAAAGCTGTAGGTGACGCATTCGTTGTAGCCCAGCTTGGCAATGGTCCGTCGGGCGGTTTGTTCGCGTTGCTGCATTGGTGACAGGATTGGTTTCGGGACGCCCTGTGTCAGTCGCGGTAGCGGTCTGCCTTTCAACTTGGTCAGTGAAGCGATCCGCGCCACCTCTTCTATGATGTCTGCTTCACCCCCAACGTCCGGACGCCAAGATGGGACCCAAACCTTGTCGCCATCAGGCGTAAACCCAAGTGCGACAAGCGATGCAAGCTGATCGTGTTCGTCAATGTCCATGCCAACCAGTGATATCACATGGGCTGGATCGAACCGGTACGCCCGGGAAACATCCGGGATTTCGCCTGCGACGACCAAATCAGATGCATCACCGCCCGCGTGATCGAGAATCATACGCGTTGCGTGTTCGATGCCTGTCGGTGTCCAGGTCGGATCAATACCCCGTTCAAACCGATAGCGGGCGTCAGAATTGATCTTGAGCGCACGTCCGGTCAAAGCTGTACGGACAGGATCAAAATAGGCGGCCTCAACAAAGACATTCACCGTGTCATCTGTGACGCCGCTTTGGTTTCCGCCCATGACGCCACCGATCGATTCCGGTCCATTATCGTCTGAGATCAGGGTCATGTCTGTCTGGAAGACATAGTTTTTATCATCCAGTGCCATCATAGTTTCGCCGCCGCGCGCACGGTGAACTCTAAGATTGCCGTGTACCTTGTCGGCATCAAACACATGCAAAGGGCGATTGCGATCGTAGGTGAAGAAGTTGGTTACATCCACAAGAAAACTGATCGGTCGAAGACCAATCGCCATAAGGCGGTCTTGTAACCATTTTGGTGAAGGGCCGTTTTTGACACCTCGGATCACCCGACCATAAAATACGGGGCATGCTGCGCGCGTGTCTTCGTCTATGGTGACTGTTATTGGGCTTGGGAAGCTTCCTGCGACTGGATCACAGTCGCGGGGTATCATCTTGCCCAACCCCCGCGCTGCGAGGTCTCGTGCGATTCCACGTACACCCAGTGCATCAGGTCGATTAGGTGTTATTGCTATTTCGATAACAGGATCAACTTTTGCAGGATCATTTTCTGCCAGCCAGTCAATAAACCGCTGACCAACCTCGCCCGAGGCCAATTCAATGATCCCATCGTGTTCATCGGATAATTCAAGCTCGCGTTCGCTGGCCATCATTCCGTGGCTTTCAACGCCCCGGATTTTTCCAACACTCAACGTTACATCTATTCCAGGCACGTAATCGCCGGGTTTGGCCAAAACCACAGTGATGCCAGCACGCGCGTTGGGTGCCCCGCAAACAATTTGCTTGTCACCTTCGTTTGTTTCAACGGTACAAACGCGCAGCCTATCTGCATCAGGGTGTTGTTCGGCATGTTTGACGCGTGCCAAAGTGAAACCGGACAGGCGGGCTGCACGGTCTTCAATCCCTTCAACTTCTAGACCAAGATCAGTCAGCGCCTCTGAAATTGCATCAAGAGTAGCAGTGGTCTCAAGATGCTCTTTTAGCCAGGAGAGTGTGAATTTCATGTCAGCCTACCTACCTTGAACCGCGATTTTAGTCAGACATGCCTTGGGTCTGATCGTTTTATGCTGCATCACAGACGTCCAAAAAACCACTTTTGGTGTGTCAGTCACCGCGACAGCCCCCCATGAAGATTTGGTTGATCCAAAGCGGCAAAGCCATAATGGCGAAGCCAGCGTAGATCACTGTCAAAGAAGGCGCGCAGATCAGGGATGCCATATTTCAGCATAGCAATTCGGTCGATCCCCATACCAAACGCAAATCCCTGCCATTCGGCCGGATCCACACCCGAATTTTGCAAGACTTTTGGATGCACCATGCCCGATCCGAGGATTTCCAGCCAGTCGTCTCCTTCACCAACCTTCAAAGTGCCCCCCTCCCAAGAACAGCGGATGTCCACTTCGGCCGAAGGTTCCGTGAACGGGAAATGCGAGGCGCGAAAACGAAGATCCACTGCATCCACCTCAAAGTAGGCTTTGACGAATTCTTCCAGAACCCACTTTAGATTTGCCATGCTGATACCCTTATCGATGGCTAAGCCCTCGACTTGGTGGAACATTGGTGTGTGTGTCTGATCATAGTCGGCGCGGTAAACGCGACCTGGGGCTATGATTCTGATAGGTGCGCCATGCGCTTCCATTGATCTGATTTGTACCGGAGAGGTATGTGTTCGCAAAACATTCGGGGCGCGTTCGTCGCCCTCGGCACGGTGCATGTAGAATGTGTCCATCTCGGCGCGTGCTGGATGATGTCCGGGAATATTGAGCGCGTCAAAGTTATACCAGTCGCTGTCTATTTGGGGGCCTTCTGCCACAGCAAAGCCCATATCGGCAAAGATGGCAGAAACTTCTTCAGTGACCTGACTAATCGGATGTATTGTTCCCTGCCGGTAGCGACGGCCGGGCAAGCTCACATCCAACCATTCAGATTGTAACCGGGCATCAAGTGCGGCATCGGCCAAGGCGGACTTTTTGGCAGCAAGCGCAGAATTTATCTCGTCCTTGAGCGCATTCAGCGCAGGACCAGCCTCTTTGCGCTCCTCTGGGCTCATTTTGCCCAAACCTCGCATTTTCAGGCTGATTTCGCCCTTTTTGCCAACAGCCTGCACGCGTAGATTTTCAAGGCTCGCCTCGTCAGCAGCCCCGCTGATAAGACCAAGGTATTTCTGTCTCAGATCGTCCATGCCCGTCTCCATCAGTCGCTCCGAAAGCGTGCTATCGGTTTGGAAAGGGCGGTGCAAGGTTGACTTGGGCAGAGTCGTGCCTTCGCCTCAATCAAATCACAGAATATACAAGTAATCACACATTTTCTCGTATATTTTTGAGACTATTCGACCGTTGTGTAAGAGGTTTGGTATTTTTGAACCAAAGGTGCAAGGTCAGCAGAATATGAACGGCCATTGCAATTGTGATCTTGGGCTTTCATTGGAGGAATGTCTTGAAAACGGGTTTCTTTAGATCTCTGAAAACCACTGTTTTGATCGAAGCCGTGGCGATTGCGATCAAACGAGACGTCTATCATATAGTGTCAAATGGACCGACATCACCTGTGATCAAATAGAAACGGGTTCGACACAGCAGGTCAACTTGGTGTCGTCGACACCTTGAGGGGGTCGCTTTTGCTCTCTTAAAATAAAAAAGCCGCCCGGACAAAGGGCGGCTCTTGCTATTTGAAAGGTTCGCGATCAGGCCGCCAAGGCACCTTTGGCCTGCTCAACGATCGCTGTGAATGCGTCTGGCTCATTAACGGCCAGATCTGCCAAAACCTTGCGGTCAACTTCAATGCCCGCTTTTGTCAGGCCGTTGATAAATGTTGAATAGGTCAACGCATCATCACGCATCCGAACCGCGGCGTTAATACGCTGAATCCACAAAGCGCGGAAGTTACGCTTGCGGTTTTTGCGGTCACGCGTTGCGTATTGATTGGCCTTATCAACAGCCTGCGTTGCAACTTTAAAGTTGCTCTTGCGGCGGCCATAATATCCTTTGGCTGCCTTGATGATTTTCTTGTGACGGGCGTGGGCGACTGTACCACCTTTGACGCGGGACATGGGCGTTCTCCTTTTTGGCGGTTAGCGGTCGTAGGGCATATAGCCCTTGACGATTTTGGCATCAGGGGCGGATAGGGTGGTTGTTCCCCGGGCGTCACGGATAAACTTTCTGGTACGCTTGATCATGCCGTGGCGCTTGCCAGCTTGACCTGCCAACACCTTGCCGGTGCCAGTCACCTTAAAGCGCTTTTTGGCGCTCGACTTTGTCTTCATCTTGGGCATTTTCATCTCCAAAAGTTTGAGTTGCAGACGCGACTCGGCATGCCTCTTTCGGCCGGCCACGCTGGATTGAGAGTGCGGATAACGTCAATTACAGTTCCACGCAAGCCCCAAGTTATTCTGGGTCCGTGCTATAGATAAGCTTCTCGTTACAAGGGGCGACACGCAGAATATTGGTTGTACCGGGTGTATTGAATGGCACGCCGGCTGTCACGAGGATCTGATCGTCTTCATCTGCATAATTGAACTCACGCGCGGCCTTGGCGGAATTTACAACGGCTTGTTTAAAGCGGGTCAGATCCACGGTAAGAATACATTGGGTGCCCCACGTCAACGCAAGTCGCCGCGCGGTTTTTCGATGGGATGTCATGGCGATGATGGGAACGCGAGGTCGTTCGCGAGCAACCAAAGTGCCGGTTGTGCCAGATTGTGTGTAACAGACAATCGCTTTGATATCGGTCGTCTCTGCAATTTCGCGTGCGGCAGCGACAATCCCGTCCGCAACCGATTCCCGCTTGGCCTGACGTGACGCTTCGATAACGGCGCGATAGGTGGGGTCTGTTTCGACCTCTTCTGCAACATTATTCATCGTCGTCACGGCTTCGACCGGATATTGGCCGGCAGCCGATTCGGCTGAAAGCATAACGGCATCTGCGCCCTCATAGATCGCAGCTGCCACGTCTGACACTTCGGCGCGTGTGGGAATTGGTGATTCGATCATGGATTCCATCATCTGCGTTGCGACGATGACTGGTTTTGCCGCAGCTCTGCATGCACGTATCAACCGCTTTTGGATTGGCGGCACGCACTGTACGGGCAATTCTACACCTAAATCGCCTCGTGCGACCATTACGCCGTCGCTTACTTTCAAAATGCTATCAAAAGCATCGACAGCCGCTGGTTTTTCTATTTTTGACAAGATGGCCGCGCGCCCCTTGGCCAGCTCGCGGGCTTCGATCACGTCCTCGGGCCGCTGCACAAAGCTCAGCGCCAGCCAATCCACGCCCAGCTCTAGGGCGAATTCTAGGTCAGCGCGATCTTTGTCAGACAAAGCGGCCAAAGGCAAAACAACGTCAGGGACATTGACGCCTTTCCGATTTGAAATCGTTCCTCCGATGACAACGGAACATTCTGCGAAATCACCTCCGCAGGTTTCCACCTTAAGCTGTATTTTGCCATCGTTGACCAATAGATTTGAGCCGGGCTCTAGGGCAGCAAAGATTTCCGGGTGCGGCAGTTGAACACGCCCGACCGAGCCGGGTGTCGGGTCAAGATCTAGCCGAAAAGGGGCGCCCTCAATGAGTTCTTCGACATCTCGCTCGAAAACGCCAACGCGCAGTTTCGGCCCCTGAAGGTCGGCCAAAATGCCTATATGGCTGTCTGTATCGGCTTCGATCTGCCGAACTATCGCGTGGCGTGCAGCGATGTCGTCGTGCGTGCCGTGGCTCATGTTAAGGCGGAAAACGTCAGCTCCGGCTTCATACAATTTGCGGATTACGTTGTAGTCATTCGAAGATGGGCCAAGCGTTGCCACGATCTTGATTTTACGATTACGTCTCAAGTTGTGCTCTCCGGGGGTCTGGACAGGTGTCCAGATGCAGCAAAAACAGCGCAGGGCCATACATGTTATCGCTAACGAAATCCCTGCGATTTGCTTATTGCCTATTTTATCCTGCATAGCAACCGGACTATGTAGGCAGCATGGCCGCTATAGATTCACAAATAACCGAAATAGCATTCGAAATCGATGGTGCAGAGCGATCTGGCCCTTGGTTGATCACGTGTGACCACGCCAGTAACGCAGTGCCGCCATCGCTTGATGGGACGTTAGGATTATCTGAGGCTGATATGGAGCGACATATTGCCTATGATGTCGGGGCAAGGGGCGTGTCTTTGGCCTTGGGACGTCTGTTGAACAGTCCAGTAATTATGTCTCGTTTTTCGCGGCTTGTTATTGATCCCAATCGAGGCGTGGATGACCCCACACTTGTTATGCGCCTATATGACGGAAGCATCGTTCCAGGTAACAGATATCTGACCCAGCAAGAAAAAGACCGTCGCGTGCGCACCTATTACAAACCCTATCACGATGCTTTGGCGCGGTTGGCAGGTCAGCCAGGCCGTGCAATTTGCGCAGTTCATAGTTTTACGCCGCAATTGCGTGGGCGACAGGCGCGCCCGTGGCATATCGGCGTTCTGTTTGCATCAGACAGCCGTTTGTCCGATGCCGTGGTCACACGCCTAAATAAACAATCTGATCTATGTGTTGGAAGCAACCAACCGTATAAGGGGCATCTGCCCGGCGACAGTATGGATCGCCATGCTATTGCATTTGGACGTCACAACACATTGATAGAGCTCCGGAACGACTTGATTGAAACCCCCGATGCGCAGGCAAATTGGGCCAAACGCTTGGCACCAGACCTGTCTGCGGCGTTGATAGCTGTGACCTGATGAGGATTTTATGGACAATCAAACCCAAATAGAACTTGAGGCCGCTGCATTTCGTCGCTTGAAACAGCATTTGATGCAGGACCGAACGGATGTGCAGAACATCGACATGATGAATTTGACAGGGTTTTGCCGGAACTGCCTGTCGCGCTGGTATCAAGAGGCGGCACAGGAACGCGGAATTGAAATGTCCAAAGATCAAGGCCGTGAGGCTTTCTATGGAATGCCGTTTTCAGAGTGGAAAACAAAATACCAAACAGAGGCCAATACCGAGACACAAAGCGCCTTTACAAAGGCGTTTTCCGAGAATGTTGGTGATGGGGCCTGATCCGGCCACACAGAACTATCCCGCCGCGTCAGTGTAAGTATCTAGGACCAAAAAGCATACTAGCTCTTTTGATCCTAGATACTTTAGCCTACGCGTGACAGGCAGGAGCGTGTCAGGCAGGAGTGCCGCGCGTGGTTAAATCGCAGCTTTGCAGCTTTCATCAAGGTAGATTTCGCGCAGGCGTGCGGCCCGTGGTCCTGGTGTGCCATTACCAAGGGCTTTGCCGTCTATGGCTACAACTGGCATGACAAATGTGGTGGCTGACGTAATGAAGGCCTCGTCAGCTGATTGGGCCTCTTCAATGGTAAAGTTGCGTTCTTCCACATCCATTTGTGCTTCGGCGGCAAATCGCAAAACGGCGGCGCGCGTGATCCCGTGGAGGATGTCGTTAGAGAGGCCTCGGGTGATTATCTTGTTGTCTTTGATGAAATAGGCGTTGTTCGAGGTTCCTTCGGTCACAAAACCGTCTTCCACCATCCACGCATCATCCGCACCCTGCGCTTTCGCCATCATCTTACCCATTGACGGATATAGCAACTGCACGGATTTGATATCCCGACGACCCCACCGAATGTCATCAATAGAAACCACTTTGATCCCTTTTTTGGCAGCAGGGCTGTCTGCTAGATCGGGTTTGGATTGAGTGAACAGAACAACAGTCTGCGGGCATGTTTCGGGGTCGGGGAAGACGAAATCACGATCACCCGGCGCACCACGTGTGATTTGCAAGTATATCATGCCGTTTTCAAGATCATTGGCGCGCACCAGTTCGCGGTGGATCCCCAGCAGATCATCGCGGGTCATCGGCATGTCCATATGCAGCGCATTCAGCGACCGTTTCAGTCGTTTGGCGTGCCCGTCAAAATCAATGAGCTTGCTATCCAGAACGGACGTGACCTCGTAGACGCCATCTGCCATCAAAAATGCCCGATCAAAAATAGACACTTTTGCCTCTGTTTCGGGCAAGTAATCTCCGTTCAAATAGACAGTACGGGTCATGATGGCTTCCTTCTTCCGTGGCATGCGAGCGCGTCTTTGACGACCTTCGGCCAATTTTTGCAAAGATGCAGCGCGACGTGTTGCAGCAGTGGCGCTATTTCTGGGCTTGATTACGCGTCTATCGAGGAGGGGTCACCCCCAAAGCGCGGGCGTTGGGGGATGAACCCCACGCTCATCAAAGCGCAGGGCGGATTGTCGATCCTTGGCCAGCAGCAAAGGTCCATCCAGATCTGTAACGGCGGCGCCTTGGGCGACCAGGACGGCAGGCGCCATGGCTAGGGATGATCCGACCATACAGCCGACCATGATGCTAAACCCTTGGTCCTCTGCATCCTGTCGCAACGCCAGCGCCTCTGTCAGACCGCCAGTTTTATCCAGCTTGATATTTACCATGTCGTATTTGCCGCGTAACTCTGGCAACGATGTGCGATCGTGACAGCTTTCATCGGCACAGATAGGCACAGGTCGCTGAAGACCCAACAAAGCATCGTCTTTACCGGCGGGCAAGGGCTGTTCTACCAGGGCGACCCCCAGACGTTGAAGGTGCGGGGCAAGCTCGGCATAAGTCTCAGCACTCCATCCTTCATTAGCATCTACGATTATCGTTGATTTTGGCGCACCGTTTCGGACGGCTTCGAGACGGGGCATGTCGTCGGGCGTGCCCAGTTTGATCTTGAGCAGAGGCCGGTGCGCGTTTTCCGTAGCCTGCGCCCGCATGGCGTCGGGGGTGTCCAACGACAAAGTGTAGGCGGTGATTTCACAGCGGGGTGGGGCCAAGCCCGCCAATTGCCACACCCTGTGGCCCGCCTGCTTGGCCTCCAGATCCCACAAGGCACAATCCACTGCATTGCGGGCTGCACCCGGGGGCAAAAGCGCCTGTAACGTTTTTCGCGTCACATTTTCTGGGAGCGTGTTGATTTGTTGCGTGACTGTTTCAGGGCTTTCTGCATATCGCGCGTAGGGTACGCATTCGCCCCAACCGCAATGTTTGCCATCCGACACCCGAACTGTCAGCACATGTGCTTCGGTTCTAGAGCCACGTGAAATTGTGAAAACGCGGGCCAACGGAAAACTGTCGCGAGTGACTGAAATTTCCATCAGATCTTCGCCAGGGCATCCACAAGGGATCCAGACCCATACCGGAACGGATCTGTCGCAGGAAGGCCCATGCGCATTTCGATTTCAGCCAGATATTCACGCGCCGCATTGTCCTGCATTGCTTTGGTATTGACGGAAATCCCGACCACTTGGCAAGAGGGATTTGCGATGCGGGCGAGTGGGAGTGCCATATCCCTCAGCGTCTCGAGCGAGGGCAGATCGTAGTCTGGAAGCCCGCGCATGTGGGTGCGCGTGGGTTCATGGCTCAGGATCAAAGCATCGGGTTGCCCGCCGTGGATTAAGGCCATCGTGACACCGGAATAGCTGACATGGAACAGGCTGCCTTGGCCTTCGATCAGATCCCAATGATCTACGTCGTTGTCTGGTGTGAGATATTCAACAGAACCGGCCATGAAGTCGGCGATGACAGCGTCGAGGGGCACGCCGTTGCCGGTAATTAAGATGCCTGTCTGTCCGGTCGCACGGAATGTTGCGTTCATGCCGCGATCCCGCATTTCGCGCTCCATGCACATGGCCGTGTACATTTTGCCAACCGAACAATCCGTCCCAACGGCCAAACACCGTTTGCCCTGTCGTTTAATACCGTTGGCGATGGGGTAGTCTACAGATGGCACGCGCACGTCGTGTAAAGCACGGCCGTTGGCCTTTGCAGCGGCGACAAGGTCTGGTTCATCGCAGAGCAAGTTGTGCAGTCCGGACGCCAGATCAAAGCCGCTTTCAAGCGCTTGAACCAAAACCTTCTTCCAAGCTTGGGAAATCGTACCACCACGATTTGCAACACCAATGACCAAGGTCCTGGCACCGGCGGAACGGGCTTCGATCAAAGTCATATCAGTCAGGCCCATGTCAGCCTTGCAGCCTGTCATACGGTGCTGTCCTACGCAAAATTCCGGACGCCAGTCGCGTATCCCCTGTGCGACTTTAGCGGCCAGTGCATCAGGCGCATCGCCTAGAAACAACAGATAAGGTGTGTTGATCATTATTTTGCCCTTGCAGAATATTTCTTCTGAAGATTACTCCTAAAAATAAGCAAAAAAATAGGTATACCTTCAGTAATCCACGATTATTTGCAATAATTATGCGATTGTACTTAAATTATTAGAAGAATATCCCAAAAAACTATATTGGTATTTATGCCGCGCTTGCAAAAGAATCTTGCAGGTGCGCGCGTAATTATATAACCAAAGGGTCAATCATAATGGAACTATCTTACTGAAAGGGGCATCAAATGTCCTTCCGTATTCAACCCTCGCCGCCGTCTCGCCTGAACCGTTGCCAACTGTTCGGGCCGGGCTCACGTCCCGCCCTCTTTGAGAAAATGGCAGCTTCGGCAGCCGATGTTATTAACTTGGACCTCGAAGACTCTGTGGCGCCATCGGATAAGCAAACTGCGCGTTCAAATGTTATTGCCGCCACGCATGATATTGATTGGGGCAACAAACGTCTGTCAGTACGTATCAACAGCCTGGATACCCCTTACTGGTATCGTGATGTCGTGGATCTTTTGGAAAAAGGCGGCGAACGTCTGGATCAGATTATGATCCCCAAGGTGGGATGTGCAGGTGATCTGTATGCTGTGGATGCTTTGGTCACCGCGGTTGAATCGGCAATGGGCCGCAGCAAACGCCTTGCGTTCGAGGTGATCATCGAAAGCGCGGCAGGTATCGCTCATGTTGAAGAAATTGCGGCTGCCTCTCCTCGATTGGAAGCGATGAGCTTAGGGGCTGCTGATTTTGCAGCGTCTATGGGCATGGCGACGACTGGTATCGGCGGTACGCAAGAGAATTATTACATGCTGCACGACGGATCTCGTTATTGGTCTGATCCTTGGCATTGGGCCCAAACGGCTATTGTCGCTGCATGCAGAACCCATGGTATTCTTCCTGTAGATGGGCCCTTGGGCGATTTTGGCGATGACGAGGCCTACCGAGCGCAAGCGCTGCGATCAGCGACGCTTGGTATGGTCGGCAAATGGGCGATCCATCCGAAGCAGATTGCTCTTGCCAATGAGGTGTTTACGCCATCCGCACAGGCCGTGACTGAGGCACGAGAGATCCTTGCTGCGATGGAGACTGCCAAGGCGAATGGTGAGGGCGCGACTGTCTATAAGGGGCGCTTGGTCGATATTGCGTCGATCAAGCAGGCCAAGGTTATTGTGCGCCAGTCAGAGATGATCCAAAGCTGACGGGCGCTATTACGCAGCGTCTACCCGGTCTGTCGTGCTGACGAAGCGCGCCTGAGGATAGTTGCCAAACGCGTAAAAGCTGCCTCGGCCGTTGTGCTATTCTGTTCGGATAGGAATTTCTCAAGGTCAGTATGAACCGACATGGCCTGATCCACCAAAGGGTCCGAGCCACGCCGGTACAATCCGGCTCGGATCATATTTTCAGATTTAGCATACGCACCAAGCAGCGAACGGGTCGTGCTCAGGAGCATATTCTCTTGCGTAGAGGCCGCTTTGGGCAAACTACGAGATACAGATTTCAAAAAATCTATGGCCGGATAGCGACCTTTTTCTGCGATCTCACGATCCATGACCACATGACCATCCAGTACGCCCCTCAGGATGTCAGCTATTGGTTCTTCCATATCTGAACCGGCGACGAGAACGCTGAAAATAGCAGTTATATCTCCACTTTCATCATGTCCCGAACCCGCACGTTCGCAAAGACCCATGATCTCTTGGTTGATGGACGGTGGAAAGCCGCGAAGTGCTGGCAATTCGCCAGCGGCGATGGCAACCTCGCGGTGTGCTTCTGCAAAACGAGTGACCGAGTCTACCAAAAGAAGAACATGTTCCCCTTCGTCACGAAAATATTCTGCAATGGCCATGGCTGTGTGTAGGCAGCGGCGGCGCTCAATGGGGGACTGATCAGATGTCGCGGCAACGACAACGCTTCGTTTCATGCCCTCTTCACCCAAAACGTTTTCGACAAAGTCCCGCAATTCTCGTCCCCGTTCGCCCACCAGTGCCAAAACGACGACGTCGGCCTGCATTTTGCGCGCTAAGGTTCCAAGCAAGCTGGATTTGCCAACACCAGAGCCTGCGAACAATCCTATTCTTTGTCCCCTTACAATTGGCAAAAGAGTATCAAAGACATTTGTGCCAGTATTCAAACGCGCGCCAAGCGCTCTGCGCTTGGCCACTGGCGGCGGCATAGCACGTTCTGGTGCTGCCTTCCCGCCAGGAAGGAGAGGCTGGCCATCTATTGGCTGTCCAAAGGGATCGATAATTCTACCCACCCAATGCCGCGCGGGCCTAAGCTTTGGTGACCCAAGGTGGCCGACGCGATCATCTACAGCAACGCCAAGCAGCCCCTTGTCTAGCAATATGCCAACGCGTTTATTGAGAATACGAATTACTTCGCCATCAAGCTCATTGGAGTCGCGGGTAAAAACCCGCATCCTATCCCCTATAGCTGCGTGTTCTGTCAGGCCGGTGGTCCATACCAATGCCCCATCCACATCTGCCACGCGCCCAATAGACATCACCGGTCGGATATCGCTAAGGGCTGCACGAAAGCCTTCTAGGAACGCTTCATTCATCGTTCTCTCCCTCAATATTTTGAAAACTCTTTATAAACGAATCGGAGTTAAGCCTTGGTTGAAGCCAATCGAGGGAGAAGCCCCGATGTTCGAATCGTTGAATATATTTAAGACAGCTCATGCCATGTCAAAGCATGCCGGTTTACAGCAATCATTGATTGCTCAAAATATGGCTAATTCTGATACGCCTGCGTATTCCGCACGTGTTTTGCCAGAATTCAGTCAGTTGATGAAGAATGATATCTCGGGTACTCAAATGCGTGCTACCAGAGCTGGTCACTTGGGCGCATTTGAAAATTCTATGTCGTCTCAAATAGAAAGAGCAGAGTCTGCGAAAGATCCAAATGGGAATTCAGTTTCTCTAGAAACAGAACTTCTAAAGTCTGTCGAAGCACGTCGACAGCATGATCGCGCCATGGCAATTTATCGATCTGGTCTCAATATCATTCGTGCAAGTTTTGGTAGTAGATAGGGAGTTCAGAGATGAGTGAATTCTCAAAGGCAATGGGTGTGTCGACCAGTGCGCTGCATATGCAGGCCGCTCGTCTACGTTTGATTTCCGAGAACATCGCCAATGTTGATACGCCCGGCTACAAACGGAAGACCGCAGGTGTCAAGGAAGTTCAAACCGGTTTTGATGCTTTGCT
The DNA here is from genome assembly GCA_029251265.1 of Pseudoprimorskyibacter sp. Lineage (GTDB taxonomy): Bacteria > Pseudomonadota > Alphaproteobacteria > Rhodobacterales > Rhodobacteraceae > JAQXDR01. Next base: position 14,194 of record JAQXDR010000147.1, on the reverse strand, counting down.
GGCTGTACAGCTCGGTGATACACAAATTGATGGTCGTGCGCTGGAGAAGGTGTTTGATCCATCGCATCCCTTGGCCGACGAAAGTGGTCATTATATGGGATCAAACGTTGATCTCATTATAGAAATAGCTGACGCGCAAGAAGCGCAGCGCAGCTACGAAGCAAACTTAAAAGTGTTTGATCAAACGAGACAAATGTCGTCCTCTTTAATGGATTTATTACGTCGTTAACGATGAAAATAACAGGAGACCAGAATGGATATCCGATCATTATTTGCAGCACAGAAATATGCAACAACCCGCCCAGCGACAGAACCGCAGCCTTCGCCTATAGATGCTTTGGCCCGTGCGGCAGGCGGGTTCGAGGCCACACTTCGTGATGCCGAGACCACTGCTCAAGCCGCAATGGCTGGCAAGGCTGATCCACATGCGCTTGTGCATGCGTTGGCACAGACCGAACTGGCCGTTGAGGCCGCTGTCACGGTTCGCAACAAAGTCGTGGAAGCCTATCAGGAAATTTTGCGAATGCCAGTTTGATCCATAATGCTCAGTGAAGACCAGTTCTTGGACGTCATGCGGAATGCGTTGTGGGTAAGTGTTGTTACGTCTACACCTATACTCTTAGTCGCTTTATTAGTTGGCATCATTATTGGTTTATTTCAGGCTTTGACGTCTATCCAAGAAATGACACTAACATTTGTCCCAAAACTTGCAGCAATTATTGTGATATTCTGGATATCAATGGGTTTCATGACACAAACACTCACCCATTTTTTTAGATCACAAATTATTCCACTTATTATAGGAGTTTGAATTGGAAGCCTCCGGTTATACCACGCTAACGCGCCAATCTGGACTCATGCGTGAGATGCAATTAATTGCAAATAATGTTGCAAATATTTCGACTACTGGATTCAGACAAGAAGGCCTTTTATTCTCTGAATTTATCAAAAACATGGGAGATGGCACGAGCCTATCAATGGCATCGGCTCGTGTCCACCGGACGTCGTTTGATCAAGGTCAATTAGGACAGACCGGCGGTCAGCTTGACGTCGCTATTGAAGGCGATGGCTTTTTCTTGATTGAAACGCCTGATGGTGAGCGTTTGACGCGTGCAGGGTCCTTTTCTCCGAACTCAGTGGGTGATCTTGTTAATATGGACGGGTTGCGGGTATTGGATGCCGGTGGGGCGCCAATTTTTATACCCCCAAATGCGAGTGATATCTCAATCGCACCGGACGGCACCATTGGCACGGAAGACCGTCTTATAGGTCAAATCGCGATTGTGGTGCCGACTGACCCCGAGGCCTTGAAACGTGAAACAGGAGTTCTGTTTCATGCCGAAACGGGGTTCGAACCACTGGAAAATGGCCGTATGGCGCAAGGTTTTTTAGAAAGCAGCAATGTAGATCCCATCCTTCAAATGGCCCGGATGATAGAAGTCCAGCGGGCCTATGAGCTTGGACAGAATTTTCTGAAAAAAGAAGATGAACGGGTCCGCAGTGCACTGCAAACATTTGTAAAATAGAGTTATCAGGAGAAACTTGATGCGAGCACTAGCAATCGCTGCGACAGGGATGTCTGCGCAGCAGGCCCGAGTTGAAGTCATTTCAAACAATATTTCCAATATGAACACCACTGGATATAATGCGCGCCGTGCAGAGTTTTCGGATTTGCATTATCAGCAACTGGCGCGGGCCGGTTCTGTAGCCGCATCGGATGGCACTGTTTTGCCGACAGGCATTCAGTTGGGTTTAGGGGTGAGGTCATCCGCTATTTCCATGAATTTGGCACAAGGCGCTTTAAGCGCGACAGGTGGAGATCTTGATGTTGCATTGGAAGGTGCCGGATTTTTAGAGGTTACGCTGCCCTCTGGTCAGACGGCCTATACAAGAGATGGGGCCCTAAAGCGGAATGGAGAGGGTTTGATTGTCACTGCAGATGGTTTTGCCGTTTCGCCCGAGGTTACGATTCCCGATGACGCAACAAGCATCTCAATAAATGCAGAGGGCGAGGTCTACGGTTATTTTGCCGACAACAATGAAGGCCAGTTGTTGGGACAGTTTTCTGTGGCTGGTTTCTCGAATGCAAAAGGCCTTGAGGCTTTAGGTGGAAACCTTTTCCAAGAAACTGAAGCGTCCGGACCTGCGATTGTGACGACACCCGGTCTGGATGGAATGGGAACGCTTCGACAGGGGTATCTGGAGGACAGCTCGGTTGATGTCGTGCATGAGATGACGGAATTGATCGAAGCACAGCGGGGATACGAATTGAACGCTAAGGTTATTTCAGCCGTAGATCAGATGATGTCAGCGACTGTACAGGTGCGGTAATGCGAATTTTGACACTTATCATTGCATCTCTTTTACCAACAATGACTTTAGCAGACAGCTTGGTTGCAACGCGCACAATCCGCCCTGAGGAAATTGTGACATATGCGGACATTCGTATTTTGGCGGATACTATTCCAGGAGGATATGAAAGCCCTGAAGAGGTCTTGGGGATGGAGGCTCGTGTCGCGTTATATGCCGGTCGTCCAATTCGTCGTGGTGATGTGCGACCTCCTGCCTTGATTGGTCGCAATGATCTCGTAGAGCTGGTTTATCGCACGCGTGGACTTGAGATCGTGGCGGCAGGGCGATCGCTTGCGCGTGGTGGAGTGGGTGAGAAAATCACAGTGCTCAATACCAGTTCGCGCCGTCGTGTTTTGGGTCAGGTGCTGCCCAATGGTCGTGTATTGGTGGAATAGCACATGATGCCAAAATCTATATTCTTAGTATTTTGCCCTTTGATGGCCTGTATGGACACGTCCGTTGTATCACAACCGATATTCACTCATCCTCAGACCACAATTGAACATAGCGCTATGATGCAGGCAGAAGAACCGTTAAATGCATTTGCCAAACCCGTTGAAATGGCCTCATTGTGGAGCCGTGGGCGTGGATCTCTTTTAGGAGAGAACCGCGCGATGGCCCGAGGTGATATACTTACGGTAGTCATCGAAATTGATGACAAGGCTGAAATTTCAAATGGCACAAATCGCTCTCGGGGGGCGTCGCAGTCGTTGGGCATATCTCAACTATTTGGTATTCCTCAACGTATAAATGCCGAGCTTCCTGAAGGAGCGAGCATGGACAGCGCCGTTGATTTGAATTCCAATAGCACGGCTTCTGGTGATGGGAGCGTGCGGCGCAATGAACGTTTGACCTTGCGGGTTGCTGCCACGGTGGTGGATGTTTTACCAAATGGAGTGCTTGCTATAGCTGCCTCGCAAGAAGTGAGAGTCAATTTCGAGCTGCGTGATTTGGTTGTTTCTGGATATGTACGGCCTGCTGACATCACGCGCCAAAATGAAATCACCTATGACAAAATCGCTTCAGCCCGCATTTCTTACGGGGGGCGGGGACAAATCACTGAAATGCAGCAACCTCGTCCAGGTCAAAGATTGATCGAACGTATTTTACCGTTCTAGGGAGCTAAGCATGCTGAAATTTTTGTTGCCAGTCTTGCTGGCAATCGTTGGAATCGGAGCGGGCGTCGGCGCAGGTCTTATATTGAAGCCAGCACAATCCGAGGAGCAAGCCGAAACAAAAGCTACCGCCCATGATCTTGGTGATTGTCCGCCATCTGATGCTGAACATGCTCCCGGGCAGTTAATCGACGCAGCTTCTCTTATAGACAGTGAATATGTTAAACTAAACAATCAGTTTATTATTCCAATTATAACCGATACGCGTGTAGCTGCTTTGGTGGTTATGTCAGCAACAATCGAAATAAAATCTGGAAACACCGAGCTTGTTTACTCACGCGAACCCAAGCTTCGAGACCTGTTTCTGCAAACTTTCTTTGATCACGCGAGTATTGGTCGCTTTTCTGGAGAATTCACCAACTCTTCAAATTTGGGTCCTTTACGTGAAGAACTCCTGATTGTTGCAAAACGCGTGTTAGGAGATGCTGTCACAGGGGTTTTGCTCACAGATATGGTGCGCCAGGATTCATAGTGGGTTTACAAGAAGGGAAAGACCCAACCGTTAGGGCCCTTTTTTGATGCCCTAAAGCAATGAATACCTATCGCCCGAAAGCTCTAGCTCGCAATTGATTTTATACGCCATTTGTGAACCACATTACTGATGTGATCTACCTCGTGTCTCAGAGTCTTAGGCAATGGGATAGCGAGTTTGCGGCAGCATTGCCCGTTAGTGTCACTGGCTCAAAGATGGACCGCTCATCAAAACAAATCACTTCGTTGTGAAGTGATGATTTCAAAGAGGCTTTGAAATGCGGTAACTGGAAAATTGTTTAGGCTACCATACGTTCAGCACGTTTCAGGTCTACCGAGACAAGCTGGCTCACGCCCTGCTCCTGCATAGTTACACCAAACAGTCGATCCATCCGTGCCATGGTCACCGCGTGGTGGGTGATGATCAAGAACCGCGTATTTGTTCTGCGACACATTTCGTCAAGCATGTCGCAGAACCGACTGACGTTGGCATCGTCCAGCGGTGCATCAACCTCGTCCAAGACACAAATTGGCGCAGGATTTGCCAGAAATACCGCAAAGATCAGCGCCAAGGCTGTCAGAGTCTGCTCTCCACCAGATAACAGTGACAACGTGGACAGTTTTTTACCCGGGGGCTGACACATGATCTCTAGCCCAGCATCAAGGGGATCATCACTCTCGACCATGACGAGGTTCGCCTCGCCCCCCCCGAAAAGATGCGTGAAGAGCATTCCGAAGTTGCTGTTCACCTGCTCAAATGCGGTCAGTAGTCTTTCCCGGCCTTCTCGGTTCAGACTGGCTATTCCTGCACGAAGTGTTTTGACGGCCTCTTCCAGATCCAGCTTTTCTATTCGCAAGGTGTCGTGTTCGACTTGTATATCGCGCGCATCTTCTTCGGCGCGTAGGTTGACGGCACCAAGTGCATCACGTTGTCTTTTCAGCCGCTGAACGTCTGTATCGAGGTCATTAGCATCAGGAAGATCGTCTGCATTTGTATTGAGCTGGGCAAGGAGTTCGGCCGGAAGATGCCCCGTTTCGTCCAACATGCGCTGACGCGCCTCGACCACCGCGGCCTGAGCGGCCTCGGCACGGGCGTTGGATGCGGCACGCGCTTCACGAGCATCAGATGCGGAACGTTCTGCGTCTTTTTCATCTTTTATAGCGCGCTGTAGAACGCTCTCGGCTTGACTGCGCGCATCCTCGGCAGCGGCTTTACGGCTCTCTGCAGTGCGCAAACCTTCTGCGAGATCAGTCCGGCGTATTGCGAGTGCCTTTGGAACTTCGATTGCGTCGCCCAGTTCGGTTTCAGCCGCCTGTCGTCGCTCGGCCAGTTCCGATGCCCGAGCTTCGGCTGTAGCAAGCCGATAGCGCCAGCCTGACAAATCCTTGGTCACTTGCTGACTACGTGCGCGGCGACTTTCGCCTTCTCTGCGCAGCTCGTCGAATGCCGATCGACGTGACATCATCAACATACGTGCGGCCTCAACAGTTGTCCGGATGTCTTCGACCTGTGCACGCGCTTCGTCCAGATCGCCCAGCTCTGCCAGTGCGCTTTTTGCATCGGCCAATTGCTGTGTTGCGGATGCTGCATCTTCGTCGTGGCGAGAGGCGGCCATCGTAAGGGTTTCAACCTTACCGTGGGCCAAATTGCAGTCAGCTTCGGCTTGGCTTAGCGCCCGTCCGGCTTGCGCCACGGCGGTATCGGCATCACGGCGCGCAGTGCGCGCGAACCGATCGGCTTCGGTTGCCTGCGTCAGTTTTGTGGAAAGAGCGTCATGCGCCGCCACCGCTTTGAGACGTCGCGCTTCGGCTGTGTCCATTTCGCGACGTAGGCCAGCAAGACGGTTGGTTTGTTCAAGCCGCAAGGCTGCTGTCGAAGGGGAATCCGCTGCGCTAAGCTGAAAGCCGTCCCATCGCCACAGATCACCGTCCTTGCTGACCAGTCGCTGCCCGGGTTGCAAGTCAGGCTGCAAGGACGCTGCATCATTCACATCAATAACACACACGTGTCCCAGACGGCGTGCCAATACATCAGGAGCACCCACATGGGCTGACAGCGGCTGGCCTGCAACCGGCGGGGAGGGGGCCGGTTGATAGGGGGTCAGTCGCCGCCAGCCACTCGAATGGTCTGAAACTTCAGCCGCACGCAGGTCGTCACCCAAGGCGGCTCCCAAGGCCTTTTCATATCCGGGTTCGACAACAAGCGCGTCCAGCAGGGCGGTTTGGTCTGAGGACTCACGTTCAAGAACGCGGGCAAGGGCCGTCACTTCGGCGCGCAAAGTGGCTGTTTCGCCTTCGGCCTCTGCGCGCGCGGATCTTGCCTCGGTTTCGCCAGACTGTGCCATACCGCGTTGGGTTTCGGCCTTGCTTAGAGCTGTTTCCGCGGCCTCGGCCTGAGCAAGCGCATTGGTTTGTTCTTTTGCGGACGCAGATTGGCGCGCGGTTGCGTCTGCCAGTTTTGCACGTGCGTCTTGCGCTGCCTCGCGCGCGCGTTTGGCCTCGGCCAAGGCGCGCTCGCGTGCTTTGGTGCTATCTGCAACCAGCCTTGTGGCGCTTTGGTGTCGAGCCGCCAGTCTGGCGGCGTCTTCGGTTGCTTCGCCAAGTGTGGCTTCGCGATCCTGCAATACGTCGGCCGCTTCGCTGGCCTTGGCCTGCGCCTCGGCCAGTCGTTCATCCTGCCCTTCTGCTGCCTTAGCAAGTTCCCGCCCCTCCCAATCCAGGCGTTCGATCATTTCGCCAGCATCCCGATTAAGGGCGGTTTCGCGGTCGATGTCTTTGCCAAGCTGGTCTATGCGGCGCTTCAGACGAGTGATCGTTTCACTTGCCTGGGTTTCCTGCCCCGACAGGGTGTCACGTTCGACCAGAAGTCTCTGCTGCACGGCGGCCGCGATTGTTTCTTCTTCGCGTAATGGCGGTAGCTGGGCCTCTGCTTCGGTACGCACCGCAGTTGCGTCACGTGCGGCACGTTCGGCGGTGGATGTGGCATTCAGTTTGTCGCGCAAAGCGGATTCAGCGACCAGGCGTTGCGCGTCAGCCTCGGACCACCGCCGATAAAGCAGTGCAGCCTCGGCACGCCGCAAGTCTTCGCCAATAGCGCGGTAGCGTGCGGCCTGTTTGGCCTGTCGTGCAAGTTGTGCCAGTTGTGCGGCAAGTTGTTCTAACACATCGTCGACGCGCAACAAATTGGCGTCTGTATTCTTTAGTTTCAGCTCGGCCTCATGCCTGCGTTGATAAAGGCCAGAGATACCTGCAGCCTCTTCCAGAATTCGGCGTCTCGCACGAGGTTTCGCGTTGATCAATTCCGAAATCTGTCCCTGCCGCACCAATGCCGGGCTGTGCGCACCCGTCGATGCATCAGCGAACAGCATTTGAACATCCCGCGCGCGTACGTCTTTGCCATTTGTTTTGTAGGCGGACCCGATATCGCGCGTGATACGGCGAATGACATCAAGGGAGTCGGCCTCATTGAACCCTTGCGGAGCAAGTCTTTCGCTGTTGTCGATATGTAGGCTGACCTCAGCAAAATTTCGGGCTGGCCGGGTTGCAGCACCTGCAAAAATCACGTCCTCCATGCCGCCTCCACGCATGGCCTTGGGACGGTTTTCGCCCATGACCCAGCGCAAGGCTTCCAGCAGATTGGATTTGCCACATCCGTTGGGGCCGACAACGCCGGTCAACCCATCCGCAATCACCAGATCGGTGGGATCCACAAAGCTCTTGAAGCCATTCAAACGTAGCCGGTTAAATCTCACGAAGTCCTCGTATCACAGGGCGTCTATGAAAACTGTGCCCGTCAAATGCTCGGGCTGTCAAATGTTTTGGCCTTGATATGGGGGCGCATTGGCGATTATCCACAAGATATTGGCCAAACCGAGGGAATGATGACAATTTTGATTGAACCGGGTGACCCCTATGCGCCGGGTGCGCTGGCACTTTTACAAGCAAGCCATGAACTGATGCAGAGCCTGTTTTCGCCGGATGATTGTCATCAACTTAGTGTCGAACAACTCACAACGCCGGATGTGTTGTTTCTGGTGGCAAAACAGGACAACCAAATTCTGGGATGCGGTGCATTTGCGCGACGTGATGGTTATGCCGAAATCAAGGCTATGTTCACGGATCCTGTCGTGCGCGGTCGGGGCGTTGCGGCTTCCATTCTTGGGGCCCTGACGGACATTGCGCAAAAAGAGGAATTTCCGGTGTTGCGACTGGAAACCGGCCATGGGCTTGATGCTGCAATCCGCCTGTATGAGACGCATGGATTTACGTCATGTCCCCCGTTTGGATCGTATAAGGCCAGTCCGGCCAGTCTGTTTTACGAAAAACGGATCGGCTGACTGAGAGTGCCCGGCGCTTGCAATTATCCGGATTTGGTCATATGTTTTGACCAATCGAGGGGGCTGCATGCCATTCCAGAAAGTTCAGCCGGAAAAACTGTCTTCGGCTGTTACCAGACAAATAGAAACGCTCGTTTTGCGTGGCATTCTTCGGCCAGGAGAACGCCTGCCGGCAGAGCGCGAACTGTCCGAACGGCTTGGCGTGTCGAGACCGTCGTTGCGCGAAGCGGTTGCCGAACTGCAAGAAAAAGGTTTGCTAACGTCTCGGGCCGGCGCTGGCATTTATGTGGCGGATGTTTTGGGATCGGCGTTTTCTGATGCGCTGATCAAACTCTTTGCGACCCATGACGAAGCGGTTTTTGACTATGTTTCTTTTCGTCGCGATATGGAAGGACTGGCCGCCTATCGTGCTGCGCGTTACGGCACCGACGCTGATCTCGCGGTCATCAATACAATTTTCAACAAGATGAAAGCAGCCCACGGCAAACGCAACTCGCAAGATGAATCTCAGTTGGATGCCGATTTTCATCTGGCCATCATCGAAGCCAGTCATAACGTCGTCATGCTTCACATGATGCGGTCAATGTATCAATTGCTGCGCGAGGGCGTTTTTTACAATCGGCAAATTATGTTCCGGCAAAAACACACCCGATCTTCGTTGCTTGCGCAGCATGACACTATCAACACGGCTTTGCAGAATCGTGATGCTGACGGTGCCCGGGCGGCCATTGTTGCACATATGGACTATGTGGAAACGTCTTTGGTCCGTAGTCGCAAAACCGAAGCAAACGAAGCTGTTGCCTTGCAGCGTTTGGAATATGAACGCGGTCGCAGTTGATAACTTTGACCGTGATCAGTGTGGTATCTGGTGGATGTGGACCGAACGCTTAGCCAAGTTCCTTCAGAACAGCTTGAGCGGCCGCGCGCGGGTTGGACGCCTGCCAGATAGGACGTCCCACAACAATATGGTCGGCTCCGTTTGAAATGGCTTTGCCTGGTGTAGCGATGCGTTTTTGGTCGCCTGCATCAGAGCCCGCAGGCCGGACACCAGGCGTCACGATCAACCGATCTTTGGATGCAGGCAAAGCGCGGATCAGAGCTGCCTCGTTGGGGGATGCGATCACACCGTCGGCCCCGGCTTCAAACGCGCGACGTGCCCGTTCCGTGACCAGATTGGGGATTGCGCCATCTTTTATCAGCGCGTCATCCAGATCACTGCGGTCCAGCGACGTCAGGAGAGTTACAGCAAGAATTTTCAAATCTTTACCGCTCGCTCCCTCTTTTGCGGCGCGCACAACTTGGGGGTCTCCATGAACCGTCAGAAAATCCAGATCATATTGCGCCAATCCCCGAACAGCCGCTTCGACCGTTGCCCCTATGTCGAACAGTTTCATGTCCAGAAAGATACGTTTGCCGTGTTCGGCCTTAAGTTCATTTGCAAGGGCAAGCCCGCCCCCCGTCAGCATTCCAAGACCGATTTTGTAAAAGTTGACAGTGTCACCAAGGGCTTCGGCCAATTTTAATCCAACTAAGGCATTGGGAACATCCATTGCAACAATAAGGCGATCATCTGACATCGGGTGGGCTCCTTCAGGGTATCTTTGCGGTGTCGTCTTGCAGTGCGCAAACCTCTGCGTCAAGGTAGGTTACATGCAGTCATTTTTAGAAATTTTCGATTTGGCCAATGGCACGACACGAACGGTCTGGAAATCTGCCGCTGTGTTTGAGGCCCCAAACTGGGATCCAGATGGTCAAAGTTTTTTGATTAATGGGGATGGTCGGCTGTGGCGCATTGGCATAGATGGCAGTGGGCCGTGGAAAGTGCCGACAGGCTTTGCCACAGCCTGCAACAATGATCACGGGATTTCACCTGATGGATCCTTGATCGCCTTGTCGCACAAAACGGACGGCCTTTCGACAATTTATACTGCGCCCGCGGCTGGAGGAACTCCAACACGGATAAGTGCCAAACAGCCAAGCTATTGGCACGGGTTTTCACCAGATGGCCAGTCCATCGCGTATTGCTGCAGGCGCCGTCCGGATCAGTATGACATCGCGATTAGTCCTGTGACCGGTGGAACCGAGACACAGCTGACAGGACGCGATCAATTCGAAGGCCATAATGATGGGCCAGATTACAGTCCGGATGGCGCATGGATCTGGTTTAATTCGGATCGGGACGGTCACGCGCAAATTTATAGGATGCGGCCCGATGGGTCCGAGGTAATGCGCATCACCCATGACAGGTATGTCAATTGGTTTCCTCATCCATCCCCCTGTGGGACACATATCCTCTATTTGGCCTATCCCACGGGCACGCGCTTTCACCCGCGTAATTTGGATGTGGGTTTGCGGTTGATGTCCCCTGATGGCACGTCTCTTCGTGAAGTTGCGCGTTTTAATGGCGGACAAGGCACCATCAACGTCCCCTGTTGGGCCCCCGATGGCAGTGCATTTGCGTATATGCGCTATGGTCCCTCTTGAATGATGCGCCGGGTCTTTCCATCTTTGTTAGCACAAGGCCCTTCTTTGTTGCGTGCCGCCAAGCGGGCGTAACTTCCCGGGCGCTTACAAAAGGAGATATGCCATGAACTTAGACAAGTTCACGGAGCGGTCGCGTGGATTTATTCAGGCCGCGCAAACGATTGCAATGCGGGAAAGCCATCAACGCTTGGCCCCTGAACATTTGCTGAAAGCTGTTCTGGATGACGAGCAAGGGCTCGCAAGCAACCTGATCACCCGGGCAGGGGGGTCGCCAGATCGCGTTCGTGAGGCAAACGACGTGACCCTTGGCAAATTGCACAAAGTGAAAGGCGATGGCGCACAGGTCTATCTGGATAGCGCGACGGGCAAGATCCTCGCCGAGGCGGAAACACTGGCGGCTAAGGCTGGTGACAGCTTTGTTCCGGCAGAACGCTTGCTGACGGCCCTCGCGCTTGTCAAAGGTCCTGCAAGGTCCGCGCTCGAGGCAGGAGCGGTTACGGCACAGGCGCTGAATGCCGCAATCAATGATATTCGCAAAGGACGTACAGCCGATACTGCGAGCGCAGAAGAGGGCTATGATGCCCTGCGCAAATATGCCCGAGATCTGACCGATGCCGCGCGCGACGGCAAGATTGATCCCATCATCGGTCGGGATGAAGAAATCCGTCGTTCCATGCAAGTGCTCAGCCGACGGACCAAAAACAACCCTGTTCTGATCGGGGAACCAGGTGTCGGAAAAACGGCCATTGCCGAGGGGCTCGCTCTTCGGATTGTCGATGGGGACGTCCCGGAATCTCTTCGCAACAAACGGCTATTGGCCTTGGACATGGGCGCGTTGATCGCTGGAGCCAAATACCGTGGTGAATTTGAAGAACGTCTGAAGGCTGTCTTGACCGAGGTCACAGAGGCAGCCGGAGAGGTTGTGTTGTTTATCGACGAAATGCATACGCTTGTGGGCGCTGGCAAGGCCGAGGGGGCTATGGACGCCTCGAACCTGCTGAAACCAGCCCTCGCACGCGGCGAATTGCATTGCGTTGGTGCCACGACCTTGGACGAATATCGCAAACACGTCGAAAAGGATGCGGCCCTTGCGCGAAGGTTCCAGCCTGTGTTGGTACAGGAACCCAGCGTCGAAGACACCATCAGTATTCTGCGTGGCATCAAGGAAAAATACGAACTGCATCACGGGGTGAGGATTTCAGACAGTGCGCTTGTGTCCGCCGCAACGCTGTCGCAGCGGTATATCTCGGATCGTTTTCTACCTGACAAGGCTATTGATCTGATGGATGAAGCAGCCAGCCGTTTGCGCATGGAAGTTGACAGCAAACCCGAAGAGTTGGACGCTTTGGACCGCCAGATTTTGCAAATGCAGATCGAAGTCGAGGCACTGCGCCTCGAAGACGATGCAGCCTCGCAGGATCGGCTGAAAACTCTTGAAAAAGCTTTGGCTGATCTGCAGCAGGAAAGTGCTTCAATGACAGCCCATTGGCAAGCAGAACGAGACCGTCTTGCATCCACAAGAAATATGCAGGAGCAGTTGGACCGGTCTCGCGCGGATTTGGAACAGGCCAAACGTGAAGGTAACCTCGCCCGTGCAGGAGAGCTTAGCTATGGTGTTATTCCAGCTTTGGAAAAGCAGATGAGTGAGGCAGAAAATGCAAGTGCGGCCATCGTTGCCGAAGCTGTGCGCCCCGAACAGATAGCTGGGGTTGTGGAGCGTTGGACAGGTATCCCTACGTCAAAAATGCTCGAAGGGGATCGCGAAAAGCTGTTGCGTATGGAGGAGGCCCTGCATGCAAGGGTGGTTGGGCAGGCTCCGGCTGTGCGGGCCGTTGCAAACGCTGTCCGTCGTGCGCGTGCAGGTTTGAACGATGAAAACCGCCCTCTTGGATCATTTTTGTTTCTTGGACCAACTGGTGTGGGCAAAACCGAACTGACCAAGGCTGTTGCCGAGTTTTTGTTTGATGACGATAATGCCATGGTTCGCATAGACATGTCCGAGTTCATGGAAAAACATGCGGTGTCGCGTCTGATTGGTGCGCCTCCGGGGTATGTGGGATATGATGAAGGCGGCGTTTTGACCGAAGCGGTGCGCCGTCGGCCTTATCAGGTGGTTTTGTTCGACGAGGTTGAAAAAGCCCATCCAGACGTTTTCAATGTGCTTTTACAGGTTCTTGATGACGGACAACTCACAGATGGTCAGGGGCGGACTGTCAATTTCAAGCAGACACTTATTATTTTGACATCCAACCTTGGATCTCAGGCGCTTAGTCAGCTGCCGGAAGGGGCGGATGCCGGAGTGGCCAAGCTGGATGTTATGGATGCTGTGCGGGCGCATTTCAGACCTGAATTTCTGAACCGTTTGGACGAAACCATCATCTTTGACCGTCTCAAACGGACAGATATGGCTGGTATCGTTGATATTCAGATGGCGCGTCTGTTGAAGCGTCTGGCAGCGCGCAAGATCAGCCTCGTCCTAGATGACGCGACAAAAAGCTGGCTTGCGGACGAGGGCTACGATCCTGTGTTCGGCGCACGCCCATTAAAGCGTGCCATTCAACGTGCTTTGCAGGATCCGTTGGCGGAGATGATACTTTCCGGCGATGTTATCGATGGTGATACCGTCATTCTATCCGTTGGCCCCGATGGTCTTGTGATCGGAGATAGGGTGTCGAGGTCTACCCGGCCTGCACCCGAAAATGCCGTGGTGCATTAATCATTTTCTGCATGTGCTTTTTGCAAACAAGACGGTGGCGGGTTGAATTGCCCTGTAAGGGACCGCCACCGTCATTTACTCGTTACAGTGTCCTAGGCCTACATTTGCGGGATAATGACCTTGTCGATGACATGAATGACGCCATTGGTGGCTTCGATGTCAGCAGCGACAACAGTTGCGTCATTGACCATCACAGCATTGTCCAGATCGATCATGATAGTGCTGCCTTGAACTGTGGCCGCGCTCATATCGTCACTTAAATCGCCAGACATCACCTTGCCTGACAGCACGTGGTAGGTCAGGATTGCCACCAACGTGTCTTTATTCTCAGGCAAAAGCAGGCTTTCAACAGTGCCTTCTGGCAAGGCTGCAAACGCTTCGTCGGTGGGCGCAAACACTGTGAACGGCCCGTCGCCTTTTAGCACGTCGACCAACCCTGCAGCTTGTACCGCAGCTACCAAGGTCCCAAAGCTTCCTGCGCCAACTGCTGTATCCACAATGTCCTGGGTATCGCTTGCAAAGGCAGGTGCGGCGAAACCGGTGGCAAGAATAGCGGCGATTAACGTTTTACGGATCATGTTTTTTCCTTCATGAGATGTACGCTCTTTTTGAACGAGTAACGCTGTTACGCAGCCATTATGCATCTGGTTCATATAGAT
>JAQXDR010000146.1 GCA_029251265.1 Pseudoprimorskyibacter sp. | reverse complement strand
GCCTCAATCAGTCAGGCGGACGTTAATGTAATCGTGCCCTTTGCGAACGTTGATACAACCTCAGTCACCCCCATTATAAGTGTTGACGCGTTAGCTGTTAACTTGGTTGTTGGGACTGCCACCAGCGAGGTGTTGGATGTCGAAAATGGCAATCACGCAGTATTGACCGCCGGTGGAAGTGATACAGTCAATTTGGGCGATGGCATCAGTTATGTTGCTCTGGATGGCATGGCGACAAACGGGGACATTGTAACGATCACAAACTTCAATACGGCAGATGCTGTTGACGCGTCATTCGAACCATCAAATAAGGATGAAATCGACGGAGTGGTTCTGTATAACCTGAACGCTGATGACCTGCGTGCAGATGGTGGTTACGATATGCAACTCGTTGGCGATGGTGACACCATTGCGGATCCATACTCTGGTCTTCTTGTCTTCACGACCGAAATGGATTTCGGCGGAGATGCCGCAGCTGTAATTGAAGCTGCAGTTGAGGGAATGTCCGGAATTGGTAACGGTGAGACACTGTTCGCGATTGGTCGGGATGGTGAGGATGCGGCTCTGGTGCGTGTCGAAATTGATGCGGTGGGTGAACATACAACCACACAAATTGCCGATATCGACCTGCAGGCTGGTGGCACCTTTGATAATTTGGGTGACTCACTGAATGGTTTCGTAGTGAACTTTAGCTTGCCAGAAGCCGGCTAACTTGTAGGTTCAATGAAAGAACTAAAAGACGCGGTAGGACTACCGCGTCTTTTGTACGTGGAAGGTGATTGATATGAGAAATTCGTTTGGGCCGCGGCGCAGATTATTGTTTGCAGCCCTCCCTATCGTTGCATTTTGGGCGAATGGCGCTGTTGCAGACGATGGCCTAAGTGCTGAGGCCTATCTTGCTTATCTTGATGCATTGGCGGCGCAGACAGAGCAGGCCCCAATGGGCAATGCCTCTACAGTTGGCGTTGCAAGCGGTTTCGGCCTTCCCAGTGGCGTTGGTTTTGCGGTGGCTGCGTTGTCTGATACGCGTGAACGTGGGCAAGGCGACGGGGCTGATGGCTCAATGGCATTGGGGTTAGGCTTTGGCGATTCAATAAATGCAGTTGGTCTTGAGGTTATCCTTAACATCACGTCGGTATTGCCGAGTGATTTCGCGGATAGTGGTACCGTCAACGTCAAATTTTCCCGAAATATTGACACTGACTCGGCGATTTCTGTTTCCGTTGCTAACGCGATAAAATGGGGTGACGCAAAAAACAATGATGTTGGTACAACATTTGCGTATTCTCGCCGTTTTGCTCTTCAAGGCCGTTCCGCAATGATATCTGCAGGGTACTCAAGCAATATTGGCACCCTTGACGACGAGCCAGGGGGATTTATCGGTTTTGGTTTGGCACTGACTGACAAAACGTCTGCGGGTTTATCTTGGTATGGTGATGAATGGGTCGCCGGCGTTAACACAACTGTTACCGTTCTGGGTGAAGACATTCAGGCCGGAATAAGTTACTCAGACATAACACAGAAAAACACCAAAGGGCGTTTGAATATTACATTCGCTGTTATGCGGGCTGGCCTATACTAATCTGTTGATGAAGGAATATGAGATGACTGGAAAATCCCTAGCTTTGATCGCTGTTACGGCGTCGCTCGCAGCTTCTGCTTCAATCGCAGGACAAATTTCGGTGGTGAATCCGGGAACAATTTTCTTTTACACACCACCAACACCAACACCAACACCGGTCTCAACGCCTGTTCCGACGCCTGTTCCGACGCCAACTGTTCGTACAGCAGTAGTCGCCAGAGCTGACGTGCTAGGAATCCCCAACGTGATTACTGGTGCGCAGGACCAAACTGACGGTCCATTTGGAAACACCGAGACAGCGGTTGCGCCTGCTGCGAATGTGCCATTTGCGGTCGTGCAGCAGTTTAATCCCACTGCGACTTTGAGTCCTCCGCAGATGCAGATTGCTATGACGCAAATCCAAGCCATCCTTGCGTCTCCAAGTGGTTTATCATCGGCACAAGTTACTACTTTGCGGTCTCACCTCGCTCTTATGCAAACGGGCCTCAACCAGTAAAGCTGAAGGCTGCAAAAACGGATATTATTATCGAGAAGCGTTTGGTAACTTTTTATGAGCTGGGGTATTAGATATGCCTGTAAGTCATGTGTTGATTGTCGCTAAGATCTAACCCAGCTTTATTATTTATTGGCGGCTATGCTTTGGTCAATGCGGTGGCCTCCTATGACGTTTTCTGTGCAGCCTCTGAGCTGACCATGAAGCATTAGCTGTCGTTGCCAGTTCCCAGGATGCGACGCGTAAGCCGGTCGAGGAGTGCTGTTGTCGTCTTTGCGTCGCCAAACACTTGTGCCCACTCACTGAAGCTGAGGTTGGTCGCGATGACGACGCTGGTGCGCTCATAGAGTTTGCTTAGAGGGTGGAACAGGAGCGCGCCGCCGGACGGGCTGAACGGCAAATAGCCAAGCTCATCGAGGATGACGAGATCGATTTTGGTCAACATCTCAGCCTACTTCCCGGCCTTCCCGGGGTCTTTTTCCTGCCCCAATGCGTTGACCCGCTCGACGGTTGAGTAGAAGCGCACTTTGCGTCTGTTTTGCTCGATGGCCTGAACGCCGATAGCCGTGGCGGCGGGGCGCTGCTGTTTCATCTCATCAGCAAGCTGTATGAAACCATCAGCGTCATCATCACGACCCACCTCGAGTTTGGCGAATGCGTCTCGGTCTTTGGAGATGCCAAGGTGACCACCGCGCTGCTTGATCGGGTCACCCGCCACTGCAGCATAATCGAAGCCGGCAACACATCTTATCGTTTCGCCCAAAGCAAATCTCGAACCAAATCCTGAACCAGAAAAAGTAAAACCCACAGACGAGCCTGCTACATGGGGGCCGCTCTTCTGTGGGCTTTCCTGCCCTAGAGATGCGTAATTTTCAAAATGATCGCATTGGGTCAATTTTAAATGCACATTGATATTACTGACAGTGTTCTTCACCCGGAGAAGCGTGATAGATCAAGCGCAGACACGCAGGCACGGCTTGTTGATGCTTCAACCCTCCGGGAAATCGTTGTTTGTCCGCCAAATCTTGTGCAGCTTGCTTCTCATCTACTTGGCGCAAAGCGCATCTGGCCAAGCTTCAGAGCAAGACTACTGCTTCGCCGAATTGCCTGTCTCGGAAGATATTGTCCTCGGCTGACATGGATTTTTGAGCTTTAGTCCGGCGATCACAGTGCCAGGGTTTGGGTATCCGTTCATTGATCTTGATGCATCCGCGATAGCAACACTCGTTCGTGGCGAGCTGGTGCCTTTTTCCGTTCCGCCTCTCGGCCCATCCAATGCAGCAATGCCAAAACTGGTACGCCAAAAAGACGGCACGATACTCGCCTATAACTCAAGGTTTCGGCTAGGGTTTGTGACCCCGGCCAAAACGACCGACTAATGCAACAGTTCCCAAGATATTCTCTCTTTACGTGGTTCTGCAAAAATTCCTTCCGATTGGGCCATATACGTTTTACGCAACCTCATGTACGACCTTAAGGGGTAGAAATGAGTTTGCCATCGCCGAAAAATTTATTTTTTCGCGCATGCGATTTAAGGAGAGTCTATTGCTGAATACATCAAAAATTCTGCGCGTCTTTTCTGTGCACTTTCATTCGCGACAGCGGCGAATGCGAATGGCTATTTTTTCCTGAATGAGAGTAATTATTGTGCAAGTAGTGACAATATAGTTTTAAGGTTGGAGAGCTGGCCCATTCATTTC
>JAQXDR010000137.1 GCA_029251265.1 Pseudoprimorskyibacter sp. | reverse complement strand
AAAATGAGGTGGTGATGTCCGACCGTAACGCGGGTTTTACGTCTTTTCAAACTTTTAGCTTGGCCTGCGTCACAAGAATGCTTATATATGCCCTACTGCTCGATAGGTTTCTTGCCTGTATGAAACCTGCCTCAATAACTGGACGCCGGCCTTGCGCCGGCGTTTTTTTTTGGCGAATTTGGCATCAGATGCTTTTCATCAAGTCGCTTTCACAGTTTATGCGGTTGGTGAGAACACCGGCACCATGCACAACAAAGCTGAGGATATAATTATGACACTCGCAGGCAAAACCGCAATTGTAACGGGCTCCAATTCTGGGATTGGTCTTGGCATCGTTGTACAGCTTGCCAAAGCGGGGGCGGATGTTGTGCTCAACAGCTTTACCAACCACGACGAAGATCACGCGCTGGCGGATACAATCGCCACGGAAACAGGCGTGTCAGCGAGATACATTCAGGCAGATATGTCAAATGGGGACGCGTGCCGAGACTTGATTGAAAAGGCAGGTGTCTGCGATATTTTGATCAATAACGCAGGCATACAGCACGTCGCACCGATTGAGGATTTTCCGCAATCCAAGTGGGATGCGATTATTGCGATCAACTTAAGCTCTGCATATCACACCACCGCAGTTGCGGTTCCCATGATGCGGACGGCAGGCTGGGGCAGGGTGATTAACATCTCGTCTGCACATGGCTTGACTGCATCCCCCTATAAATCCGCATACGTAGCGGCAAAACATGGCATTGTCGGCCTAACCAAGACGGTGGCTTTGGAAACAGCCGAAGATCCGATCACCTGCAATGCGATTTGTCCGGGGTATGTGTTGACACCTTTGGTCGAAGCGCAGATTCCCGATACGCAGGCCAAATATAACATGAGCCGCGAGGACGTTATCAAAAATGTGATGCTGCAGCGGCAGCCGTCACGCGAATTTGCGACGGTAGAGCAACTGGGCGGCACGGCTGTCTTTCTGGCGTCTGATGCGGCTGCGCAGATAACGGGCACAACCATCAGTGTCGATGGCGGCTGGACGGCGCTTTAAAAGATGCGCATCAATCTCGGCCTACAGGGTGGCGGCGCACATGGTGCTTTTACATGGGGTGTCTTGGATCGGCTTTTGCAAGAACCTGACCTGGATATTGCTTCGATTTCAGGAACCTCTGCGGGAGCATTGAATGCTGCGGCGCTCAAATCCGGTTGGGCAATGGGCGGAGCCGAGGCTGCGCGCGAAAATCTTGATTGGCTTTGGGAGCAAATGGGAGCCTTGCGGGACGATCGTTTGCCACACTGGATGCGTGCCTGGTTGCCGGATGCCGGTCAAACAGGCCATATGTTGTCAATGTCGCCGCCTTACCTGATGGCAGATGCATTGAGCGGGCTGACCACCCCATATGCCATGGGCCCTGTCTATGAAAATCCGCTGCGGCGCGTTGTTGATCGGTTTCACTATGATCGTATATGTGCAGATCAGGGGCCTGTGCTTTTTGTTGGTGCAACCTGTGTTCGTGACGGAAAAATTCGAATTTTCCAGGACGAACAGATTACATCCGACGCGCTTTTGGCGTCGGCCTGCTTACCAACATTATTTCAATCCGTAGAATGCCCCGATCCCAAAACGGGCAAACAAGAGGCGTTCTGGGACGGCGGCTATACGGGCAATCCTGCATTATTTCCGATGTTTCGGGACGATTTGCCGGCTGATATCGTGTTGGTCAATATCAACCCACTTGAGCGTAAGTCCCAGCCGGTTACGCCCCATGAAATTCAGAACCGAATTAACGAGATTAGCTTCAACAGTTCTTTGTTGCGGGAATTAAGGGCAATTACATTCGTCCAAGGCCTGATCGAACAGGGGCGACTTTCAGATGATGCAATGCGCAGCCCACGTATCCACATGATTGCAGATGATGCCTTGATGACCCGTCTGTCGGTCGCAACGAAGCTGGTTCCGATTCCCCATGTGCTGCAAGAGCTAAAAGATGCGGGCCGTGACGCGGCCGAGACGTTTCTAAACAATCACCGCGCGGATATTGGGATCCGGCAAACCTCAGACCTTAGGACGATGTTCGGCTAGAAATGGTTGGCGAGCCACGGAGGCTGACAAATGCATCGCATTATATTTGCAGAATGCTCACCCTGTGGTCTGATAAAAGGCCGGTTGCGGTTTTCCGGTAACCTCAGGGATCTTGATGGGCCAAGGTAGCCTCTGTCGTGCCGTCTTCGCGTTCGTTAGGATACACCAGCCCAGCTGAAATTACCAATTTGGCGGCATCTTCGATGCTCATGTCCAATTCGATAACGTCGACTTTTGGGAAAAACAACAAAAAGCCCGAAGTCGGATTAGGCGTGGTCGGTATAAAGACTGACACGATCTCGCCTTTTGCATCCGCGCGCTGTGCCACTTCGCCCTTGGCTGTAGTCGAGATAAATCCGATAGCCCAAATGCCTTTGCGCGGATATTCGATCAGGCATGCTTTTTCAAAACTGCGTTCAGACTGTGCAAAGACCGTCTCGGCAATCTGTTTTATGCCGGAATAGATCGAGCGGACGACTGGGGTGCGGTTAACAAGGCTTTCTGCGAAGCTGATCAACGATCTGCCGATCAGTCCCTTTGCCACCCATCCTGCAAAAACTGTAAAAAGCAGAAAGAAAATGACGCCGACACCGCGAAGGTTTATACCGATATATTGTTCGGGATTGAAACGGTCCGGCACGAGCGGCAGCACAAAACCGTCAACCCATCCCACCAAAGTCCACAAAAGCCAGACCGTCAATCCGACAGGCGCAATAACAACAAGCCCCGTTAAAAAGCTTGATCTCAGGACCGCAAATGGTCCCGGACGACGGGGTGGTTTATCAAAAGGGGCGGTCATGGGGTCATTTACTGAGAGACGTTGCAATCAACCTAGGCTCTGTTTGGGCTGCCCACAACTGTCTCGATCACAATGGAGGCGTTTCTTTGCCGAATTTGCCCAATTCATAGGCAATCTGTGCGGCAAGTTGGGCGTTGTTCCTCACCAGTGCGATATTTGCGATTAAGGATCTCCCTTCTGTCAGCTCGAATATGCGGCCCAGTAAAAATGGTGTCACAGCCTTGCCTTTGATATTGGCGGCGGTTGCGTCGGCGTTTGCCTGTTCGATTACCGGATCCATGGTCTCGCGCGGGATTTCAAAATCAACGGGGATGGGATTGGCCACAAGCTGACCACCAGGCAATCGCAGTGTCCGGCGCATATGATGTGCACGGGCGACCGACTTTGCGCTGTCCAACCGCAATGGTGCGACTAAACCACTGTCACGGGACCAAAAGGCCGGCAGGTCATCCTGACCATAGGCAATAACAGGAACGCCTTGTGTTTCCAAAACTTCCAGCGTCTTTTGCAGATCCAGAATGGCTTTGGCCCCCGCACAGACGACGGTAACGGATGTTTGTGCCAGCTCGGATAAATCGGCAGATATATCAAAAGTTTGGTCCGCCCCTCGATGCACGCCACCGATTCCCCCGGTGGCAAAGACATCAATATCAGCAAGGGCGGCTGCAATCATTGTCGCCGCAACTGTCGTGGCTCCTGTTTTGCCTTGGCTCATACAGACGGCCAAATCTGCACGGCTCAACTTGGAGGCATCCGGATATTGTGCCAAGTCCTTTAACTGTGCATCGGTCAACCCAATGCACAATGCGCCGTCCAAAACCGCGATCGTTGCAGGCGTGGCCCCGTAATCACGGACATCCTGCTCTACCTGACGTGCCATATCGAGATTGTCTGGCCATGGCATACCGTGCGTGATGATCGTGGACTCCAGTGCCACTATGGGCTGGCCCGCAGCCTTGGCTTTTGCCACTTCTGGAGAAAGGGTAAAGACAGTCATTGCGTTCCTTCCATTGAGACATAGCGCGCAGCAATCTGAAGCGCCTTTTTTAATGCATCTGCGCGGTTTGCCCCGGCCAGCTCTGCATCCATATGCCCTGCCATAAAGCTATCGCCTGCGCCGGTAATCCGATGAACGCGTACAATTGGCGGGGATCTGGTTAGGCAGACTTGTGGTGTCGCGTCAGCCGCGATTTGGGCGCCATTGGTCACCAATGCGCGTTCCGCCCCGGCGGCGACCATCGCCCGCGCCGCCTCTGGCGCATCATTGAACTGTTGATTGAGGATACATTGGGCTTCGGCCAAATTAACATAAAACGTGCCCCTGCCAGTCTGCACAAAGGGACTCAATCGTTCGGCCTTTCCTGGCGATGCGGGGGCCAGCCGAAGGTCAGCTGCGCGGAAAATTTCGTCTTTAGCGATTTCATTCAGCAGGGTTTCGGTCAGGTTCCCATCCAGAGCGATTAATCCGCAGTAGGGCGTATCAGCATCGCCCAAGGTGCCATCTTGCAACGGGGTCAATATCAAAGCGCCTGCGTCTTCTAGGGAATGAGCATCCGCAATCGCTGCAACCAGACCATTGGCGCCTTCGATCGCCATGTATTGATCCGTCGGCGCATTGGTTCGGGTGAGAAACCGGCAATCGAGCTGCATCTGTTGACAAGCCGCGACCAAAGCATCGCCATCGGCATCCATTCCAACGGCTGACAAAAGGGCTGGACGGTGTCCCATGTTTGCCAAGGTCATTGCAATATTTAGCGCAACACCACCGGGCAGTCGGGTAATTCGTCCGGGCACATCATGGCCCATAGACATTTGACGTGACGTGCGCCCGATGATGTCCCAAAGGACCGAACCGATGCATAGTGCGCTAGGAGAGGAGGGTGTCTGAATCATACTTCCCTGTAAGCCACGACCGCACCGCCCTTGCAATGGCGCGTATCGAAGATATTGTGCACAACGTTTCCCAAATTATTTAGATAAGGCGGGTTTGCGTGGCGGACAAAACAGTAAAGACAGACAGCATGGCGAGGTTTCATGACAATCGCAACTATGGCGCAGCTTTTGCGTAAATCAATCATGGCACTGGTTGCTTGGGTGTGTTTCGCGCAGGTGGTTGCTGCGCATGAAGTTCTCCCCTCTATTGGCGATTTGACGATAGAAGACGGCAGTGTGGTGCTTGACATCACTTTGAATGCCGAAGCGATTGTTGCGGGTGTGGACCTTGAGGGCGTCGAGGATACCAACGACACAATCCTGTCGCGCGAGGTCGATGCCTTGCGCCTTTTGGGTCCCGAAGAGATGGCGCAACGCATACGGGAGCTGACGCCATTCATTGTATCTGTCATCGAATTTTATGCGGATGGTCAGATTGCTCCGTTACAGTTGACCGGTATTGATGTGTCCGAAATCGGCGACGTGGCGCAATCAAGAGAGAGCCGGCTGACATTTGAGACCTCTATTTTAGCAGGTACGGATCAGGTTTCTCTGAAATGGCCATCGGAATTTGGGATGCTAGTTCTCAGGCAACAAGGCGTCGACGCTCCCTACACCGGTTACCTTGCCGGGGGATCTTCCGGCCCAATCTCTGTGAATGGTGGAGAAGGCCTGAATGTTATGGACACCTTTGCCCAGTATATCCCAGTGGGTTTTGACCATATCCTGCCAAAAGGGCTGGACCACATCCTTTTTGTGATGGGATTATTTTTCCTTGTTCCGCGGCTGCATGCATTACTGTGGCAAATTACGGCGTTTACGCTGGCTCACTCCATAACTCTGGCGCTTGCCGCACAGGGCTACATCGTGGTTCCCGGCAGTATCGTAGAGCCGTTGATTGCCGCCTCAATCGTTTATGTCGCTATCGAAAACCTAACAAATGAAAAAATAACAAAGCTGCGACCTGTGGTCATTTTCGGCTTCGGTCTCTTGCATGGGCTTGGATTTGCCAGCGTACTAAACGAATTTGGATTGCCGCAGGGGCTATTTGTTCCAGCTCTCATCGGCTTCAACATCGGTGTCGAAGTCGGGCAGATCGCAGTATTACTTGGATTGTTCGCTCTCACGGCGCCGATTTTGTTGGTTGAAAACGGTAAGGCGTCCGCAAAAACGGGTTTCGGTCTTTATCTGACGACCACGTTGGTGCTAATTGCGTTGCGATTTGTATTGGATACTCAAGCCTTTATGAAACAAATAGGGACATCACCCGAGGTCTTTTTGGTCCCCCTTGCCGCACTGTCAGGTTTTTGTGCATTGGCCTGTTGGTTCAACCAGTCGGGAAAGGGCACCTATCGTCGCTACGTCAGCGCACCTGCAAGCATTGGAATCGGCTTGGTAGGGTCTTTTTGGTTCGTGGAACGGGTATTTTTGTAAAGTCGGTTTGCCGAAAGGGTTGCCAAGCCTTCAAAGCTGGATTATCTGCGCATCACTCAATCCCGCAGGCGGGGATGGGGCCTTTTTCGGGACAGACATCCCCGTGGGTCCACCGGTTGACACAAGTCGTGTTAATTCCCCCGCCAAGGCGCAAACCGGAAAGGAAACGCACGCATGGCTCTGCCTGAGTTCAACATGCGTCAGCTGCTAGAAGCTGGCGTACACTTTGGTCACCAAACCCAACGTTGGAATCCCCGCATGGGACCGTTCATCTACGGTGCTCGCAATGGAATCCATATTATGGATCTTACGCAGACAGTTCCTCTGCTGGATCAATCGCTAAAGGCTGTCTATGACACGGTTGCTAAGGGTGGCCGCATTTTGTTCGTTGGCACCAAGCGTCAGGCCGCTGGCCCTGTTGCTGAAGCTGCCGAGAAATGCGCGCAGTATTACATGAACCACCGCTGGTTGGGTGGAACGCTGACAAACTGGCAAACAGTGTCGAAATCCATAAACCGCCTCAAGGCTATTGACGAAAAGATGGAAAATGGTGCCGAAGGTCTGACCAAAAAGGAACGTCTTGGCATGGAGCGCGAGCAGTCCAAACTGCAAGCGTCGCTTGGCGGTATCCGTGAAATGGGCGGTGTTCCTGATCTTTTGTTCGTAATTGATGTCAAAAAAGAAGCACTGGCTGTCGCCGAGGCCAACAAACTGGGCATTCCAGTTGTAGCCGTGGTCGATACCAACTGTTCGCCCGATGGTGTTGATTATATCATTCCTGGCAACGACGACGCCGCACGCGCAATTTCGCTGTATTGCGATTTGGTATCGCGCTCGGCGCTTGATGGTATGACAGCTCAGATGGGTGCTGCCGGTGTTGACTTGGGCGCTTTGGAAGAAGCCCCTGTCGAAGAGATCGCTGGATAAACATCTGAAGGATAACTCCTTCGGATTGTAACTGAGAAAACAGAATGCATAGAATGGGGCGTGGTGACCACCGCGTCCCGACCCCGTTCGGGGCCAGCCTAAGTGACGAAAAGGAGAGCCGAACATGGCGATCACGGCAAAGCAGGTCAAAGAGCTGCGCGAAATGACCGGCGCAGGAATGATGGATGCCAAAAAGGCGCTGGTAGAAACTGATGGCGATCAAGACGCTGCAATCGATTGGCTGCGTACCAAGGGTCTTGCCAAAGCTGCTAAAAAGTCAGGTCGAGTTGCAGCAGAAGGCTTGGTCGCGGTCAGCGTTGGTGGTGGCACAGGAGTTGCGGTCGAAGTGAATTCAGAAACCGATTTTGTCGGTAGAAACGCTGATTTCCAAAGCATGGTTGCAAGCATTGCTGGCGCAGCAGTGGACGTCGAAGATATCGACGGCCTTAACGCGGCTGAAGTAGGCGGAAAGACCGTTGCCGATACGATCACAACAGCAATCGCAACAATCGGCGAAAACATGTCCTTGCGTCGCATGGCGAAAGTATCAGGTGATCAAGTCGTATCCTATATCCACAATTCAGCCGCGGACGGTATGGGCAAAATCGGTGTTCTCGTCGCATTGACAGGGGACAATGAGGCGTTCGGTAAACAGGTTGCGATGCACATTGCTGCGGCTGCACCTCAAGCTTTGGGTGAACCAGATCTTGACCCCGCCGTTGTCGAGAAAGAACGCCAAATCCAGATCGATATCGCTCGGGAATCTGGAAAGCCGGATGCTGTTATCGAGAAGATGATCATTGGGCGTATGAAGAAATTTATGGCTGAAGTGACGCTTCTAGGTCAGCAATTTGTGATCAATCCGGATCTGACGGTTGCCAAAGCAGCCGAGGAAGCCGGCGTCGAGATCACGGGCTACATACGGATGGAAGTCGGCGAAGGCATCGAAAAAGTTGAAGAAGACTTTGCTGCCGAAGTCGCTAAAGCTGCCCAAGGCTAATACATAAAATGCGGGTGGGCAGGGTCGATCTTGTCCACCCGTTTTTTTATTCATGTACCAATGTTTTCAAGAGCCAAAATTTATCTAGTCTTTTGAAATCGTTGTCACAAAAGGTAAGGCGCTATTCTGGGGAAAGAATAGCGCCTTAATACATGGGTCAAGGTGTTGGGGAACCTGACCCAATGTTTAGTGTTGACTTGAACAGCGAAGAATACGCCGTCCAAGCCAACAAAGAAACGGAGAGCCCTGTTATTGCAGAGTTCGTTTCCCAAAGCTCCTAGGCTAAAGCCACCACTCACGGAACACAGTAACCATGCCATTTAACGCAAAGTGTTGATAGTCAGGTATTCCTCACTATTCATCAGATTTCGGTGAATATTGCGTGAAATTAACGTGAATTATCGCAAATTTTCTTTTGCAGGTATGCGATGTCACAGAATTTTTCATGGCAGTAACATCCTAGGTTGAAAGGGCCATTACGTTTTCTTTAACGGTCTAATGTGTTGTGCTGTAAAATATTAAGAATCCGTTCAATGTTTTAAAATTTGTACTCTGGGTGGTTATAACGGTGACGCTTTGACTTTCCTTATCAATGCATTGTACTTTTTGGCGCCTCTGTACTGCTCTCAGGGATGTACGAGCCAATTTATAACTTAATAATTTTTTTTATCTGCATTTCTGGTTCCATTTGAATAAGCAGCCTGCGCGTTTGTTGTTTGCAACTGTATTGGGGGGGTCAAATGCCAGTGTTTAAGATTGTGAACGCCCCGTCTAGCCGACTCAAAGATTGTGTGCGAATCCGTCCGATCCGCTCCTTTATAAAAGATCTGAAACCTTGCAGTTCAATCCAGCGGTTCACTGGGTACGAGGTCCGGCTCGTAATAATCCGGATCCAGTGATCTACTTGCGCCCTGACGCTAAGCTAATTTCAAAAGCTGATATTTTGCGCCTGTGACATCGGGCGGTCTTTTTGGTGACAATGAATATCTCTGGTTTGCTCTGTATCGCTTAGCGTTTCAATTCTGCGATCAGAAAATCATACACCCGCCGAATGCGTCTGCTCGTTGTCAATTCCCGGTGTGCGACCAACCAGATTGGAAAGCTCAAAGGCTCTAAGTTTGGTAAAATGCGCATAACATTCGGATCCGCATCCCCAATTTTGGCGTCCAGTATACCTACGGCGGCACCTTGTTTTACCAGTTCCCACATCACAAGATAGCTTTCTGTCATCAATGGAAAGTTAGCCTCGGTCAAGCCAAGGCCGAGTGTATTGAGACCTTTGATCATCGCGCCTGTTCGATCCATATTTACGAAAGCCGCCTCTTTTAGGTCATAAGGAGTCTTGGGATGTCCCAACTTGGCAATATAGTCGGGTGAAGCATAAAGAACGGCATCCGCCATTCCAATTTTCCGTGCGATCAAATCAGGTTCGGTTGGCCTGAAGTTGCGAATGGCAATGTCTGCTTCACGACGTAAAAGATCACTGGCGTGATTGGCCACGACGATCTCAACCTGAATACCGGGTTCTTCTGTGCGCAATTTTGCTACAATCGGAGGCAATAGAACCGTGGCATACGTCTCGCTGGCCGATATGCTGATACTGCCTTCCAGGGCTTGGGATTGACCTAACGCGACAAGCGAGACGCGACCTGCGGCCTCACCCATGGTGCGGACATGTTCCAGCAATTCCAGACCGCTTGGTGTCAGTGTCAGACCGCGGCCTACGCGTTCGAACAACACCACACCAAGTTCCTGTTCTAATCCATCGACCTGACGTCCCAACGTCGGCTGTGCCATGCCCAACGCGCGGGCGGCCGCTGACAAGGACCCTTCCTCCGCAGTTACCAAAAAAGCCCGCGCTTTGTTCCAATCAAATTTTACAGCCCGCCAATCCATACGAATCTGCATATCAAAAATTGAGTTTTGGTCAATTCGCATATGTCCCGCACTGCCGTAAACCTCGGTTACACGGAAGATACATCAGGAAACACACCAAAATGACTTTAGAAACACATCATAATTGGGATCCCCAAGCGGCGCGTATGGCCGGCGCTTTGTATCTCTTAATCGCTCTATTTGGCGGTTTTAGCATCGGATATGTCCCGATGCAGATCGTCGCAGACGATACGGCCACCACCAGCGCAAATTTGCTAGACAATCAGGGGCTTTTTAAACTTGGCGTTTTCGCGGACAGCGCCGTGATCTTGTTTGAACTCGCCATTACGGCCCTAATCTATCATCTTTTTTATCAGATTGGACCCAAAATAGCGACCGTCGCGCTGATTGCGCGAGCCGGTATGATCACTGTTATGGGTATAAACATTCTGCTGTGGATCATGCCTTATATTTTGCTGACCAAACCAAGCGGTCTGGAAACCGCCCAGCTATACGCATTTGTCCAATTCTGCGTTGATGGCCATTCGATGGGTGTCTTTGTCTGGCAACTGTTCTTTGGTGTGCATTTGCTGGCCTTGGGTTGGCTTGTCTTGCAGTCGCAAGTGGTCCCGCATCTACTGGGACGCGGGCTTTTTGTCGGGGCCTTCGGATATCTGATTGAAGGCTTTGTCAATTTGACATTTTTGGACTTGGCCCTGCTTGATTATACCATCATCGGCTTGCTGATCATCGTGTCGATCTCGGAAATCAGCTTTGGACTATGGCTGCTGGTTCGGGGTGGGCGCGCATCTGCGCAGCGCATGCATATTTCCTCTGTTTCAGCGTAAAGGAGCTCTCCCATGCTTGCTTTTGCATACAAATTTTATGGCTCGCCCGATGTTGTTGAAAAAGTTACTGTTCAAAAGCCGATCCCAAAGCCAAATGAGGTTTTGGTGCGGATCTATGCGACAACGGTCAGTGCGGGCGACTGGCGGGCGCGCAGTTTGACAATGCCCAAGGGGCTTGGTTTCGTGGGGCGGCTCGTGTTTGGCATTACCGGACCACGTAAACCGATCCTTGGCACGGAATTCTCAGGGATTATCGAAGATGTCGGTTCCGACGTCACAAACTACCACCCCGGAGACGCCGTTATCGGTTTTCCAGGCGCCGATTTCGGAGCGCATGCTGAATTCATTACGATGCCTGCTGATGGGAAACTGACAAGAAAGCCGGACAACATCAGCTTTGAACAGGCAGCTGCGATTCCGTTCGGGTTTACAGCCGCTTATGATTTTCTGGTGAACAAGGCACAGCTCAAATCTGGACAGACAGTCTTGATCAATGGCGGGTCTGGGTCCGTGGGATCTGCTTGCATACAGATCGCTAAACATTTAGGCGCACATGTCGTCGCCGTCTGCAGCGATAGTAATTCGGATCTTGTCCGTAGCCTTGGGGCTGATCAGGTGATCGACTACACAAGCCAGAATGTTATTGTCGAAGGCGTGCATTATGATTTGGTTGTCGATACCGTCGGGACACTGCCATGGAGGCGCGCACAGCATGCTCTTCGGCGGGGTGGCAAGATGGTTTTGATTGCTGGTAAGACATCCGATATGTTGTTTGGCTTTTTCAAAGCCGCACTGAAGGGCAAAAAGATGATCGGCGGTGTGGCGTCAGAAAGCCCCGATGTCCTTAACGCTGTGGTCGATCTTGTGACCAAAGACGTCCTGCGACCAATTATCGATCGAAGCTATATGTTCGATGATATGAATGCAGCGCACTCTCACGTCGATACCGGTCACAAGAAGGGCAATGTTGTTGTGACGCTCCAGCCTTTGTGACGCATCGATTTGATGGCTTTTGGTTCTTCTTCAACCCGAAATTAGGACTGGCGCCCAGATTGGATTCACCGGAAAAGTTTTAGGCCTGAGTGTGTCTATCGCCGCTTTCCTAAATAGCGCGGGGATGGTTTGCGCCATCTCCGCGCATAAATTTTCAACTGTTTTACCAAGAATTATAGGACAAGAATTTGCCGGTCATTTCAACCTTTACCCGGTCGCCTTTTTCATAGGGGACTTTTGTGACGGACATGTCAAAATCAATGGCGGACATGATCCCTGTGCCGAATTTTTCTTCGATAAGCGCTTTGAGTGTTGGACCATAAACCCCTACTATTTCATAGAACCGGTAGATGCAGGGGTCTGTCGGAATTGATTGCTCCCAAACTTTGGTGGGTGGCTCTTCTAGAACACTGGCGGCTTCTTGTGGCAATGACAGTGCCATAACCAAGGCCTCGGCCTTGTCTTTTGGAAAACCGTTCATTCCCATGCAGGCGGAATGTGTCCAAACCGGTGACATGTCAATTTTTTCTGCGATGCCTTCCCATGTCAGACCTGCCTGCTTTTTCGCAGACAAGATCATCATGGTTACGTCTTCTTTGGTCATCATGCTTGGTACTTCAAATGCATCTTTCATGCTGTTTTCTCCTTTTGGATTGGGCTGGATCATAATCCAAGTTCTGTAAGGCTGGGATGATCGGCGCGACGCCGACCCTGTAGCCAAAGGAACTTGCGATCAGTTTTGTTAATCGGCACATCGTTGATGGATGTGTCGCGTGAATTTTTATGCGTCATCTGCGATACGAACCGTTTAAAGTCTGTCTTCGCGTGTGAAAGGGGGGGCATTAACGGTGTTTGAGTGTCAACCTCAGCATTTCAAACAACCATTACTCGCTAATCGCCCGCAAGCGTGGGTTCTCGTGCATTGCGTCTGCTTGGATATCCAGATCAGCGGTCTTATCGATATGCACCGATTGCGGCCGTTGATCGATATCGTCAGATGACATACCGGACAGCTCCTTGGAGCGCTGTCCCAAAAATTGCACCAAATGGTTGCGGATCGCGTAATAGTTTGGATGTTCGACGATCTCGGTGCGATTGCGAGGTCTTGGAATTGTTATCTCGACCGACTCTGCGACACGCGCCAAGGGACCATTGGTCATCAAAAGGATACGATCGGCGAGCAGAATTGCCTCATCGATATCATGGGTTATCATGAAAACTGTCTGTTCGGTTTGACTCCAGACGTTGATAAGTTCGTCTTGGATCGTACCCCGCGTCAGTGCATCCAAAGCACCAAAGGGTTCATCCAGCAGCAACAACTTTGGCTCGTTTGCAAAGGCGCGCGCTATGGACACGCGTTGGCGCATTCCGCCTGACAGTTGGCTTGGTTTGCGGTGGATTGCATCTCCGGTCAGCCCAACCTTTTCCAAAAACGCGGTCGAGTGTTCGATGACTTGTTGCTTGGTCCATTTTGGAAACCGGGCTGCAACTGCGAATGTCACATTTTTCAAGGCAGTCAACCACGGCAACAAAGAATAGTTCTGAAAGACGACCCCGCGGTCGAGGCTGGGACCAGAGACATGTTCTCCATCCATTTTTACCACGCCACTGGTTGGTTCTGCCAAACCAGCGAGGATATTCATGATTGTGGACTTTCCGCAGCCAGAATGGCCAAGTATGCAAACAAACTCGCCTTTTTCGACGCCGAAAGTTGCATTTTCGAATACCGTCATCGTGCCACCGGCACCATCGGGAAATTGTTGCGTCAACCGTTCGATCGACAGAAATGATCTAGCCATCTTGTGCGTCCTTATTCAACGTAAGCAACAGCGCGCTGCAGGCGTGCAAATGCGGTATCCAGCAACATGCCCATCACGCCAATGAACAAGATGGCGACGATCATCCTGTCGAGGCGCAACCCATTCCATTCATTCCAAACGACATACCCAATGCCTGTTCCACCCACGAGCATTTCAGCGGCGACGATGACAAGCCAAGCAATACCAATTGAAATTCGCATACCCGTCACAATGGTGGGTGCGGCGGCCGGCAAGATCACTGTCAAGGCCGTACGCCACGTGCTAAGTTCGTGCGTGCGCGCAACATTGACCCAATCAGAACGGACGCTTGCCACACCGAAGGCCGTATTGGTCAGCATAGGCCATAAGGAACACACAAAGATCACAAAGAGCGAAGACAGCTCGCTGTCGCCGATTGTGAATAATGCGATGGGCATCCAGGCCAGTGGCGAAATAGGCTTCAATACCTGAATGAAAGGATCCAGTGCCTTGTACGCTAAGGGGGACATGCCGATAAGAAATCCCAAAGGGATCGCAACAAGCGCGGCCAAAGTATATCCAATAACAACACGTAGCAGCGAATAGCCAATCTGGATCCCGTAGCCCATGTCATTGGTGCCGGCGACGTAGAACGGATCTGTGACGGTTGCCCAAAGCTCTATCCCGATTTTGGCCGGTGATGGGAACAAAGATCCCGGAGCGGGCGCTGAATTTTCATCCGGAACGCTGATGCCAAGCGCCCGAATGCCGCCAGCGGCGTCGATAATCTCTCTGGACAGGTTCAGGGATGCGATTTGCTCAAGTTGGAGAAAGGCAACCCCTTGACTGGTGTAGAATTCGATATCCTCGGATGACATGTTTTTATCAAGCAAACGCCCCATCTGATCTTGGGATAACACTACGCTTACGGGTCCTGTATCAGGAACATGCGTGGTGATTTGCCAGACCGCGAGGATCGACGCGAGGATGGCTAGGGACAGCAATGCGCTGCGGACATCAAATGATCGTAGCATGTGGATCCTCTGGAAAAGCAAGGTTGAGCAGGGCACAGATTTGCCCCACTCGGTCTTTATGCACTTTGGTTTAAATCGTGCGGCTGAACGGCTGGCTGTCGATGAACTGCTGCGCCGCACTTGGGACGAATTCCTGTCCTTGGATTTCGACCGGGGCATAGACGTCCTGTTCGGCATCCGGAAAGGTCAAGTTCGCATCGGCAACCATCATTGCGCGCATACGTTCGCGCGTGGTGGTTGTCATGACCAAATTCTCGGCCAACGTCGCGTAGTTGGTGTCATTTTCGATATAATTCCAACGACGCAACTGCGACAGAACCCATGTCCCCATGGTTTGTGTCGGCAGTGGCATGAACGAGATCCGGTCCGGCACATTCTTGATATTGCCCTGACCATCCGGGAACACACCTGTCAGAATCTGCTTCAGAATTTCGACCGGTTGGTTAAGGTAATTAGCCGGCGCCATGGATTCTGCAAAGGCGACACGTCCTTCGGATGTTTCAGCGGCCGCTGTTGCTTCGAGGATCGATGTGGTTAGCGCCATGGTCGTATTCGGGTTCTCTCCAATGAACTTTTCCGACAGACCGAACACACAGCAGGGATGCTGCTTCCAAAGATCGAGTGTCAGTTTATGGATAAAGCCGACCTGATCGTAGACCGCACGCTGGCAGAACGGATCAGGAGCCAGATACCCATCAACGTTTTCAGACCGCAGATTGGCAACCATTTCGGGTGGGGGAACCACGCGGATCTGAATATCGCGATCAGGGTCCAGGCCAGCGGCGGCGACATAGTTACGCAACAGCAGGTTGTGCATCGAGTACTCGAACGGAACTGCGAATTTGAAGCCTTTCCAGTTCTTGGGATCTTGGTTGTCGCGGTGCTTGTTGGCCAAAACGATTGCCTGACCATTGGTGTTTACATTCGCCACCACTTTCCACGGTTGCGCCGTCGAACCGACACCCAGTGACATCGCCATAGGCATTGGGAACAGCAAGTGTGACCCGTCGTATTCACCATTCAGGCATTTGTCCCGCGACACAGCCCAACCAGCGGTTTTCACGATGTCGACATCAAGGCCATAGCGTTCGTAAAATCCCAACGCGTGTCCACCAATGATCGGTGTTGCGCAGGTAATTGGAACAAACCCTAATGTCAGCTTGGTTTTTTCGAGGTTTTTCATAGCCTCCTCGGCCATGAGCTGCAAAGATGACAGGGGAAAGACAGTGGCGACAGCAGCAAGTGCGGTTGTCACGCCCGCACTGCGCAGAAAAGCACGACGCGAGATATCTGTTTTAAACAAGCCCTGCATAACCGAGCTTTCCAAAGCACGGGTCATGCCAACTTCGGGTTTCAGCGACTGTTTTGCTCTGCGGCGAAGTACGTCTGCATCCTCTGCGGACAGGCCGGCATATGGATCAGCCGGTCCGCCATTAGCCTCGCCACATTCGTTCCAGACATCGATATTTGGATTAAACGGATCTTTAAAGTGCGTCATGGTTCATCCTTTTTAAGTTTCGGCCAACCGTATTGCGAAAGGCAAAATATTTGACCATGCACTTGGCTCACTCCCGCGAGCCAGCCTCGATTTAGATATATTGGAGACGTTGCAGGACGCAAAAAAGGGGGGCGCCTAAAGTTTAATCAATTTGAAAAATAGGATAAAAATCAGATACTAAAGCCATTTGTTCCTATTTTACAATTTACGAAAAATAGTAATTTACGAAATTTCGCTATTTTGTGGATAGGTTTCTGGTTATCCAGAGATCATGACAGTTGAAACGACATTTTTTGATTCTATCGTCTCGGCCTTGCCTGAAGCTGCGTGTGTTTTATGCACAGACACCGACCAAATTCGTGAAATGAATGAACAGGCGCAAAAGCTCTTGGGCGTATCGGTGGATGCTTGCCCTCGGTTTGCAAATTTTGTGGGGACACGACTGGGTGAGTTTCTTGTCTTTGCAGACGAGATTGATACGCGCGGTCAGGCATGGACCCGTCGGATCAAGCTCAATCGTGGTGACGGCCAAGTATTGCGCTGCGAAATCCGGGGGCATAAGCTGGCTACCCATTCGCACCATATCTTGTTGCTGATCATCGACCTTGATGAAATGGACCGCCGTGCCCATCTGACCGAAATTGCAGAGTTACAACGCGCTGGTCTTGACGAATGGAAACGCGCTGAAAATTTTTTCTCGGACTTGGAACGTCGGAACCAGCTGATTCTGAATGCAGCAGGTGAAGGCATCTATGGCCTGAACGCAGAAGGTCGAACGACTTTTGTAAACCGCGCCGCCCAAGAAATGCTGGGGTGGACGACCGAAGATCTGCTTGGCAAAGACATCCACTCCATCATTCACCATCATCATCTCTCGGGTAAGCTGTATCACCATCATGATTGCCCAATTTATAAATCGTTCAGGTTTGAACAAGTCAATCGCATCGAAGACGAGGTGTTCTGGCGGAAAGATGGCAAACCCATCCGTGTGGAATATATCTCGACACCCATATACGACCATCAAATCCTTGCCGGAGCCGTGGTTATTTTCCGCGATATCACAGAGCGTAAGGAAAACGAGCTAAAGCTGAAAAGCGCTTTGCAGGAGGTGGCTCAGCTGCGCGACCGCCTTGAACAGGAAAACGCCTATCTTCAGGAAGAAATCAATTCTGAACGGGCACACCACGCTATTATCGGCACCTCTGCAGCCGCGGCGCAAGTTTTGGCCCGAATTGATCTTGTTGCGGAAACAGATGCGACTGTGCTGATTTCAGGTGAGCCGGGTACGGGAAAATCGCTGGTCGCCAAAGAAATCCACCAAGGTGGTGGCAGGCGCAAACGCCCGCTGATCCATTTTAATTGCAATTCGGTTGCACCCGAAGCCGTTGAAGCAGAACTGTTCGGCCAGGTTCGTGGTGGGCCTCACGCAGCCAAGCAAGACAAGCCGGGAAAGCTTGAGCTTGCGCATGGCGGAACACTTTTCCTTGATGAAGTCGAAGACCTGCCGCCCGATATTCAGGGCAAGCTGCTGCATTCCTTACAAAACAAAACAGTGACACGATTGGGAGATACGCGGGAAAAACCGCTGGACATACGGGTGATTGCAGCAACGACGGTTTTGAAAAGCCGTCCTTCGGCTGAAACCTTGCTGCGCAGATCCCTATTTATGCACCTGAATGTCTTTCCGATCACCTGCCTTCCGCTTCGGGAACGACCAGAAGATGTTCCCTCTTTAACGTCCCATCTGCTGAAACTTGCATGCAAGCAGTTAAGTCGTCCCGTTCCGACAATTACAGAACGTGTCATGCAGCAGCTGCAAAACTATGCGTGGCCGGGCAATGTGAGGGAACTGAGAAATGTCATCGAAAGGGCCGCTATTGTTTCAAGGGGAAAAAAGCTGCAGATTGAGCCGCTCGGAAACAGCTCTGACAGTGACCAAGAGAAAAACCGGATACGGACGGAGACAGAAATCCAATCGTTGATCCGCGCAAATCTGATTGCTGCGTTAAACGCGACCAAGGGCAAAGTATCTGGACCGACTGGTGCCGCTGCTTTGCTGGATATGCGGCCGACGACGGTTTTCTCTAGGATCAAGTCTTTTGGACTAACGGAAACAGATTGGATATGAGGGGGGCGTCCGGCGTGCGGTCGATGATGTCCTGCACGTTGTTGAAAGTCTATTCAGCGCAGCTTGGGGAGTGTGCAGTCCAAATCGCGTTTTTCGTTGCTTATCGCATCGTTTTTCGAAATGCTCAAAGTTAATATATAACATGAGAAATGATCTACAGAGTATTGAAAATAATAATATAACGTGATGTTCCAGACTGGTCATTCTTGGGCTTTGGATCATGAATGGACCAATCGACCTCGTTGCAAACCATTCCAGGTTTGAAATGTAGATCGCTGCCAAAAGTACGTAGACTTTCTGGGAGGATGTTGGCAGCAGGCAAAATGGGGTAAACGACCCTGTGAAGATCACGATACGCCTTTAACAAGATGCGATCACAGACCCTGCGTCATTTTTCAAAACTGGAACGAAATTGTGTCATCCATCCAAGCCCCGACTCTGTCGATCCCGCTGGTCGGTATTCGGCACCCAATGGATGCGTCCATCCCGACTGGGCGATTTTTGCGAATACAAAGGCGTAGTCGACCTCACCATGATCTGGCGACCCACGATCAGGGATAGATGCAAACTGGACGTGACCTATGATCGGCTGCAGATTTTCGAACCTCGTTGTCAAATCGCCTTCTGTTCGTCCGATATGATAGCAGTCAAACATGAGCTTGATATTGGTTGCGCCAACATCTGCGATGATCTTGCGTGCCTCATCGGTGGTTTCCAGAAAATACCCCGGCGCATCATGGCGGTTCAGCGGTTCGATCAGGATGGTCCGGGCGCGGGCGTTTGCACAGGCGTAGTCTAAGTTTCTCACAAACGTCTCGCGTGCCTGTTCGCCCTGTGCAAAGCCTGCCATGACATGAACAGCGTCCGCATCGATCGCTTTGGCGTAGGCTAATGCTTCGTCGATTGCCGCGCGGGCGTCGCCTTCGCGGCCGGGCAGGGCCGCCAGACCGTTTTCACCCTGATCGACGGCCCCTCGTCGGGTATTCAGACCCAACATGCGCAAACCTGTATCCTCTAGCGCGTTTTTGACATCCCTTGCGGGAACATCATAGGGCCAATGACACTCTACGGCGTCAAAGCCTGCTGCCTTTGCTGCGCGAATGGCGGCTGGCAACTCCAGATCTGTCCATAAAAACCCCAAATTGGCTGAAAAACGCGTCATTCATTCCACTCCACATCGAATTTTGTCACCAAGGCAGAGATCTGGCCTCGCGATAACCCTTTTGGAGCCAAGCCACGTGTCATCATCGCCAATCGCGCAGTATCCTCAAGCTCCTCAATCGCATTGCAGGCGGCTTCGACGTCTTTTCCGGCTACAACGGGGCCGTGATTTGCCAGCATAACGGCTGAACGTTTTCCGGCCAATCCACGCACGGCCTGTCCCATTTCGGGGTCACCCGGCATAAAGAACGGTAGCAATTTCACCTTGCCAAGCTTCATAATGCCATAAGGTGTGAGCGCTGGAAGGAAGTTGTCCTTATCCACATCGGGCATCATCGACAGGGCGACCGAATGACAGCTGTGTAAATGAACCACCGCACCCGCTGTGCTGCGTGTGTCATAAAATGCTGTGTGCAGCGGCATTTCCTTGGTTGGCTTTTTCCCACCAATTTGGTTGCCGTTCGCGTCAAAGCGGCTCAGTTCTGCTGGATCAAGACGTCCAAAGCTGGATCCTGTTGGGCTGACCAACAATCCGCCATCGTCGGTGCGCGCTGAAATATTTCCGGTGCTGCCACCGGTTAATCCACGGTCGTACATGGATTTCGCCAAAATACAGATCAGCTCACGAAGGTTGGTT
Organism: Pseudoprimorskyibacter sp.; assembly: GCA_029251265.1. Classification (GTDB taxonomy): domain Bacteria; phylum Pseudomonadota; class Alphaproteobacteria; order Rhodobacterales; family Rhodobacteraceae; genus JAQXDR01. Next base: position 17,096 of record JAQXDR010000137.1, on the reverse strand, counting down.
TCGGTACTCACGTATTTTCCAGTACAGACTGTGCGTGGGAGAAAAATGTCTCTGTTCCAAAGTTCCCTGACTTCAGGGTCAGTGCGATATTCTGACCGGCAGAGGTACAAAATGTCCAAGGGACACCGGGGGCAATTTCCGGACCTATGTTCAACGCGCTGACGCCAAGAGCCTTTGTCACGGCGCCTGATGTCTCGCCGCCTGCGACGATAACTCTGCGCGCGCCGCGATCTCGGGCCGCGATGGCGCATGCGGACAGTGCGTCCTCGATGATGGCGCCTGCTTTGGCCATCCCAAGTGTTCGTTGCGCAGCCGCCACACTCGCAGGATCGGCGGTGGCATAGATCAAAGGCGCAAGACCGAGGTCCTGTTGGTGCAACCATGCCAGCACCGCGGTTGTTCCGTCCTTGGCCAGGTCAATCGGGTCAAGCCTAAAAGCTGGCGCACCTTGTTTGCAGTAGTTTGCGACTTGGGCATTGGTCATGGCCGAGCAGCTTCCAGACAAAACAACCGTTGTGGCCTTCGGTATCTCATATCTGACAGCGCCTTTGGAAAGCTCCAGCAATCCATCGGCCGCGTATAGTGCGGGCAGTGGCATTGCTATGGCCGATCCCCCCGTCAGTAGGGGTAAATGGCGACTTGCTTCGGCAATTATGTTGAGATCGGAATCCGCCACCGCATCAACAATGACATGGCTTTTTCCCGCTTTGCGCAGCCCGTCAAGCGCGGTGCGCACCGCCTGCGGCCCCTTGGCAACTGTCAGCCGGTTTACCAGCCCGACATCGCCACGCACCTGAGGATCGAGCAGACGCACCAGATTGCTGTCGCGCATCGGCGTGAGTGGATGGTCCTTCATGGGACTTTCGGCAAGGGGCTGTTCGCCGACAAAGAGGTTACCCATGAAAATTGATCGACCATTTTCGGGAAAGGCAGGACAATAGATCGTTTGATCTGTTCCAATCCGATCCATCAACGCCTCTGACACCGGACCAATATTGCCGTCTGCGGTGCTGTCAAAAGTCGAACAATATTTGAAAAAGAAGCGTCTGGCCCCGGCTTTTTGAAGCCATGCATAAGCTGCCAGTGTTTCTGCGATGGCGTCGGCACAGGGCGCGGTACGCGATTTTAGCGCAATAACCTCAAATGCGGCTGTGTCAGTGGGTGGATGATCTGGAACACCGATCCGAAGGGAAACCTTGGCACCGCTTCGGGCCAAAAGCCCTGCAAGGTCCGTCGCACCGGTAAAGTCATCGGCAATGCAGCCAAGTATGGGTGTCATATGTCCAGATCCTCACCCGGGAGCGTCAGGCCTGCGCTTCTTGCGTAGACCTTGGCCACGGCGGCGTCATCTTCACGGCCCAGGCCCATGGCCACGGCGGCATTGAATTGCTGTAGCGCTGCGGTGGTTATGGGAGCGTCAAATTGCGCGGCCTGTGCAATTTCCAGCACAATGCCAAGGTCCTTTGGCCAGATGTTTACCGCACTCAACGGGGTGTAGTCACCATCGACGATATGCGGCGCGCGGTTTTCAAGCATCCAGCTGGAGCCTGCACATTTGCTAATTACCTCGACAAACCGGTCTGGGGTAACACCTTGGGTCATGCCAAAGGTCAAGGCTTCGGCCATGGTCGCGATATGAACGCCCGCCAACAGCTGGTTGGCGGCCTTCATGGCCGATCCGGGACCGGCTTTATCGCCCAGTTGGAAAACGGTCTCGGCTATGGCGTCCAGAACGGGTTTGGCCGCGTCAAAAGCCTCTGGCGTGCCCGATGCCATAATCGACAAACGCCCCTGCGCCGATTTGACGGCGCCGCCAGAGATGGGTGCATCTAGATAGAGCACACCCTGCGTGGCGCAGCGTGCCTCCATGGCGCGCGCAAATTCCGGTGGCACCGTCGCACAAGCCAACACAACAGCCCCTTTTTTCAACATTGGCACTACGCCGAACTCTCCAAACAGCACAGCCTCTGTTTGTGCGGCATTCAGGACAACCACCGCAACGGCATCAAGCGTATCGGCTATGTCTTCAATCCTGCCCTCGGTTCCGCCTTCTTCGCAAAAGCGCGCCATCTGTGCAGGCTCAATATCGAAACCAAAGGTGGTTTGACCGTCTCTCAGGATCGAACAGGCAATTCCATAACCCATTGCACCTAATCCAAAAACTGCGGTTTTGGGCATTAATTTCTGTCTCCTGCGAGAAAAAGGGGCAGCCGTTAAAAGGCGCCGGAAAATGACGGACAGAGGCGGCGGGTCAGAGGACGGTCCTGCGCGTGACGTTGTTGCCCGCATACAAGCAGTGCAACAGGATATTGTCCAGAGAGCGGATGTGAGAAGGATAAAACCTCAAGGCGAGATGGATCCCAAGGGCAGTTTATTACGCGGGCACGGCGACGCAACTATGCGTCATACCGTCGGGATCGTCGTAGATTGCCTCGGGTCCCTTGATCCAAATGGTCCGGCCAAAGCTGCCTTGGTATTTTGATCCCGATCCGGTTGGTGACAATAATCCGACATCGACCGTGTCGCCGATCTCGAAGCGGATACTGGGCAGTTGGGTGTTGAAAAAATAGGTGGCGATTTCGATTACGGAAGAGGTGCCACACGTCCAAAAGGCATACCCAGCCTCTGGTTGTAAGACCCACGTCGCCACCAATTCCCCCTCTCTGACCAGATAGGAAAATGTGACGCAACTTTTCGGGTTATCGGACTTCCAGCAATCGTCGCGGCCCTTGATCCAGCCGCGTTGCTGGGCGCGCAGGGTTGTTTCAGCGGCCAAAGTGCCTTCGGTCAGGGTTTTGGTCTTTTCCAAGGCCGCCCGGTAACGATCCGACACCCGACGATCGAGCGCAGCCAGTTCAGGATCCGTACAGATCAGTTGCTCGACCGTGGTGGTAGCCCGCGCACAATCAAAAGAGGGGTCGTCCTGCGCCAAGGCGGGGGCCGCGCACAAGATCCCAAGTATCAAAAGTATCCGAGTCATCGCCAACGTCTTTATCATTCGCTCGCCATATTTATATCAGACATGCTTAAATTTGGAAACATGGCGGTTCGCTAGGCATAAGGCATCTTGGACGGTCAAGGGCACTCGTCGCGATGATGTTCACCCAACGATGACGCAAGGGATGAAGACCCGGGCGCGTCATCAGGCCAGTTCACCAAACGTAACGACCGCTGCACGAATAAGGATCACTGGTTCACGGCGTCAGGCGCAGCAAAGTTTTTTTCTGCAACCAGTCAATAAACCTGCATGCCAGAGCTTTTGTTTCGGATGGCGCAAATAGTCTTTGTAAGGAACTGAAAATGAGATTCTACGGGCAGGTTCCAAGCGCCACTAGGGCCGAGGGATTGAAATTGAAATGTCTCCTAGAGTTTGACCTTGGTCGGGCCTTCTGTCAGGACTACCAAGCAGCATCAGCAACACCGGTACACGATGCGGAGGTGCCATGAAGGTCATCATTTGTGGAGCAGGTCAGGTGGGCTGGCAAATTGCCCGACATCTTGCCAATGAAAAAAACGATGTCACTGTTGTGGACAATGACGCGGACTTGGTGCGTCGCGCAACAGATACGCTGGATGTTCAGGGCATTGCGGGGTTTGCGTCCTATCCCGACGTGCTCGAACGTGCGGGCGCAAGTGATGCGGATATGATTATTGCTGCCACACATTCAGACGAGGTCAACATGGTGACCTGTCAGGTTGCCCATTCGGTCTTTGACATTCCGCGCAAGGTGGCGCGTTTACGGGCAAAAAGCTATCTGACCGCGATCTATTCCGATCTGTATCGTCGCGATCACCTGCCGATTGATGTTGTCATCAGTCCCGAACGCGAAGTCGCAGATGCCGCTTTGCAACGCCTGGCCGCGTCGTCTGCATTCGATACCGAGATCTTTCTGGATGGGGATGTTCAGCTTTTGGGATTATCCCTCGCCGAGGATTGTCCGATTATAAACACACCCTTGCGGCAGCTAACGGATCTTTTTTCCACGCTGCGAGCGGTTGTTGTCGGTGTTCGGCGCGAGGGAACGTTGTTTGCGCCAGATCCAGGAGATCAGTTGTTCGCGGGAGACGCGTGTTATGTGATGGTGCATGCCGATGATCTGCGCCGCACAATGGAGGTTTTTGGGAAAACTGTGCGTAAACAAGAACGCATCGTCTTAATTGGTGGTGGCAATGTGGGTCTGATGGTCGCCCAAGAGCTGGAGTCGCGTGCAAACCGTGTGCGTGCCAAAATGATTGAACGCAATCGGGAATGCGCCATTCGCGCAGCCGAGTCTCTGGAACGGACAATCGTGCTTAACGGTGACGGATTGGACGCCGCGCTTTTGGACGAGGCGAATGTATCACGCGCGGACGCGGTTTTGTGTGTCACAGATGATGACAAGGTCAATCTTCTGGCGGCTGTGCGCGCCAAGGCCGCTGGCGCGCGTGTGACGATTGCTTTGATCAATGATCCGACCTTGGTGCCGATGCTGGAGCCTCTTGGCGTGGATGCTCATATTAATCCACGTGGAACAACCGTAAGTTCGATCCTGCGTCATATTCGTCACGGACGGGTGCGTGCGGTCTATTCTATTGGGGATGCAGAGGCCGAAATTATCGAGGCAGAGGTGTTGTCGACATCGCCGATAGCTGGTCAGACTATTCGTGAAATCGACTTTCCTGAGGGCGTTCTTGTTGGCGCAATCCGCAAAGGGGAAAAGGTGATTAAGCCGGCTGGTAAAACAAGAATAGACGAAGGCGATATCATCGTGCTGTTTTCTTTGTCTGGCGATGTGGCTGAAGTAGAACGTTTGCTTCAGGTCTCGATCGACTTTTTCTAGACCTATGCTCTGGCTCTTTCGTCTTCCTCTATTTTTGCAGATAACCGTCGTTGCAGCCATGGGTATGCTGATACCTGCAGTCTATGCCGCCCGTATAGGGGATCTGGCGACCACGCAGGCGTTTGGTAATTCCAGTTTGCTTGGGTTTGTTCTTGTTGCGTTGGTTGGCATTGCCTTGGAAACCCGGCAGCACCGATCCAGTGCGATGGGCCAGCTTTTGCAGTTGCTTGGCGCTTTTTTGATTTTGCCGGTTTATCTTGCTTTGCCATTCCATGTCGTTAGCCCCAGTCCGAGTTTTGGCGACAGCTACCTTGAAATGACATCTGCGATGACCACAACTGGGTTGGTTTTGTTTCCCGCCGAGTCCCTGTCTGCATCTGCGCATCTGTGGCGCGCGATTGTGGCCTGGCTTGGGGGCATGTTAATGTGGGTTGCGGCGGCTGCAGTTCTGGCGCCAGTGGCACTTGGTGGATTTGAACTGCTTCAGGGGGCTCGGCAAGGGCGGCTCGAAGCGACTGGCGCGTTACGTGGGGCCACGCTGGATCCATCGCGCCGTGTCACCCGTGCGACGCGCGCAATGGCACCGCTGTATACATGTCTAACAGCCATTTTGGCCTTGGCATTATATGCCGCAGGTGAAGACGGTATTGTGGCCGTTTGTCATGCCATGTCTGTGCTGGCCACATCAGGGATTACGCCGCTGGTGTCCATGGCAGACAGCAAGGCAGGGGTACTTGGCGAGATTTTGTTACTTCTGTTCGTTTTACCCGCGCTAAGCCGCGTTGTGATAGCGACGCCATTGTTCAAGCTGCGCCCTCATCATCTGACCCGGAATATTGAGTTGCGACTTGCGCTTTTGTTCGTTGTTGTGGTGCCGTTATTGCTGTTCTTTCGTCACTGGATCGGGACTTTGGATACCGATTTTCTGGGCCCACAGGTCGATGAGTCGCCCGGTGTTGCCCTTCGCGCGTTGTGGGGTGGGATTTTTACAACTGTTTCGTTTTTGTCAACGACAGGCTTTGAAAGCGCGGACTGGCAAACTGCGCAGGCCTGGTCAGGACTGGGCACACCGGGCATAATCCTTATGGGGCTGGCTCTGGTGGGCGGTGGTGTCGCGACGACGGCAGGTGGGGTCAAGCTGCTACGGGTATATGCTCTTTATTTAAATGGGCTTCGTGAGGTCGAACGTTTGGTGCACCCCTCGTCCGTGACGGGAGAGTCCGCATTGGATGGACGTGTACGTCGTGATGGTCAGGTCATAGCGTGGGTCTTTTTCATGCTGGTTGCGGTGGCTTTGGCCGTTGTCACCATCGGTCTGGGTGCCATGGGGGTTGATTTTGAAAACGCCATATTGCTTGCGGTGGCCTGTTTGACGAATACCGGCCCGCTTGTTGTCTCTGCGTCCGAGGCGCCCATTGCGTTGATTGGCGCGTCTATTTGGGTCAAGCTATGGCTTGCTGCTGCTATGATCTTGGGACGATTAGAGCTTTTGGCGATCATTGTTCTTCTTGTTCCGGGAAGTTGGCGCGACTAAACGCCATCGACAATTATGCCCATAAAACGGGCGTTTGATTGATTTTTTGCTCTGGCATATCTGTCGATCCCGTTTCATACTTGAACATCGAATGATCTTGATAGATACAAATTAAAAATATAAAGGCGCTTTCAATGGCCTCAGACAGACAAAATCTCCAAGATGCTTTTCTGAATCACGTCAGGAAAACGAAGGTTCCTGTGACAGTCTTCCTTATAAATGGGGTAAAACTACAAGGCGTGATTACGTGGTTTGACAACTTTTGTGTGCTTTTGCGTCGGGATGGACAGTCTCAGCTCGTTTATAAACACGCAATTTCAACGATTATGCCGTCGCAACCGATCAATTTGTATGACGGTGAGGAGTAAGGCCTATTTGCCTGCGTCCTCGTCGTGTGACGTCATTTTATCCGTGAATGCAAAAATCAGTATCTTTGTGAAAGTGCCGCGTCATGCTTGATCACGCGCCCTCGATTACCCGGTCATGGGTTTTGCACCCAGAGCTTTTGTCTGATCGTGCCCGTCGTGAGGCAGGGTCTGCTTTGGCGGAGGCTGTTGCCTTGGCCGAGGCGCTGCCGGGCCTTGCTATCTGCGGGTCCGACGTGGTGCGGCTTCAGCGCCCGCAACCCTCCGCACTTTTCGGAAAAGGCAAGATAGAAACTCTTAGGGCGCAGTTCGAAGATGAAGAGATTGAACTGGTCTTGATTGACGGGCCAGTTTCGCCTGTCCAGCAGCGTAATCTTGAAAAGGCGTGGGGCGTCAAGATTTTGGATCGCACAGGGCTTATCCTTGAGATCTTTTCCGATCGTGCTGCCACCCGCGAGGGTGTGCTGCAGGTCGAAATGGCCGCATTGAGCTATCAGCGCACCCGGCTTGTGCGGGCTTGGACGCACCTTGAACGTCAACGGGGGGGGCTGGGGTTCGTCGGTGGTCCGGGTGAAACACAAATCGAAGCAGATCGGCGTGCGATTGACGAACAATTGGTGCGGTTGCGACGTCAATTGGATCGTGTCGTCAAGACACGTGACCTGCATCGTAAGGCGCGCGCAAAGGTGCCGTTTCCGATCGTCGCACTTGTTGGGTACACAAACGCGGGCAAATCGACCTTGTTCAATCGTTTGACTGGGGCAGAGGTTATGGCAAAGGACATGCTGTTTGCCACTCTGGATCCAACCATGCGAGCAGTGGAACTGACCAATGGGCTAAACGTGATCTTATCTGACACGGTCGGTTTTATTTCCGATTTGCCGACTGAGTTGGTTGCCGCATTCCGCGCTACGTTAGAAGAGGTGCTGGCCGCGGATGTGATCTGCCATGTTCGCGATATATCGCATGCTGAAACGGATGATCAGGCAAAGGACGTCCGCGATATTATGGACCGGCTCGGTGTGACAGACGCCACGCCCCAGTTGGAAATATGGAACAAGATAGATGCCTTGGCGGGTGAGGATCACGATGCGATCGTATTGCGTGCGGATCGCGACGATGCAGTATACGCGGTATCATCGGTGACTGGCGAGGGGTTGGATGGTCTTTTGTCGGCCTTGCATGAGGTCCTGCGTGGAGATGAGGTCGAGGACGCCCTAAGCCTTAGCTTTGCGAACGGACGAAAGCGCGCGTGGCTTTTTGAACGTGGCTTGATCAAAGTGGAAACGCAAACGGACACAGGATTTGATCTAACCGTTCGCTGGCGTCCTCGTGACAAAGCGGCCTATGCGCTGCTTTGAATGCTGCAACCGCGGATAGACGTAAATTTTGCTATGATTGACGCTTGCCCCTCGAGGGGGCAGAAGCTAATTCATGCCAAGACACGCTGAAAAGGGAAGACAGACATGCCCGAAGACCTGATCAACAGCTTTATGACCGGTCCTGACGAAAATGGACGGTTTGGTGACTTTGGTGGCCGGTTCGTGTCCGAGACGTTGATGCCGCTTATCCTTGCGCTTGAAGCGCAATATGAGACCGCCAAGACAGATCAAACGTTTTGGGACGAGATGGATTTTCTATGGAAGCATTATGTCGGGCGGCCATCACCTCTGTACTTTGCAGAGCGTCTGACCAACCATTTTGGTGGTGCGAAGATTTATCTAAAGCGAGACGAACTGAACCATACTGGCGCTCATAAGATCAACAACGTACTTGGGCAGATTATCCTCGCGCGGCGCATGGGGAAAACGCGGATCATCGCAGAGACTGGCGCAGGACAGCATGGCGTGGCCACAGCGACTGTTTGCGCCAAATTCGGATTAAAATGTGTGGTCTATATGGGTGCGCATGATGTCGAACGGCAAAAGCCAAATGTGTTCCGCATGCGGTTGCTGGGGGCAGAAGTTGTTCCTGTGACCAGTGGACGCGGAACGTTGAAGGACGCAATGAATGATGCTTTGCGAGATTGGGTCACAAACGTGCACGACACGTTTTACTGCATCGGCACGGTTGCAGGTCCACATCCCTATCCGGCTATGGTGCGTGACTTTCAGTCCATTATCGGTAAGGAAACGCGCGAGCAGATGCAAGAAGCCGAGGGCCGTTTGCCTGATACCCTGATTGCGGCCATCGGTGGAGGCTCCAACGCGATGGGCCTGTTCTATCCGTTCCTTGATGATCCGTCGGTCAATATCATCGGGGTCGAGGCTGGCGGTAAAGGCGTCAACGATCAGATGGAACATTGTGCATCGTTGACAGGCGGACGCCCGGGTGTTTTGCACGGCAACCGGACGTTCCTGCTGCAAGACGGGGATGGACAGATCCTTGAGGGGTATTCGATTTCGGCGGGGCTGGATTATCCGGGTATCGGACCAGAGCATTCGTGGCTGCATGAAATTGGTCGTGCGAAATATGTCTCGATCACGGATCAAGAGGCCTTGGCAGCCTTTCAGCTGAGCTGCGAGACCGAGGGTATTATTCCCGCGCTTGAGCCAAGCCACGCCTTGGCTCATGTGGCTAAAATTGCGCCAGATCTGCCCGCTGATCACTTGCTTGTCATGAATATGTGTGGGCGCGGTGACAAAGATATCTTTACCGTGGCAGGCCATCTGGGCGTGGAAATGGGCTAACAGCACAGTACGCAACGTCGAAGAGCGTTTTTCTGTACGTGTCTTCGACGTTTTTATCGGAATTTATCCATCAATTTTTGCATCGCTGATCTGTCGTCCGGTCTTATCTCTGGGGCTGCGTCTGTTGGTTTTCGTATTTTGGTATCCAGCTTATCAGGCGACTTGCGTTTAGGGACGACACGTAATGCCACGGCATTCATGAATTGGCCTGTGTCACCGGCGGCCAAAGCTGCTGCGCCGTTGGAAATACCACACATCACGTTCTCTAGCCAGTCGGCATCTGCCTTGGCAAAATCATGTAGCACGTAGCCAGAAACCAGATCTTTTCTGCCAGGATGCCCAATGCCAAGACGGACGCGGTTGTAAGCCTCTCCAATATGACCATGAATAGACCGCAGTCCGTTATGACCGGCATGTCCTCCGCCGGATTTGACGCGTGCTTTACCAGGAATAAGATCAAGCTCGTCGTGAATGACCGTGACGTCTTCGGCTGTCATCTTGAAAAAGCGCATCGCCTCGCCAACGGATTGCCCTGATCGGTTCATAAATGTGGAAGGTTTTAGCAGAATTACTTTCTCAGTGCCAAGGCGTCCTTCGCAGCACTGACCCTGAAAGCGGTTTCGCCATGGGGCAAAGTCATGATCTTGCGCGATCCGATCTACGGCCATAAAGCCAATATTGTGGCGGTTATGAGCGTATTTATTTCCCGGATTTCCTAATCCTACAATCACCTGCACAAGTGACCTCCGCCTTTGTGTGAACGTGTCCGTTGGATATGCGCAAGGCGTCACGCAGGCAAGTGTACAATAAAAAGGCCCCCCACCCAAGGCCGACATATTCCGATATACAGGAGTTGATTGCTTTGTTTGGTTGGCTCTTGGTGACATCAGATTCCGCATGTCTCTTTTGCTATCAAAAAACCTTTCTGGCGTGTCAATTCCAAATATTTTGACCGTCAGCTGCCCATCACGTGAAACACGTGGTGATTAGTCATACGAAAGGTTCGCAAAACGGCTAAGCGTCAATTCTCGGGACAAGGTTATCTGTGTCTGGAACTGCTGAAAATCAGTATGAGCCAGATTTTTGGGACAATGCACTGCAAGTGACGAGGCAATATTGCGGAGCGTTTACGTCATATCGCGACCAATGGTTGTCACTCGCGTTCAGCGCAGCGAATGCCGGGCCGGATGAAGGTTATGCGATGCGGGCCATTGCGCGTGGTTTCGGCTTGGTGTGAGTGTGCTCCGCGTTGACAAACCTCTCCGCAGTTGGGGCAGGGTTTTCGCAGGGTGCGCGGAATGATATCTGAGGTGGATGTGTTCTCCTGCGCTATTAGTTCTGCGCCACGCAGCGTACGAATTTTCGTGATGTTGGTCCTGCGCAGGGCGCTGATAAGCTGACTGTTTGGGATCACGACCAGATGAGAGTATCGGCCGAGATAGACCAGCACGGCCTAAGACCTGCCGAAGGGTGGGTTGGCCTGAATCACGCCCTCGCATTTGTGAACCGGAGCAAGCCATGCCGAAAAAGCCTTGGCATCGTCAAGTGCAGCAAGATCGCCGTATAAGGTGAACTGTTCCGTTTGATGCAAAGCTGCGAGCCCGTCGAGGAACAGCTATGACAGTTGCCGCATATGCAGAAACAACCCCGCTTTGCAGGCACCCCTTTCGACACATGACAACGCACTTCATTTTGTAGCGCCCAAGACCACTGGCCACTGCATCGTCGGCAACTATGGCCATTGTCACGCCTTCGACCCACCTTGTCGCTTTAGGAAAGTTGGATTCAACGCAACATTATAATTCGGGTGGTCTTAATTGGTGCAGGTGATCCGTTCCAATTCGCCTACTCGGATCACTTTCAGGTGAAACCAATTGAAAACATTGGCTGTTCGTCGAAATTGACGAGCGATCGTTTCGAAAAAATACAAAGAGAGATCTGGGTTGGGCGCTGGTCAAAAATGCGCAAAAAGTTAAGCCCTGCCATAGAGCTACGGCAGGGCTTTTTATTACTTGCGCTCACAACACGGAATGCGTCTACCCGAAGCAGGGACCAAACATTCAGACGTGTTTTGTCACAGATTACTCTGCGCTGGCCTCACCTTCGGCTTCGTCATCATCTGAGGCAACCAGACCTGCGGGCGCGGTAATGTTGCAGATCATAAAGTCACGGTCGATCGTCGGCTTACTGCCTTCGGGCAGGGTCACAGACGAAATTGTAACCGTGTCTCCGATGGACAAACCTGACAGATCGATAACGATTTTCTCGGGGATGTCACCAGCTGTTACAACCAGTTCTATTTCGGGACGGACAATTGTCATTGTGCCACCGCGCTTAAGACCAGGCGCATTGTCGTGGCCGATAAATTCGACCGGAACGAACAGGTTGATTTTGGAGGCCCGACGCAGACGCATCAGGTCAAAATGCTTGGGCAAGTCTTTGACGACATCGCGCTGGACATCACGGCAGATAACGCGCACGTCGTCGTGGCCATCTACCTTGAGGTTGAACAAAGTTGACTTGAACCGTCCGGCCTTGAGCTTTTTGAGAAGCTCATTAAACGGAATCTGAATGGATAGGGGATCTTTGTCACCGCCAAAGACGACTCCGGGAACCATATTGGCGCGACGCGCTGCACGAGCGGCGCCCTTGCCTGTCCCCGCACGTTCCTGGCAGATCAGATCAGGGATCTCTTGTGCCATGATATTCTCCTTTGAAAATGGGGTGCCTCCAAGGCTGTCACCCCGTGTCATGAGGGTGCGGGGTTAACGCCACGTGCATCGCTTGGCAAGGGGGAAAAAGCGGGGTAATGGAGTGCGATGTCGTCTCTTTCTGTAAGGTTGTGTTTTGTCCCTAATTCATGATGTTATTTTGTGCCGCAACCCTGCGGCAGCCTTTGCCCAGATTGGCGTGTTCTGGGGGGCGTTTGCTGGGTTGATCCCGCAAGTCAAGGCGCAGGTTGCGCTGTCTGATTCAGGCTTTGGATTGGTGATGCTGGTGGCGTCTATGGGGGCGATGCTGGCCATGACTGCCGCGCCTTGGGTTGATCGACATCTGCAGGTGCGGGCTTTGCCGGTTATGGCGGGTTTGACAGCGGCCATGGCACTTTTGCCGGGACTGTCTTTGATGTGGTATCATTTTTTGATATCTATGGTGTTGGTTACAATGTGTGTCGGGACATTGGATGTTTTGATGAATGCTCGTGTGAGCGAGATCGAGGCACGGGTTGGGCGCCCATTAATGAACCTCAACCACGCTATTTTCTCGTTTGCCTATGCAATCGGGGCATTGATTGCCGGAGCAATGCGCGAAGTGGGCATGGGATCCTTTGTCATCCTCTCCACGGTGGCGGTGATCATGGTACTGCTGTTGCCGGTAACGCGTGGCGGGGATGTCGGAGACATAAGCACAGATGATGCAAGGCCGGTGACCGGGCTGAAATGGTCTTTGATTCTGCCAGCGGGTCTGATCGTGCTTGTGGCATTCATGTCCGAAAATGCGACCGAGGCGTGGTCGGCGTTGCATCTTGAACGCAGCATGGGGGCAGGGGCTCTGACTGGCACGCTTGGGCCATCAATTCTTGGCTTGACGATGGGCATCGGGCGACTGGCCGGGCAGGTTGTCTCGCAACGTTGGTCCGAGGCCGTTGTTATCCGGTGGGCGGCGTTGCTCACCGCGTCAGGTGCTTTTTTAGGGGGCTGGGCAGATCATCTTGCCCTTGGTTATCTCGGCTTCGGGATGCTTGGGCTTGGGGTGTCTGTGATAGGGCCACTGGCACTGGCTTGGGTTGGACGGCTTGTTACAGCCGAGCATCGGACGTTGGCAATCAGTCGTGTGGCCGTTTTGGGATACTCCGGCTTTTTCATTGGGCCGCCTTTGATGGGATTTCTCAGCGAAGGTTTCGGGCTGGCCGTTTCATTTTCAGCGATCGGGTTTGTGCTGCTGCTTGTGCCTGTTGTGTTGGTCCCGTTGGTGCAACGCCGCGGCTGATACACGGCTGTGGCGATTGGTGCATACGCAATTATATCAGGCCCAAGCGTCGTTGAACTCTTTCGGAATCATCAAGATGTCACGATCGACTGCCTGAATGTTGGTGTGCCCGCAAAGCGCCATGGACATGTCCAGTTCCTTGTGGATGATGTTGAGTGCATCTGTCACGCCTGCTTCACCTTTGGCGCCCAATCCATAAACGTAGGCACGTCCGATATGTGTCCCCATTGCCCCCATTGCCATGGCTTTCAAAACGTCCTGTCCAGAGCGTATTCCGCTATCCAGATGAACTTCGATCTTGTCACCGACAGCGTCCAGAATTGCGGGTAATGCCCGGATCGAGCTTAGGGCGCCGTCCAGTTGCCGTCCGCCATGGTTCGATACGATAATGGCGTCTGCACCCACGTTGCACGCCTCGAGCGCGTCCCGCGGATCCATAATTCCTTTGATGATCAAGGGGCCGTCCCACATCTTGCGAAATTGGCGAATACGATCCCAATTCAGAGATTGGTCAAAGGCTTCAGCCGTCCATGATCCCAAGGACGATGCATCCTGAACCCCTTTTGCATGTCCAACGATATTGCCGAAAAATCTACGTTTGGTGCGAAGCATGCCTAGGCCCCAGTGAACCTTGGTCATCATATTGGCGATATTTTTGACGGTCAGTTTGGGGGGCGCGGACAGACCATTTTTCAGGTCCTTGTGACGTTGGCCTAGCAGCTGCAGATCAACCGTTATGATGGCAGCAGAACAGTTTGCATCTTTTGCCCTGTCAAACAGTCGCTGCATGAAATCATCATCCTTGAGCGTGTAGACCTGCATCCAGAACGGAACATTGGTGTTTTCAGCCACATCTTCGATAGAGCAAATGGACATCGTCGACAGGGTAAAAGGCACACCAAAGGATGCGGCTGCGCGGGCTGCTTTTATCTCGCCATCATAATGTTGCATCCCGGTTAGTCCAACGGGTGCCAAGGCCACTGGCATGGCCACATCCTGTCCGATCATATGCGTTGCGGTGGACCGCCCAGCCATATCTATCGCCACGCGTTGACGCAGATAAAGCTTATCAAAATCCGAGGAATTCTCGCGAAAGGTCTGCTCGCTCCAGCTGCCGGATTCGCAGTAATCAAAAAACATTTTCGGAACCCGACGCGCATACAGCCGACGCAGATCCTCAATTTCAGTGATCACAGACATAACCGTCCCTTTCCTGGGCTATTGGTTATGTTTGGTTACCAATTTTCAGTTTTGCGTGCAATGCCCGCGAAGCGCTTGGCTCTAACTGTCGCTGTGGCGACCCAGACATCAGGCGCTGTGGGCACCACTGGCAAGGCTTTCTACAAAGCTCAAAACATCAGCCGGGGATTTACCTTCGCCAATTTCCGACACGATGGCTGAGCCAACAACACATCCATCAGAAATCGCCGCTATATCGCGCGCACGCTCTGGGGTGCGAATGCCGAACCCGACGACAATGGGCAGGTCTGTTGCGGACTTAATACGGGCAACTTCCGGTCCTACGTTGTCTGCTTCGGCCGCGGCAGCACCGGTAATGCCGGTTATAGATACATAATAGACAAAGCCCGATGTGTTTTGCAGAACTGTCGGAAGACGGTGATCATCAGTTGTTGGGGTGGCAAGGCGAATAAAATCTATGCCAGCGGCCAAGGCAGGCAGGCACAGCTCTGTGTCTTCCTCCGGGGGCAGGTCGACAACGATCAACCCGTCTATCCCTGCGTCTTTTGCATCTGCCAAAAACTGTTCAACCCCGTGCGAATAGATCGGATTGTAATACCCCATCAAGACGATGGGCGTTGTGTTGTCTGTTTTGCGAAAGTGACGGGCCATGTCCAAGGTGCGATTGAGGGTCATGCCATTGTCCAGCGCCCGTTGACCGGCCAGCTGGATGGTTGGGCCGTCCGCCATTGGGTCTGTGAATGGCAGCCCCAGTTCGATAATGTCCACACCGGCGCCAGGAAGCCCCATCATGATCTCTAACGACGTCTCATAATCGGGATCACCGGCCATGATATAGGTAACAAACGCCTTTTTCCCTGATGCGTTCAGAGTGGCAAATTTTGCGGCAATACGAGACATAATGGTTTCCCCGGAAAGAACAGCGAACCTGTCGCCTTGGGTCGTTTAAATGCGGTGTGCGCCACCGGCCAGAAAAAATCAACCACGCGCAGCAAAGAAAGCTTGGAGGGCGTGTTGTTGGCGCAATGTCAAAGTGGACGGTACAGGAGTATCAGTTGGTTCGAGCAACAGGGTTTCGTCGTTCGCCTGGTCACAAGCAGTGTTTGGATGGCGTCTGTGGATGGGGCCGCACAGGCAACGCTAACAGGCAACGCTAACAGGCCACGCTAACAGGCCACGCTAACAGGCCACGCTATTTGGGTTGTATCAGCCCCTTGATGGCTTGCGCGCAGGCGGACGCAGGCGTATGACCCCGCGCGTAGGATCATGCGGAGAGTGTTATGGGTTTCAGAATGGGAATTGTCGGGTTGCCTAATGTGGGCAAATCCACCTTGTTCAACGCATTGACTAAAACAGCAGCGGCTCAGGCAGCAAATTTTCCATTCTGCACGATCGAGCCGAATGTTGGGGACGTCGCGGTCCCTGATAGTCGCTTGGACGCACTGGCTTATCTTGCCAAATCCAAACAAGTGATTCCCGCTCGCATGACATTTGTGGACATTGCCGGGTTGGTAAAAGGGGCGTCCAACGGAGAGGGGTTGGGCAACCAGTTCCTGGCCAATATTCGAGAAGTGGATGCAATAGCGCATGTTCTGCGATGTTTTGACGACGGAGACGTCACCCATGTCGAAGGCCGCGTAGACCCGGTCGAAGATGCAGAAGTGATTGAAACCGAACTTATTATCGCGGATCTGGATAGTATTGAAAAGCGGCTTCAAAATATCGTTCGCAAAGTGCGGGGTGGTGATAAAGAAGCCGTGCAACAGCAGCGGTTGATGGAAGCGGCAAAATCGATGCTGGAAAGTGGCAAGCCTGCACGGATAGTCGAGGTGGCGCAGGATGATGAAAAAGCGTGGAAGATGCTACAGCTTTTGACCACCAAGCCTATTCTTTATGTTTGCAACGTGGCAGAGGATGAGGCTGCAAATGGCAATGCGTACAGTCAGGCTGTGGCCGATATGGCCGTATCCGAGGGCAACGCCCATGTCATTATCTCAGCCAAGATCGAAGAAGAGATAAGTCAGCTGGATGAAGATGAAGCGGGGATGTTCCTCGAAGAGCTTGGTCTGCAAGAGGCAGGACTGGATCGGTTGATCCGTGCGGGCTATGATCTGCTCACGCTTGAGACATATTTTACTGTAGGGCCAAAAGAAGCGCGCGCTTGGACCATTCGACTTGGCACACAGGCGCCTCAGGCGGCTGGCGTCATTCATGGTGATTTCGAGAAGGGCTTCATCCGCGCGGAAACAATATCGTATGACGACTATATAGCCTTTGGCAGCGAACAGGCCGCGCGCGACGCCGGCAAGCTGCGGGCAGAAGGCAAGTCCTACACCGTCAAAGACGGTGATGTTTTGCATTTCCTCTTTAACACCTGAGGGCTTAACACCCTGTTAACGATGCGAGGCGACGCGTGCAGCATGACACTGGGATGATCTGCTCTTGCGTCAGCATTTCAAATAATTGTCTAGGCATCACAGCCAGTAAATTCCGTTCT
>JAQXDR010000135.1 GCA_029251265.1 Pseudoprimorskyibacter sp. | reverse complement strand
ACGACTTGTTATAACCCACGTCACCCACACTTAGCACAGGGCTGGAAAAGCTCCGTCGCTTTCGAACGAAAGGGGACTTAAACGAGCACTAGGAGCGGCACGAAAGCGGGACAGGTCCAAAGAGGGCAAGCACGCCATCAACTGGACCCGCCTGTCATGCAAACGGCTCGTCGACACTGAAGTCCGGCTGCAATTGCACGCGCTCGACTAGAGCCTTGCGGCGTTTCTCAGAAACATTGATTGCCAGAAGAGATGCGCACGGCTGGACACTGACCAGCTTGCCACTCACGCTGATAACGATCAGTGCACGGATCGTCTACCACGCCTGTGCCATCGAGTTTGAACGTGTCAGACGTTGATGCCACACAAGCAATGACCTGCATGAAACTAGCCTGCATCGCGGGCCTTCGAAGCCCACCGCACTGGACGCGACCGAAGAAGTCAGAACGCCCAAAAAACGGGTTGCCGAGTTGTGGTCTACAGAGCCATTACGCAGACCAAAGCATGCCTTGAGCAGGTTTTTTGGTCACCCAAGCCTTCACGCCGGACCTCGTACCCATAGCCATAACTCAACAAGAGCCCCTTTCTGACACAGAGCATCACAAACTGGCAGCATGTCGCCAATCGTGCCACTACTTGGGGGATGGCTTGATATTTAAACGGTCCATTTTCAAAGGGATCTATCTTGGGGGTGTGTCAACCGACCATGCCGATCAATTCGTAAGTTTGCTTTAGGATGGGCGCGGCTACTGTACGCGCGCGCTCTGCGCCACGCGCTAGAATTCGATCAATCTCGGCTTGATCCTGCATTAGACGTGCCATTTCGGCCGAAATCGGAGCAAGTTTGTCAACGGCCAACTCAGACAAACGGGGTTTGAACGCTGAAAACTGTTGGCCGCCGAATTCCGTCAGAACGGCGTCGACAGATGTATCAGCTAGGGCTGCGTAAATATTGACCAAGTTGCGCGCCTCTGGGCGTCCTTCCAACCCGTCTGTTTCTGACGGCAAAGCATCAGGATCAGTTTTAGCTTTGCGGATCTTGGTTGCAATAGCATCTGCATCATCCGTCATATTGATCCGGCTGGCAGCAGACGGATCAGACTTTGACATTTTTTTTGACCCATCTCGCAGGCTCATCACCCGGGTTGCGGCACCCTCGATAACAGGTTCGGTTATTGGAAAGAAATCCACACCAAAATCGTGGTTAAACTTGGTTGCAATGTCGCGGGTCAATTCAAGGTGCTGTTTTTGATCTTCTCCGACCGGGACATGTGTCGCGTGATAGATTAAAATATCTGCAGCCATCAGGGCAGGATATCCAAAGAGGCCCAGTGAGGCATTTTCCGCGTTTTTGCCAGCCTTGTCTTTGAACTGGGTCATGCGCTTCATCCAGCCCATGCGTGCGACGCAGTTGAACACCCAACCCAGTTGCGCGTGTTCCGGCACTTGGCTTTGGTTGAACAGGATGGACTGCTCCGGGTCTATTCCGGATGCAATAAATCCGGCGCACAGCTCGCGGGTATTGCGGCGGAGGGCTTCTGGGTCTTGCCAAACGGTGATCGCATGCAAATCAACCATGCAATAGATGGTTTCAAACGCCTGATCCTGCATATCTACGAAACGTTTTATGGCGCCCAAATAATTGCCGAGCGTCAGGCCGCCCGAAGGTTGGATGCCGGAAAAGACGCGCGGTGTGAAGTCCGCGGTCTGAGAGGTTTGGACCCCCTCTGTCATGGTGTTTCTCCGTCTAGAATTCTGGGTTGATATGACTTACTGGTGCTCCGGCGTGCCGTCAAGCAAAGGTCCCCATTCATGTCGCATGATCCTGATATCCGCCCGGTGAATCCCTTGCCTCCGACTGTGATGGCGCTTTTTTTGGTTATCCTCGCGATGGAAGGTGCATTCTTTTTGGGAAGCGCCGGCATTATCGGCGGTGCCGGCGCGGTCGGCTGGCGTTTGGCTTGGGCGCAGTCATTCGCGTTTGTGCCAGAAATCTGGTGGCAGATGTTCGAGCTTGGACAATTCCCATTGTCACAGTTGCGTCGGACGTTGGCTTATATTTTTATCCATCCAAATTTCACGTCGGCAATTTTTGGTGGCATCATGTTGTTGGCTATGGGCAAAATCGTAGGAGAAGCCCTAGGCGCATTTCGTGCTTTGATGATTTACCTGCTATCAGGCGTTGGCGGTGCAATAATCTATGCACTGCTTGTGCCAACCGGGGCACCCATTCTAGGCAGCTTCCCAGCCGTTTATGGTATGATTGGGGGGTTTACATTTCTGGTCTGGTTGAGCCTTGGCATGCACGGAGCCCCTCAGGCTCGGGCTTTTTCCCTGATTGCGATGCTTATGGCGATACAGTTAATTTTCAGCGTATTCAGTGGTGGCATGGACTGGGTTGCCGATCTGGGTGGCTTTGTCACAGGATTTTCGGTCGCGGCACTTTTGGTCCCCGGTGGTTGGTCTCGTATTATTGAAAAACTTCGGGGCCGTTAGGCGGTCTTGGTTGATGCGCTGATGACTGCATTACAAACGATTGGCGTGATTGCTCTGCAAACGCAGATTCTGCGCTTTGCCAGTGGCACAATCCCGCACGGGTGGTGGCCTCAGGATGAGCGTCGAAATGATGCGCGTAACTCTGAAAGGCGGAACGCGCCGATCGCGTTTCCTGCCAAAGCATAGACGATAAAGCCTTCTGAAACGAGCGCCAGCAGCGCCAAATAGCGCCATCCTGCCAGATAATACACCTCTGGAAATGCTGTGCGTGTTGCCCAAAGCGCCAAACCCATAAAAAACGCGGCAAGGACGACACGCCAAATTCTATCCCAAAAGCGGGCATCAAATTGTGCCATGACGCCCATTGTGCGGGTGCCACGCCACAGCATCCAAACCATAGCCCATCCTGCCGCTGTGGTTGCAATGGCAGAGGCTGTCCACCCCAAAGTCGGCGCCAATCCAATAGCAAGTGCGGCATTCACCGCCATTGCCCAAATCGCATACCGGAAAGGCGTACGCGTGTCTTCGCGGGCAAAAAACAATGGCTGTAGTACTTTTTGCAAAACAAACGCTGGTAAACCTGCGCCATAAATCGCAACAGCCAATGCAATAGCGGCGCTGTCGGCAGAGGTTGTCGCACCTCTTTCGAATAAAACGGTTACGACCGGCAATGGCACAACGATCAGTGCAATTGCCGCAGGGATGGTCAACGCCAACGCAATTTCAGCGGCACGGGACACTGCATCCTGCGAGCCTGCGACATCACGAGCTTCCAATCTGCGGGCCAGATCGGGCAGAAGAACGATCCCGACTGCGATGCCAACCACACCAAGCGGCAGTTGGTAAAGCCGGTCCGCCGCATAAAGCCAGCCAACCGCGCTTTCAAAAAACGAGGCAACCTGTTGGCCAACCAGCAGGTTAATCTGCATGACACCACCAGCCAGAGCCGCAGGAAGCGCTACGGCCACCAGTCGCCGCACGTCTTGCGTCATGCGGGGCCAGCGTGGTCGGATTTTCAGTCCAGCGCGTTCTGTGGCGACCCAAACCAAGGCCAGCTGCACAACTCCGGCAACTGGAACGCACCAGATCAATGCCTGCACAACAGACCGGTCCACCACTGCAGCCCAAAACATTGCAAGACAGACGAGAATATTCAACAAAACCGGTGCCGCTGCTGCGGCTGCAAACCTGCCAGATGCATTTAACGCTCCGGAAAAAAGCGCAGCGAGGGAAATGAAAAAGATATAGGGAAACACAACCCGTCCAAAGCCGATTGTCATATCAAAGCGCGCGTCGCCTGCAAAACCTCCGGCTGTCAACCACACGAGGGCAGGCATAAATACCAAAGCCACCCCGGTCAGGACAAACAGGACCAAAGCCAATCCATTCATTGCATCACTTGCAAAGTCTTCGGCATTGTCATCAGATTGCAGTTTTTTGGAAAAAATTGGAACAAAGGCTGCGTTAAAAGCGCCTTCTGCAAAAAAACGCCGGAACATATTTGGCAAGCGGAACGCGGCAACAAAAGCGTCCATTACTGGGCCCGGCCCAATCCAGGCCAGGATCAACACCTCGCGCAAGACGCCAAAGACACGGCTTATCAATGTCCAGAAGCCCACGGTCATGACACCGCGCAGCATGCGGATGGGTTTCATGTGTTATCTCACTGTCACCAATGCAAACTGGCTACCCGAGGTAGCATCTGTGCAAAAGGGGGTGGGTCCGGTTTGCCAGTCGAGTGTGGCCCTTCCACCCGATCACGTATGGGCGTGTTCGGCGCCGGTCGTGATGGCTGCGCGCAGTTTGCGTTCCAGTGTCTTTTGTTTGGCTTGGGAATGAAATTTCAGACCAAACATGTCTTTGACGTAAAAGCTGTCGACCACCTGTTCACCATAGGTCGCGACAACTGCAGATGCGATGTAGACATTGGCCGCTGACAAGGTCCGTGTCAGATCGTAGAGCAATCCCGGACGATCACGGGTATCGACTTCGATAATTGTGTAGATCTCTGACCCATCGTTGTCGAACGTAATAGATGTCGGGACCCGAAACGCGCGCTCACGCTTTTTGATCTTGTCTTTATCCTTAATCGCCTCGCGGGCAACTACTTCGCCCTTCAGGGTTTTTACGATCATTTGCCGAAGGCGTGGGATGCGGCTTTCGCCGTAGGGTCTGCCTTCGGCATCCTGCAACCAGAACGCTGCTGTTGCGTAGCCATCCTTGCTGGTAAAGCTGCGTGCATCGGTCACGCTGGCACCTACCAAAGCAAGAGCGCCGGCCAGTCGCGTAAAGATGCCGGGATGATCGGCAAGTGCAAAACAAGCCCGCGTCGCGTCACGATCCACGTCTGGATGTATGTCGATGCGGATTTCGTCATTGCCAAGATTGCGCAGAAGCTCTGCAAAGATTTCATGTGCCGTGACATGAAGTCCCTGCCAATAGGGGGGATAATGGCGATCCAGCTCGGCCGCAATCTCGGTTTCGGACCATGTCAAAAGCCTGTCACGCAGGGTTGTTTGTGCCTCGGACCCCCGATTTTCGCGGTTCAGTGCCTCAAGCCCGTCTTCCATTGCGCGACGGGTCTGACGGTACAGCGCCCGCAACAGTGCGGCCTTCCAGTTGTTCCATGTATCGGGCCCGACCGCGCGTATATCGCATACCGTCAGTACCAAAAGCAGATCAAGCCGTTCACGCGTCTGCACAGCCTTTGCAAAGTCCTTTACCGTTCGCGGGTCTGCAATATCGCGTTTTTGCGCCATGTCAGACATGAGCAGATGATACCGCACCAGCCATTCAACGGTTGCACATTCATCTGGTGTCAACCCAAGTCGCGGAGCCACTTTCCGAGCGGTCTTGGCCCCGAGGATCGAATGATCTTCCATTCGGCCCTTGCCAATATCATGCAACAGTAAGGCCACATAAAGAACCTTGCGGTTGATCCCCTTTTCCAAAATCGCGTTGGCGACAGGCAATTCTTCGACAAGATGCCCGTTTTCAATTTCCGAAAGATGCCAGATGCACTGAATTGTGTGTTCGTCCACAGTGTAGTGATGATACATGTTGAACTGCATCATCGCGACGATCGGTTCAAACTCGGGAATAAATGCAGCGAGGACGCCAAGTTCGTTCATTCTGCGCAAAGCGCGCTCGGGATTGCCATGATCCAGCAGCAGTTCAATGAAAATCCGCTGCGCATCGGTGTCGCGGCGCATTGCGGCATCGACCAGATGCAGATTGGCTTTGACAAGGCGCATAGCCTCAGGGTGGATCAGCAAACCTGTGCGCAATGCTTCCTCGTAAAGAAGGAGGATGTTGAGCTTGTCAGAGAGAAATGCAGTTTCATCGGCGATAGCCAAACGGTTGTTCAGCACTTCGAACCCGGCAGCGACAGAGGGCGGGCGTCGAAAGATGCGCGCCAGCAGCGGTGCCGCCTTTGTCTGGTCGGCCTCTAGTGCTGTCAAAACAATACGTGTCAGGTCACCGACTGCCGTGGCTTGTCGGAAATAATCCTGCATGAACCATTCAACCGCGCGACGCCCCCCTTTGTCGGTATAGCCCATGCGTTCGGCCACCATGACCTGCATGTCAAATGTCAGCTGTTCAGTTGGGCGTTTGGCAATCAGATGCAGATGACATCGCACGGCCCACAAATAGGCTTCGGCTTGAACGAATGTTTGGTATTCCTCTGGCCGAAACACACCCTTTTGAACCAAAGCGGCAGTATCGTCCGTGTGATGCACATATTTCGTGATCCAGTACAGCGACTGTAAATCACGCAGGCCCCCTTTGCCCTCTTTGACATTGGGTTCGACCATATACCGCTGATTACCTTGCTTTTGATGCCGCAGTTCGCGTTCCTCAAGTTTGGCGTCAATAAAAGCGCGTTCAGTGCCAGCAAAAAGATCTTTCCAAAGCCGTGTATCGAATTCGACTGCAAGGGGGGCATATCCCGCTAAAAACCGATGTTCCAACATGGCAGTGCGGATGGTGAAATCTTCGGTTCCAAGGCGTATGCAGTCCCGGATCGTACGCGAGGAATGCCCGACTTTCAGCTTTAAATCCCAAAGGATATAAAGCATTGATTCAATAACGCTTTCTGTCCAAGGTGTCATTTTGTAGGGTGTTAGGAAAAGGAGATCGACATCAGATTGTGGCGCCATTTCCCCGCGTCCATATCCCCCTACGGCAAAGACAGCGATGCGTTCTCCTTCGGTGGGATTGGCAAGGGGGTGGAACACTTTGCTCGCGATCTCCCAAACCAACGTGACAATGCAGTCAGTGACATAGGTGTACGACCGCACCGTGGCACGTGCAGAAGTACGATGAGAAGGGGTCACAAAGGCAGCTTCGATGCGCTCGCGCGCAGTTTTTACGGCACTGCTCATGCACGCAACAACGGCGGCACGTTGATCCTTTTCGCCCACCGCGGACCTTAGCGCGTTTGTCACATCTTGATGTAACGCACTAAAGTCCAGGATCTCGGACGCGGGCAAGATCAGGTCTTTGCGACTGGCGGTTTCAGGATCCGCCAAAGCTGGTTGGGGCAGGTTCAAGGATCACCATCTGTTTATCAATTACTGCGGCAATGGCCAGCCCACGTTGGTTGGTGCCATCTGCATTCAATCGGAATATACCGCTGGCACCGCGAAAACCAGCCGGCTGTGTCAGCGCCGCCGATGTCACGGCATCACGGCGTCCATTCAGCAAAAGTGCGCCGATGGCGACAATTCCATCATACGCCAGTCCCGCACGTGGATGCGGGCCGGAGTCGTATGCCTGTGTATATCGCGTGTCGAATGCACCGGACGCAGCTTGATCCGGCAAAGCAAACCACCCGTTCTGAGCGCCGGGATAGGTATAAAGGTCCGGGCGTACATTCCACTGGGTCAGTCCAATGATCTGGATTTCACTTGGGTCGAGGCCATTTTCAGGGAGCAGCTGTAAAAATAACGGCATCGCGCCATTGCTTGCATCTGTCGTGATGAAAAGGCTGGTAGCGCCTGTTTCGAGGATTCGCTGATCTACAATTTGCGCCGTTTCTGCAACGCCCTCTACGGTTTCTGGATAGGCGAGCGCTCCGGTGACCCGGGCGCCGGCGCCCGATGCTGCGGCCCGGATTGCGTCAGCACTGAATTGGCCTACGACGCCTTCCGGGTGAAGGATCAATGTTTCACCACGGGACTGTGCTGCGGCAAACCCCAGCAACCGTTCCGCCGTGTTTGCAAAGGTTGGTCCGAGTACAAAGACATTTCCACCGGCAATGGACGTATTATTCGAAAAGCTCAGGACGTTCAGACCCTCGTCAGCCACGGCGCGACCCGCCGCATTTGCGCTTTCGGCAAACAGTGGGCCAAGGATGATCTGAGCGCCGTCATCTGCTGCCGCCTGGGCGGCTTCTGCAGCGGTCTCGGGGATGCCGGCTGTATCATAGACAGAAAGCTCTATTGTGACGCCTGCAAGATCAGCAATGGCAAGACGCGCCGCGTTTTCTAGGCTTTGCGCTATGGGCGCGGCCGCCTCATCACTTTGCGGCAGCAATAAACCCACCTTGACAGGTTTGGATGGATTGACAGTAGGGCCTTGGCCCAATTGGCCAAATAACTGATCGTCGCAAGCTGCGAGCAAAAGGGCCGCCGTAAAGACGACCAATCGCGAGATGGGCTTGCGGGCGCGTGCAAGATTGGCGAACATGGCAGAGCTCCCTGACTGCGGTGCTATAAGGTTGTTGGGCGCGATCATACCTGCCGTGACAAAGGACGCCAGCCATGAAACCTCATACTGATGTATTGCCTGCGGGTTTGTACATGGTTGCCACACCTATAGGGAATGCGCGTGATATTACATTGCGCGCTTTGGACGTATTGGCCTCTGCTGATGTTTTGGCCGCAGAGGACACGCGCAGTCTGCGGCGTCTTTTGCAAATCCATAATATTCCAATCGGTGATCGTCCTTTGGTTGCCTATCACGATCACAACGGCGCCCGTGCGCGTCCTCGGCTTTTGCATGCTTTGCAGAGTGGTCAGTCAGTGGCTTATGCGTCTGATGCGGGAACACCCATGATAGCAGACCCCGGCTTTGATCTTGTGCGCAGCGCTATAGTTGAGGGATACAATGTCACAACCGCGCCCGGTGCGACTGCTCTTGCGGCGGCGGTAACAGTTGCCGGGTTGCCGTCAGATCGGCTTTTATTTGCAGGTTTTTTGCCGAATGCATCGACTGCGCGCCGAACGGCCCTGACTGAATTGCGTCAAATTCCGGCGACACTGGTCTTGTACGAAAGCCCCAAGCGTGTCGCGGCCACACTGGCGGATGCTGCCGACGTGTTAGGCGACCGCCCTGCAGCTATATGCCGTGAATTGACCAAGAAATTTGAAGAATGTTTGCGGGGAGGACTAAAGTCGCTCGCAGAACGTTGCGCAGATTCACCGCCTAGAGGTGAAATCGTATTGCTTATTGAACGTGGGGAAATAGAGGCTGTTAACGAATTAGAAATGGAGAGCGCGCTAAGAAACGCGTTGACGTCACATACGGTAAAAGACGCGGCAACGATTGTGTCCAATGCTTTTGGTCTGCCACGCAGGCAAGTCTACCAAATCGCCATGAGGATGAACAACGATGACTAGTGCAAACAGCCTGCGTTCTGTAACCAACTACCACGCGGGAGCAGCGGCAGAACAATCCGTGGCGCATTGGTATTCGCGGCAGGGCTGTCACATTGATCAAATGCGCTGGCGTGGAAAGGGTGGAGAAATCGACCTGATTGTCCAAGATGGTGGCGAACTGGTGTTTGTCGAAGTCAAAAAAAGTCAAAGCTTTTATCACGCAGCTCAATCCTTGTCTCGTCGTCAAATAACCCGAATCATTGTTGCGGCTGGCGAATACCTCGGTACTCAGCCTATGGGGACCTTGACCCCGTCGCGTTTCGATGTGGCCTTGGTCGACAAAGTTGGTCAGGTTGAGGTTCTAAAAAACGCGTTTTACGGTGATTGACTAAATGATTTGCCCGTTTTTTGCTGAGATCACGGATAAGATCAGGTGATGAATCCTATGATCCGGCTTACCTGTTGAACCCGTTCGGTTGATGGGCCATCTACAAAAAGGTAACCGACAGGGGCAACAGCAATGAAAATCGCATTTCAGATGGACCCGATTGGTCCCATTGATATCAACGCAGACAGCACATTCCGTCTTGCAGAGGAAGCGCAGGCGCGGGGATATTCGTTGTTCTACTATACGCCTGAAAAACTGGCCTATGACGAAGGGCGGATTATCGCGCGGGGGCATGATCTTTCTGTTCAGCGTGTTGCAGGAGATCACGCCAGTCTGGGACCGGAGCGCGAGGTCGATCTGGCACAGTTCGATGTTGTTTGGTTGCGCCAGGACCCCCCGTTTGACATGTTCTATATTACAACCACGCATTTGTTGGATCGATTGGCAGCAACGACCCTCGTTGTGAATAATCCATTCTGGGTTCGCAATTATCCCGAAAAGCTTCTGGTTTTGGATTTTCCCACTCTCACGCCACCCACGGCGATAGCACGCGATCTTGAGACAATCCGCAGTTTTCGAGATCGTCATGGCGACGTGATTGTTAAGCCGCTTTATGGCAATGGTGGTGCCGGGGTTTTTCGGCTTAAACCCGACGACAGCAACCTCAGCTCTTTGTATGAATTGTTCACAGGGTTTTCCCGCGAACCGCTCATCGTTCAGAAATTTTTGCCAGCAGTCGTCAATGGCGACAAACGCGTTATTCTTGTCGATGGAGAGGCAGTCGGCGCCATCAACAGGGTCCCCGCCGTCGGTGAAACCCGGTCGAACATGCATGTAGGCGGGCGTCCGGAAAAGATTGATCTTAGTGACCGGGATCTGGAGATATGTGCAGAAATAGGCCCATTGTTGCGCGAAAAGGGGCAGGTTTTTGTCGGGATTGATGTGATTGGGGATCGGCTGACCGAAATTAATGTGACGTCGCCCACTGGCATTCAGGAATTGGAACGCTTTGATAAGATTAACGTTGCAGGGAAAATTTGGGATGCTATCGCACAGCGGCGACAAGGCTAAGTGCGTTTGCGCGGTGGCACCAGCCTGAATCCTATTGCTTCTGCAAGATGAGGCTGTTCGATCCGATCCGACCCTGCGAGATCTGCGATCGTTCGGGCGACGCGCAAAACACGGTGATAGCCTCGGGCAGACAGACCGAATTTTGTTCCGGCGCGCAACAATAGGCTTTTGCCATCCGGACCCAACTCAGCGACTTCGGACAACAGATCGCCGCTG
This sequence comes from Pseudoprimorskyibacter sp., assembly GCA_029251265.1. GTDB lineage: Bacteria > Pseudomonadota > Alphaproteobacteria > Rhodobacterales > Rhodobacteraceae > JAQXDR01. The sequence goes on along the minus strand of JAQXDR010000135.1, from coordinate 7,247 downwards.
GCGTCCGCGTTTGTTTGGACGTCTGGCGCGTCTTTATATCGGCTTTTTTGCACTTGGCGAGCTTTTGAAACGCGCAGCGCTACTTCGGCCGAGGTGGGTCCCGATGGTGGAAGCTCCATGTCCTGTAATGCTACTGGTGGGACTTCTAGGCGCAAATCAAATCTGTCCATAAGGGGCCCGGATATTTTTGCCATGTAGTCTTCGCCGCAGACCGGTGCACGTGAACAGGCGCGGTCTGCTTCGCTCAGGTATCCACACCGGCAGGGATTGGCTGCGGCGACCAGTAAAAACCGGCTTGGATAGGTGACGTGAGCATTGGCGCGCGACACCATCACATGTCCGGTTTCGATAGGTTGGCGTAGGGTCTCTAACGCGGTGCGTGGAAATTCCGGAAGCTCATCCAGAAACAGAACACCATTATGTGCAAGGCTTATTTCGCCGGGACGTGCGCCGCGCCCACCACCTACCAAGGCTGCGACTGAGGCGGTATGGTGCGGATCCCGAAAAGGTCTCGTGACGGTCAAGCCGTTTGTTCCCAGCAGTCCGGCGACAGAATGAATCATCGAAGTCTCTAACGCTTCGTGAGCATCCATCAAAGGCATTAAACCGGGCAAGCGGGCGGCCAGCATGGATTTACCAGAGCCGGGCGTGCCCACCATCAAAAGGTGGTGTCGCCCCGCCGCCGCAATTTCCAAAGCGCGTTTTGCCCGCTCTTGGCCACGGACATCGCGCAATTCAGGCCCGCGTGATCTCTGCTCAATGTTTTTGGGTTGACTCGGGGGCAACGGATGCTGGCCGGTAAAATGTCGCATCACGTCCAGCAGACTGGTGGCGCCAATGACGTTATCCGAACCAGCCCAGGCAGCCTCTGCGCCGGAAGAACGGGGGCAGATTAGCGTTTTCCCCAGCTCTGTCGCTGTCACGGCAGCCGGCAGGGCCCCCGAAACTGCGCTAAGGGTGCCATCCAGTGCCAATTCTCCGATTGCGACGCTATTGTTGACTTTGTCCGCAGGAAGCGCGCCAATTGCCGCCAAAAGCGCCAATGCTATTGGTAAATCGAAATGTGATCCTTCTTTCGGCAAATCCGCAGGGGACAAGTTCACTGTAATGCGTCGCGATGGCATTGCTACAGACAACGATGTCAGCGCGCTGCGGACCCTGTCACGGGCCTCAGAGACCGCCTTGTCCGGTAGCCCAACGATTGCAAAACCGGGCAATCCTGCAGTAATGGCGCACTGCACTTCGACGGCACGCGCTTCGGCGCCTTCGAATGCAACGGTGAAGGCTGTTGATCCCATATCAGCGAAAGTGATGAAAATATCTTTAAGAATAGTTAATTAAAAATCGACGGAACCGACTTGGATGTGCCGGCACATTGTTACGGATTCGCCGTAAGTGTTCCTCATTTGCGCCAAATTTCCGGAGCATACAGTGGCGCAAGGCTACTACAGCTTATCCCGGCACTGGGCGTCAACAGCCCCCACCTCACGCGACCCGGTGCCGGGGCCACAGTCAGACTACCATTGACCTTGCCTACAGTCTCTATACGCTTGTGCTCAGATTATAAAATTCCACACAGGCGGTGCTGTAAATGCGTGATTTTCACCTTCCGGGGCGATCTGCTGTTTTTGCGACAAACGGTATGTGCGCAACCTCTCATCCTTTGGCGGCGCAGGCCGCGGTTGAGATCCTTCAGCGCGGGGGCAATGCGATGGATGCGGCCATTGCCGGGGCGGTTCTGCTCGGCGTGTGCGAGCCCCAGATGACTGGAATCGGAGGTGATTGCTTTGCTTTGATCAAACCGGTGGCCAGCCATGATGTGGTCGCTCTGAATGCATCGGGACGCGCGCCGAAGGCTGCTGATGCCGCCATGATGCGCGATCAGGGGCACGGTGTTGTTCCGGTTTATGGCCCAGAAGCCGTCACCATTCCCGGTGCGATCGACGGCTTTTGTCATATGTCGGGCACTTGGGGCAAGCTGGGGTTGGCAGACAGCCTTGCGCCTGCGATCCGCTACTTTGACGACGGCGTGCCTGTCGCGCCGCGGGTCGCATTCGATTGGACTGCAAATGCCAAGGTCCTGAAGGGGGCGGCACGAGAGTGGTACCTTGCAAAAGGTCAAGCGCCCGAGGTTGGTGCGCGTTTTGCCTTGTCAGGACAAGCCGAAGTTCTGCGGCGAATTGCGCGACATGGACGCGATGCTTTCTACACAGGTGAGGTCGCCGAAGATATGCTTGCCGCCTTAAACGCGCTTGGTGGTCAACACACATCTGAGGATTTCGCTGCAAACAGTCCAACTCCGACGCAGCCCATCAGTGGGCCCTACAAAGGCTATGATCTGATAGAGCATCCGCCCAACGGGCAGGGCGCCACAGCTCTTTTATTGCTAAACATTCTTTCCCATTTCGACCTGTCATCCATGGATCCATGGGGCGCAGAACGCGCGCATATCGAAGCTGAGGCAACAAAACTGGCATATGATGCACGTAACCGGTTTCTTTCAGATGCCGATACCATGACAAAGCTGGATTACATGACGGCGCCCGAAACCGCAGCAAAACTAGCGTTATTGATTGATCCCGCGCGTGCTCTGCAAGGTGTTGCCAAGGTGGCTGAGGCTGTCCATCGCGATACAATCTACATTACGGTCGTTGATAAAGACCGGATGGCGGTGTCTTTGATCTATTCCATTTTCCATGGCTTTGGATCCGGAATAGCCTCTGAAAAGTTTGGAATCTTACTGCAAAACCGCGGGGCTGGTTTTTCCCTTGAGCAAGGCCATCCCAACGAGATGCAGGGGGGGAAACGCCCCATGCACACGATCATTCCGGGTATGCTCGCGCGTGAAGGAAAGATAATAATGCCCTTTGGCGTGATGGGAGGACAATATCAGCCTGCAGGCCACGCACGGGTTATTACGTCCCTTGTTGATTACGGAATACCGCTTCAGGCGGCTTTGGATGCGCCGCGTGTATTTGCCGAAAATGATATTCTCAAGGTTGAACGGGGTTATTCGGAAAAGGTGCGCGCAGATCTTTCGGACAAAGGCCATAAGGTCGTTATTCCAGACGAAGCCATTGGTGGGGCGCAGGCAATCGAAATCCGCGACGATGGCGTTTTGGTTGGTGCCTCTGATCCCCGTAAGGACGGATGCGCATTGGGATACTAATATATCCTTTTGAGCTAAAAAAAGACTATCTGAGCCCCTTTTTCCGCTCTGGGCTGTGCTGAATTTGATTCGTTTTATGTCTGCGGGTGGGTGTCAAAGCTGACATATCACAACATTGTGGCTCAAACTGTCGTTGAAAATGGTCAAAGTTGAGTCTTTATCAAATATATATTTTTCAGAGGCTTATGTGGCTTCACAGAGTTTTGATCCACATGTTACATCATTAAAATTGCCATTTGGCCTTATTTTTGCCATGTATATTGGGAGATATTGTGGGAAATCTTAGACGCTAATGTGTCAGTGGTTGGTGTCCGCTGGGTTTGGGGTCTTTCAAACAAGGTGCGACCGAAATGGCTACTTTCAATGCGAACAGCAATCCGCCAACGACCGATGGTCGTGACGATATTATCGGGACGGTGGATGCAGACGTAATCGAGGCTCTAGAAGGCAACGATGATATTTCCGGGCTGGGCGGCAACGACAACATAGACGCCGGAGACGGCAATGATGACGTGGTCGCTGGTGACGGGAACGATACGGTCATCGCGGGCGAAGGTAGCGATAAAGTTCTTGGCGGCGCAGGTGACGATAGCCTGTCTGGTGGAGATGGTAAGGACAAGCTTTACGGTGGTGACGACAACGACACCATCGACGGTGGCGAGGATAAAGACCGTGTGATTGGTGGCGCAGGCAATGATTTCCTGAATGGTGGTTTGGGGTCTGACAAAATCTATGGCGGCGATGGCAACGATATTATCTATGGCGGCAGCAGTGGTGGCCCCCTTTTAGATGATAAAAAAGACCTCATTTACGGCGGAGAAGGCAATGACTCCATCTGGGGCGGTGCTGGCAACGACCGCATCATGGGCGAAGAAGGTGACGACGACCTCAATGGTGACGACGGGGATGACAAACTGGACGGTGGGGTTGGTAACGACTCGCTGACTGGTGGCACCGGCGAAGACGACCTGAAAGGCAAAGACGGTAACGATATGCTCAGCGGCGAGAGCGACGATGACACGCTCCGCGGCAACTCTGGCGAAGATACCCTCTACGGCGGTAGTGGCGATGATCGCTTCTTTGGCGGTAAAAACGACGACCTGATTTACGGCGATGGTGATTTTTTCAACGGTTTCGACGTAGATGGTGCATTTGGTGGTGACGACGACATCAAAGGCGGCCATGGGGCCGACACGATCTATGGCGAAGGCGGAGATGACGAAATTGACGGCCACAAGGGGCATGACTACATCCACGGCGGCCAAGGTGATGACCACATTCTAGGGGGCAAGGGCGACGACACGCTCAAAGGCCACCTCGGTGACGATTTCATCGATGGGGAACAACATGACGACCTGTTCCTTCACGACCTCGATCATGAAGTAAACGATAGCGATGTCTACGAAGGTGACCATGGCATCGACACCATCCGCTGGTACGTCACTCAGGACACGTGGTTCTCGACAGATCTGCAAGAGGACCGCTTGGGTTATCTGTCCGACAAAGATGACGTCCGCAGCGAAGACCATGATGGCGAAAAAGACGATGATGAATTGGACCTGCAGAACTGGGACCTGAACCTGAGCGGTTTTGAGCATCTGGAAATCGAGGTTGATACGACCGATAACGGTGGCGGCTCCTTTGGTGTTGCCGGGGATTATGATGATATCGATCCGGCAGACCGGACCAATCATGACGATCTAACAGACACCACTCGCAAGTTTTTCGACAACGTTGCCGTTTATAATAACGAAGTCGTGCTGACCGACGATGACCTGAATGTCAGCCTTGGCAATGTGGTAATTGACGAAGACGAAACGGCAGACTTTACTTTTGACACATCAGTGTTGGAAAACGACGATATCGAAGATTGGGTTTTGTCGATGTCGATGGATATCGCTGGCGTTCGGGGTGACATTATCACTCTAGATGGTAGCGGCGATGAAATCTTTATTGGCTCGGAACTAAACCCTCAGAGCTTTATTGATTACGGTCGCTTTAGCTACAATGTGAACGACCAGTGGGAAGCGCTGGCGCAGGGCGAAACCGCTGAGGAAACCTTTACTTACACGGTGCGGGACGCGTCGCACGCCGTGAACGGCGACGAAGACACGGCCACCGTGACGATCACCGTCACAGGTCGCAACGACACCCATACCTTTGACATAGGCTCGGATTTCGATAACTCGGGCGCTGCGGTCAAAGGCGACGGCAGCGTCGCGACCCGCAACATGTCGATCACCGATACGGACAGTTCGGATGACCACACTTGGTCGTTTGACAGCGGGGACACCGCTATTGTCACCGCGGCTGGAACGTATGGCACCTGGTCGATAACGGACATCGCTAACGGGACGCATACGTTGCATGATGCGACTGACTCGTCTGCTAACTGGAACTATACGCTGAGCGGCGCGGCCTATCAAGCGTTGGCTGAAGGTGCACCGGCGGTGACCGATACGATCACCGTCTATGTGACCTCGGACGGAGGTGCCGACGCTGCCGGCGATGACCAGATCAGCCAGGTGATCACCGTTCACATCGAAGGCGAAAACGACGACCCGACCCTTGCTGCTGGCAATGTCGCCACGGACGAAGAGACCCCGGCGTCGATTAACCTGTCCGCTTTTGGGAATGACGTTGACAATGACGACGATGGCAGCAGCCTGACCTATACCATTATTGGTGCGGTGGATGGCGTCAGCATCGGGGGCGTCGGCACCTCGCTCGAGATCGAGCCGGCCACCCACTATGACGACCTGAATGACGGTGAATCGCTTGATGTCGATGTCGTGGTACGTGCGACCGATCAGCATGGTGCATTTGTCGATCAGACCATGACCTTCGAACTGACTGGTGTGAATGACGATCCGACACTCGCGGCGGGTTCGGACACGATCAACGAAGACAGTTCTTCGACGATCGACCTGTCGGCACTGGGTGGTGACCTGGACGACGAGAATAACGGAAACAATTTGACATACTCGATTGTTGGTGGTGTGGCCGGGGCCTCTGTCGGCGGTACTGACCTGACCTACAACGCAGCTGGTCTGCACGATGCTCTGGACGCAGGCGACAGCACGGATGTTGTGATCACAGTGCGGGCTACGGATGCGCAGGGCGCGACCGTGGACACGGACATGACGGTCACGGTGCAGGGTGTGAATGATGCCCCGACGATTGTCGCACCGGTCGGCTTTGACACCGACGTCGAAGAGACCGTGGATGGTGCGGGCGGCGGCGACTTTGACGTCACGGATGTGGATGCCTCTGACACCACCCACACCTGGACCGTCGATGGCGGTGCCTCTGACGTGGGCACCTACGGTACGCTGACCTTTACCAATCAGGCGACCGGCGTGTGGACCTATGTCATGGACGCCTTATTAGTCGATAGCCTGTCGGACGGTCCGCCCGTGACGGACGTGTTCTCCATCGGAGTGTCTGACGGTAATGGCGGCACGGACACCACGACGGTGACCATCAACGTGACCGGTGATCAGGACGCAATCTCGATCGACGGCGGCGGATCCACCTCCGGCGGCGTGGCCGAAGACGGCGCAGCCAGCGACACTGGTGACTTTAACGCCAGCGACGTCGATGTGGCGGATCCGGAAACCTGGTCTGTGCAGGGCGGCGGTGTAGGCTTCTACGGGACCTTGTCGATCGATGCGAATGGCACCTGGACGTACAATCTGAACAACGCCTCGGCTGCAGTTCAGAACCTAGACGGTGGTACCACAGTGCAGGACGTCTTTACCATCGAGGTCACGGACAACCACAATACTGACACCGAAACCGTCACCATCGATGTCAGAATCACACTCATTACCTAAGTCGTCATTATCTCTATCCCACTGACCTGAGTTAGCGATCTCTGGACAATTGTCAACGCCATCATTGATGCCGTCACCATCGCTATCGCCAGTGCTACCTTCAAAGTTAGCATCAGAAGGAGCTGTTGCGCCGATACAAGCAACATTATCAACCATTAAAGTACCTTCATCACCAGTAGAACCACCTACTTGCCAGCTGAATGACTTAATACTTGTTAAGTCTAAATCAACAGGGTCAGAAG
>JAQXDR010000129.1 GCA_029251265.1 Pseudoprimorskyibacter sp. | reverse complement strand
ACCAATCGATACAGCCTCTGCCCAAGACCCGGCCAAAGGTCTTCTTCACACGCAATATTGCAAACGGCACGAAATCCGTCGGGAAGCGCGGCTTCTTGCCGGGCCTGCTGCCACAAATCGGAGATTGTCGATGCATAGCGTCTCAGACGTTCGCCTGCTGGCGTCAGCTGTGCACCGGATTTGCGCCGCCGGATCAAGGGCTGCCCCAAAGCATCCTCTAACGATTTCAACCGGGCCGTGACGGTAGACTGACTAACGTGCATTGCATCAGCCGCGCGCACCAGACTGCCCGTCTCTACAATGGCCAAAAACGTTCGTAACGCGACAATCTGCATGACTTAATTCGACTATTCCGCATTTATTGTGCAAAAACATTCGTTATCAAAAATAATCTTGCTGGTCTATCGTTCAAACATCGACGACCCGAACAGTGGCAGGTCAAGGAGATAACGGATGTCCGAACAGTACGGCATGTTGATTGGGGGCAGTGAAACGCCTGCAAGCGACGGCAAAACCTTTGACAGTCGTGATCCCACCACGGGCGAGGTCTGGGCGACCTTTGCCGAAGCCACCGTAACTGATATCAATGCCGCCGTTGCTGCCGCGCAGACGGCGTTGAATGGCGAGTGGGGGGAAATGACCGCCACTGCACGTGGGAAATGTCTGCGAAGGCTGGGCGATTTGCTGGCTGAGAATTCGGAACGACTGGGTCGGATCGAAACGCGCGACACCGGCAAGATGTACAAAGAAACGGCATGGCAGGCGACGTATATAGCCGAATATCTTCATTATTACGCGGGTTCCGCCGATAAAATCCAAGGCGAAACGCTGCCCATCGACAAGCCCGACATGTTCGCCTTTACCCACCGCGAACCGCTTGGTGTCATCGCGGCAGTGATCCCGTGGAATTCGCAATTATTTCTGAGCGCGGTCAAAATTGGCCCCGCCCTTGCCGCCGGCAATACAATTGTGCTCAAAGCCAGTGAGCACGCTCCCGCCCCGCTGATTGAATTTGGTCGACTGGTCTCTCAGGCCGGCATTCCTGATGGCGTTGTTAATATTGTTACGGGCCACGCCGAGCCCTGTGGACGCGCGTTGACCACGCATCACGGCATTGCCCGCATCGCCTTTACGGGCGGACCGACGTCGGCCCGCCACATAATCCGCAATTCAGCAGAGAATTTTGCCGAAGTTTCATTGGAGTTGGGCGGAAAATCACCCTTTATCGTTTTTGATGATGCCGATCTCGACAGCGCGGTGAATGGCTGCGTGGCGGGGATTTTTGGTGCCTCTGGACAATCCTGTGTTGCCGGATCACGGCTATACCTACAAGACGGGATTGCCGACGCCTTTTTAGAGCGTCTGGTGTCAATCGCGCGGGGGATCAAGATTGGCGATCCGCAGGATGACCAAACTGAAATGGGACCGCTGTGCACAACTGGACAACTAGAGCATATCCAAACACAGGTCGCACTGGCGCTTGAAGAAGGCGGCCGACTGCTGACCGGCGGCAACCGTCCCGACATGCCCGGCCAGTTTTATGTTCCGACAATCATTGAGTGTCCTCGGCAAGATATGACCATTGTGGATACAGAGCTTTTCGGACCGGTTCTTGCCGTCCAGCGGTTCCGCGATGAAGCCCATGCGCTGGCATTGGCCAATGACACGCGCCATGGACTGGCCGCGGGGATTTTCACCCGTGACAGCGCACGCAGCCTGAGGATGAGCCAGAATGTCAAAGCCGGCATCGTTTGGGTCAACACCTACCGTGCGATCAGTCCCATTGCCGCTTTTGGCGGGCAAAAGATGTCGGGCTACGGGCGCGAGGCAGGACTACAGGCCGTCTATGATTACACCCGTCCGAAAACCGTTTGGATGAATATGTCGGACGCGCCTCTCGCCAACCCGTTTAAACCACGGTGACCAATATGAAATTTCATCTGGCCATAAATCTGGAACGCATGGACGGCAGTACCGATATGATAGCGGTCAGGGACCACACGCTTTGCATGGTGCAAATGGCCGACGCTGCCGGTTTTGAAATCGCCTGGGCTGCGGAACATCACGCGCTTGAAATGACAATCGCCCCCAATCCATTTCAGATTTTGACGTGGTGGGCGGAACATACACGCAATATCCGCTTGGGTGTGGGCGTGGCAAACACGGCGTACTGGCACCCTATCGGACTGGCAGGTGAAGCTGGAATGCTGGACCTGATCTCGGGGGGACGGCTGGAACTGGGCATCGGCTCTGGCGCGTATCAACGGGAATTCGACCGGATGCATCCCGGACTGCTGCGCGAGGATGGACATAAATACATGCAAGAAGCACTGCCCCTGATCCGCGCACTTTGGAAGGGTGATGTGGCCCATGATGGTCCGTGTTGGCAGTTCCCGGCTGCCACCGCCTGCCCGAAACCCTTGCAAGACAACGTCCCGATGTGGGTCGCTGCGCGGTCGCCGACCAGTTTCGATTTTGCCGTCGAACAGGGCGCAAATCTGATGTGCTGGCCTCTGACCCTGCCAATGTCCGAAGCCGTCGCCTACCGCGACCGTTTGTCTGACGCCAAGGCGAGGTGTGGTCGTCCTTGGGCTGGGCGTTTCGCGATGATGCGTCATACCTGTTTGTATGAAAATGCCCGAGACCGGCAGGCTGCCATGGATTCACTGCGCGGTGCTCTGGCCATGTTTGGCAACCTAATGATGCAGAAAGGCGCCGTCGTGAATGGCTTTCCTGAAAAGGTGCCCTTGGACAGCCTAGATGGCAATGTTCGCGTGGATCCGGCGATGCTCGAATCCAATCTGATGTTCGGCAGCCCAGATCAGGTTGTTGAAAAGCTGAATGCTTACAGAAAGTTGGGCGTAGATAGTTTTATCTACTATGCCTCGATGGGGCTGGGTTTCGAACAACAAAAGCGCAGTCTGCAAATGTTCATTGATCGCGTCATGCCGGAGTTCACCTGATGGTCCCTTCTTTCGCCAGCTCAGTGGTGCGCAGAACCCTAATTCAGGTGCAAACGACATTCGAAGAGGGCGGCAGTGCCGTGCCTACTCCAACCAAGCTGGTGTGCGCATTGGCAATTATCCGAAATCCGTGGTTCGGACGTGGCTATGTCGACAATCTGCGCCCTGAAATACATGAAATCGCCCCTGACCTAGGGCGGCTGTTGACTGGTATGATCCTGAAAGAGACGGGAGACGCACTGGAAGGGTGTGGCAAAGCCAGTGTGGTGGGCATGGGCGGCGAACAAGAGCATGGACAGGGGCTGACCCATACGTTGCATTTCGGCAATCAATTCCGCGAGGCGGTGGGAATGAAAAGCTACCTTGCCTTTGCAAATACGCGTGGCGGAGCAGGCACGCCCTTGATCATCCCCTTGATGCACAAAGACGACGCGGGGCAGCGGTCGCATTATCAGACCATTCACACAGTCGTTCCTGACGCCCCCGCCGCCGACGAAATCATTATTGCGATCGGGGCTTCTGTGGGCGGGCACCCCAATCACCGGATTGGCAACCGCTACGATGACCTGAGGGAAATGGGCCGTGATGTCGACAATCCTGCAGGCGTCTGACGGCACTGTCTTTCAGGTCACCGGCCCTGATACAGCTCCTGTCGTGGTGTTGATCCATGGCTTGGGGCTGGCGCGTAGGATCTGGGACCCACTGTACCCCTTTTTGCGCAATTACCGCGTAATTTGCTACGATCTATATGGACATGGCGACAGCAATCCGGTGCCCGAGACAGCCACGTTGTCACTTTTCGCGAGGCAGGTGGCCCGGCTGATGGATTCGATTGGCGCAGATCGGGCGCATATCGTGGGCTTTTCTATAGGCGGTATGATCAACCGACGTTTTGCGATCGACTATCCGGATCGGGTGCAGTCATTGGCGATCCTGAACTCTCCTCATGATCGCGGGCATCACGGACAGGCCCAAGTCGAAGCCCGCGCAGCGCAGGTGCGCAGTGCCGGTGGTCTGTCAACCCTGCCTGATGCATTGAAACGCTGGTTTACCCCCGAATATCTGGCAACTGGCGCCGGTCCCGCGCAGGTGACCCACTGGCGCCAAGGCGTAGATCCCGAAAGTTATGCCCAGACCGCCTGGGTCCTAGCCCACGGTGTCCGGGAACTGATCGCGCCAAAGCCTGCCATATCTGTGCCTGCGCTGATAATGACGTGCGAAAATGATACCGGCAGCACCCCGGAACATGCCCGCGCCATCGCCGCAGAGATCCCCGGCGCGACCTGTCTTATCGTACCTAGGCTTCAGCATCTGGGACTGATGGAAGATCCCGACAGCTTTGGCGTTCCCCTCGCAAATTTTCTTGGAAAGGTTTCAACGTGATCCCAATGTCTGGTGGACAAGCCGCGGTTGAGGCTTTGAAGGCCGAAAAAACCACCCATGTTTTTGGCCTGATCGGGTCGGCCACGATGGAATTATTCGATGCCTTGTACGATGCACCCGAGATCCGGTTTATCGGGGTACGCGATGAACGCACCGGTACGCATATGGCGGATGGGTTCGCTCGTGCCAGCGGCAAGGCCGGAGTTGTTCTGGCCGGACAAAATGGACCGGGCGCCACAAACCTTGTCACCGGGCTTGGTCAGGCCAAAGCAGCATTTTCGCCGGTGGTTGCGCTTGCCGGGATGCTGGCACAGGGACATGTCTATCGCGATGCCTTTCAAGAGGTGGACCAACAGGCGTTGTTTACCCCTGTTACCAAAAAGACATGGACCGTGCCATCAGCCGACCGTGTGACCGAGATCATGGCCGAGGGGTTCCGCCATGCCATGTCGCCACGCCGAGGACCCGTGCTGGTCAACATGCCGCGTAACGTTCTGGCTGCGCAGACGGATCAGCCGTCCATGTCAGACCCCATGCACACCCGCGCGCATAGCACACCCGCTGGCGCAAGCGACCAGATCGGGCAGGCTGCCAAAATGCTGGCAAAGGCCACGCGTCCGGTCATCGTGGTGGGCGGTGGACTTAAATCGACCTTTGAATCAGATGTCGCCTGTAGACTGGCCGAGACCCTGCATGCTCCGATGGTAACCTCGCCCGGGCATGGGGATGCCGTGCCGTTCGGGCACCCTTTGAATGCGGGGCAAATGGGCCCACGCGGAAACCCCGTCGCCTCGCGGTTGGTGCGCGAAGCAGACGTGATCCTTGCCCTTGGAACCCGGCTCGGCTTCAATGCCACTTTTTATAGTTACGACAATCTGAACCGGGACGCCGAGATTATTCAGGTCGAGATCGAACCCACTGCACTTGGTCGTCATTTTCCCATCAGCCTTGGGATCTGGGCCGATGCGGCACAGGTCGCCGGACAATTGGTAACTGCCCTTGAAATGCACAAGGATCGGGCCCGCGCAGATGCCTGGGTCGCCGGCTTTCAATCTGATCACCGGGCCCGTCTTGCCCAACGCGATGCAGAGGCCATAACCACGCACCCGACGCAACCTTCGGGGTTGTTTCAAGCTCTGCGGCGGGTCATTCCGAAAAATGCTGCCGTTACAATGGACGCAGGAACTTTGTGCCTACAGGCCACGGATGCGCTGGAGTACCATCAGACGGGGAGCCTTTTTACACCGCTTGATTTTGGATTGGTCGGGTTCAGCTTTGCCTGCGGACTGGGTGTGAAATGTGCGCGTCCTGACAGGCCGGTCATCAGCCTCATGGGGGATGGCGGCTTTGGCATGACCGCCTCGGAATTGGCGACAGCTGTAGACTATGGGATCAACACTGTCACCGTGGTGATGAATAACCAGTGTTGGGGCGCAGAAAAAGCCTATCAACGGGATTTCTTTAACGGGCGCTATATCGGGGCCGACATTCGCAACCCGCCCTATGACAAACTTGCTGACCTTTATGGCGCCAAAGGCTTTTGCGCCGATCGGCTCGGGGATGTTGGTCCCGCGGTCGAGGCGGCCTTAGCCTGCGGCAAACCGGCAGTGGTCGACGTCGCGGTGGATCCCAATGCGCTTTATTCCTTCCGGCGCGACAGCTTTACACATCGCGGCGGATAACGTTTCGCGCTCTCAGGGTCGGGCGTGCTCAGAGCGTCAAGGCAATCCAACCGGCCGTCTCTGCAAGGATTTGGCTGGCCCCCAGGACATCGCCTGTCTGGCCTTGGATGCGCCGGTAAGCGCGGTGTACCAACCACACAACCGGCAGGCACATCGCCGCAAAAACCCAAAGGGGTGCGTCACTGACCGATATCAACAGTAGCCAGATAATGATCCCCGGTAGCAGCGCAGCCCGGCCTACCGCAGCGGATTGACCAAGGCCGTCTGCACGCGCAGGGGGCAGCGCCACGAGAACAGCCACCATAATCAATCGGCTGCCAACAGCGACGAGCAAAAGCGGCAATAACGACAAAGTGACGACCGACAAAGAGGCGACCTGTAACGCCAACACCAGAACAATTGCGACCACACCATAGCTGCCAATCCGGCTGTCGCGCATGATCTCGAGCACATGCGCACGGTCCCGCCCACCACCAAGACCATCAGCACAATCGGCCAGACCGTCATGGTGCAGGGCCCCAGTCAGCATGACCAGAGCGGACACAGCCAAGATAGCGCTGAGTGTCGGGTGCAGGCCTGATGTCAGGACCAACACACCCCACACCGCACACCCTGTTACAAGCCCCACAAGCGGGTAGGCCCATGCCGCATTTGCCAATGTCGGCACCGGCGACGATACAGATCCCGTAGGCAAGCGCGTTAGAAACAACACTGCCACCTGTATGTCCGCAAGGCGCCGACGAAACGGGCTCATCCGCCCGCCACACCAGCCTCGGCAAAGGTTGCCATTCCATTGTGACACGCAAGCGCGCTGCGCAGGATGTTCAGGGCAAGAGCCGCACCGGACCCTTCGCCCAGAGCCATGTCCATCCGCAACACCGGATCTTTGCCCAGGGCCTCGCACAAACGCGTATGGCCAGGTTCGCGAGAAGCATGGCCTACAATACAATGATCCAGAAACGCAGGGTCAGTTCCGTGCAGCGGCGCAACCGCTGCGGTACAAATAAACCCGTCCAGAATAACCGGAATCCGTGCGGCACGCGCCGCCAGAACAGCGCCACAGATGGCCGCCTGTTCGCGTCCCCCCAGCGCCGCAAGAACCCCCATGCCGGTGGCATCACGGTGCAACGACACCGCCTTGGTGACAACGTCGGCCTTGTGGGCAATCCCTGCCGCATCAGCTCCGGTGCCCGCACCCACCCAGGATGCGGCCTCTCCGCCGCACACGGCAAGCCCAAGGGCCGCCGCAACTGTCGAATTCCCAATGCCCATCTCGCCCAGGATCAAGACGTCAGCAGAGGGGTCCACCGCCTCTGCTCCGCGACGAAGTGCGGACAAGGTCTCGGCCTCGGACATCGCAGGGCCTTGGGTGAAATCCCCTGTGGGACGCTCAAGGTCCAACGCAACCACTGTCAGATCAGCCCCCGCCACAGCGCATAATTGATTGATCGCTGCCCCGCCGTGTTGAAAGTTTGCCACCATTTGGGCCGTGACCTCTTGCGGAAACGGATTGATCCCCTGCGCGCACACCCCGTGGTTGCCAGCAAAAACCAACGCTTGAGCTTTATCAATCTTGGGCTGAGCAGTCCCGCGCCATCCTGCCATGAACTCTGCCAAGGCCTCAAGCCGACCAAGAGATCCCGGTGGCTTTGTCAACGCGCCCTGTCGCGCACGGGCGGCAGCCACAGCCTTGGCGTCTGTCGCCGGTAAGCCTGCGCTGGAAATCGCAGCAAGACTGTCAAAGTTCAGGAAGGATGTCATTGGGTTTAACTCTCATAGGATAGCCTGAAACAGCGAGGTAGACTGCCTCACAAGCAGATGCAATCGATTGGTTTAACGTGCCTTGCGCATCTCGGAACTGTCGCCCCAAAGGCGTGTCGGGCACGATCCCACTGCCGACCTCGTTGGTGACAAAAACGACCGGAGCGGTCTGAATGGCCAGAGTTTCTAGCAGCATCGCAACTTCGGCCTGCCAATCGTGATCCGCCAGCATAAGATTGGACAGCCAAAGCGTAAGACAATCAACCAGCCTCGGCGCACCATCGCTGTCGGCAATCGCGCGCGACAAATGCAAAGGTTCAGAGACCGTCCGCCACTCTGGACCACGCCGCGCCCGATGCGCAGCGATCCGGGTTGCCATTTCCGCATCAAAGGCCTGAGCGGTGGCGATATAGATCGCAGGCCGACCCAATTGCAGGGTCAGCGCCTCTGCAATACGACTTTTGCCCGAACGAGCGCCACCGGTGACAAGTATCGACTTTCCCATAGGGTCGTGACAAATCAAATTCTGTGACAAATGGAAAGGGTGGCCATGTCCGTCGTCAAAGATTTGATCCTGATCCGGCATGCGCCTGCCGATCATGGCGGGGCGCTATGTGGTCGGCGTGATGTTGCCGTGGCGACGTTGGATGGCGCTGGGGCGCTGGGGGCATATCTGCCAGATCTGCCGATCGTGACAAGCCCGGCGCTACGCTGTCGACAAACAGCACAGGCGATCTGGCCCGGGCGGACTATTGCGCAGGATGCGCGGCTCTGGGAGCAGGATTTCGGCGCAGAAGACGGCGTCCCTTTTGATCAATTGCCTGACCTTGGTCCAATGGACATGAACACCCTCGCAGCCCGTGTTCCTGCGCAGGGTGAAAGTTTTGTCCAGATGTGTGACCGAGTACAGCCAGCCCTGCGCGCGCTGGCGCCTGCTATAATTATCGCCCATGCCGGTACTGTGCGGGCGGGTTTGGCCTGTGCCTTGGGTAATGTAGGCCCGGCACTTAGTTTTGAGGTGGCACCATTATCAGTCACGCATTTGCGTGTCTCTGACCATGGCTGGTCCATACGGCGCACAAACTGGATGCCACGGTGATGGCGACCACAGTCTTGGGCCATTTTGGGGAATGGATTCAGGGTCGCCTGGGATCGCAGGGACCCATCGGTTTGGTAACAGTCGCGTGTCCTGTCCTGCGGATGCAGGCGGTCTTGTCCACCCCGGGACCTTTTGACCTGACCGGTACGGGGGCTGCTGCGGTGACTATGGATCGGGCATTAAGGCTGGTAAAAAGTCTTGAAATTGTTCCGGACGGGACAATTTGCCTGTCGACTTCGATGCCCCTTGGCGGGGGTGCTGGGGCCTCGACCGCTGCACTGGTTGCGCTGGCCAAATGCCTCGCACCGGATACGCCGCCAGACGCGCTGGCCCGCGCTTGCCATCTGGCCGAAGGGGCCTCGGATCCGCTGATGTGGCCTGCGCCGGATCAATTGCTATGGGCCCCTCGCGCGGGTCGGATACTTGCAACGCTTCCCGCATTGCCATTGGTCGAAGTCGTTGGGGGGTTTTTCGGGTCAGGCATGCTCACTGACGCAAACGACGTGGATTTTCCGGATATCACACCGCTTTGGGCAGACTGGCAGGCAGCCCCCATGACACCCGCAAGGCTCGCAGTCTTGGCACAAGCGTCTGCATCGGCAACGACAGATCTCCGTGGCCCTGTGACAGATCCCATTGCGGGTTTGGCGCAAGACAACCGCGCTTTGGGATATCTAAGAGCGCACACCGGTTCGGCGCGCGGATTGATCTATCCGGTCGGAGGTGTCCCCCCACATATTCGTGACGCGATGACAGAGGCAGGCTTGACCGGAATCATACAGTTTGCCACAGGCGGTCCATGACTTTTGCAGCGATGATGTTGGTTGCCCTTGTGCTGGACGTCCTGATCGGATGGCCGGGGTGGCTGTTTCGCCGCGTTGGCCATCCCGTGACATGGCTGGGCGCTATAGTTTCGAGGTTGGATCAGACGCTGAACACACCCGGCCCCCTGCGCAGAACGCGCGGCGCATTCTGTGTGCTCTTCGTCGTTAGTATCGCAACGGCACCCGCGATTGGAGTGCAAAGTCTGTTGCCTGAACCTTTCGGTTGGATGATCGCAGGTATTCTGGCATGGCCACTGGTGGCCGCACGATCAATGTATACGCATGTACGTAACGTCGCCCGCCCGCTTGCAGCACACGATCTCGGGGGGGCAAGACGCGCCGTGTCCATGATTGTTGGTCGCGATCCCAACCGGCTCGACCAAGCAGGCATCGGTCGCGCCACCGTGGAAAGCCTTGCCGAGAACACCTCGGATGGTGTGATTGCGCCGCTGTTCTGGGGTGCTGTGGCCGGCCTGCCCGGGATCGTGGCCTACAAAGCGATCAACACCATGGACAGTATGATAGGATATCGCACGCCCCGATACGAAGCCTTTGGCAAAGCGGCGGCACGGCTGGATGATCTTGTCAATCTGGTCCCTGCAAGACTGACAGGTGTTCTGTTTGTCTGTGTATCGCGCCGTCCCCGCCAGGGTTTGCGCATCATGCGCGCGGATGCGCACAAGCACCGATCTCCCAATGCAGGATGGCCAGAAGCGGCCATGGCCGCCGCAATAGAGGTACGCCTGTCGGGGCCACGGGTCTATGGTAATGAAATATCTGAAGAGCCCTGGGTGAACGAGGCTGCGTCCGACCCTGAACCCAAAGACGTGGATCATGCGCTGCGGGTATATCGGCGAACAATTGGACTTGTGGCTTTAATATTGACGGGACTGGCGTTGCTATGACCTCTGATCGTGATCACGGCGGGGATCTGGACCGAGCCATGCAGACCTATGGTGGCGGATCACAAGATTGGCTGGATTTATCGACGGGTATAAACCCCACACCCTATCCAGTTCCACAGATTCCACCCCGTGCCTGGGCAACCCTGCCGACGGCTGCGGATGTGGCCGGTTTGGTGAACGTGGCACAGAACACATATGGCGGTACTTGCAAGCCAGTTGCTCTGGCAGGAGCCCAAGCCGCCATTCAACTGATCCCGCGTTTGGCGACACCCGGACAGGCCCGCGTTCTGGCCCCCACCTACAACGAACATGCCGCCGCGTTGACTGCCGCAGGATGGACAGTGACCGAGGTTGGCACGTTGAAAGATCTTGCAGGCGCTGAGTTGGCCATTGTGGTCAATCCCAACAACCCCGATGGCAGATGTCACACGCCCAACGCCCTGCTTGACCTACGGGGACAGGTTGGGCGTCTGGTCGTGGACGAAAGCTTTGGCGATGTCACCCCTGAGGCTTCGGTTGTGCGTCATGCAGGTCCCGGACTGCTCGTTCTGCGTTCGTTTGGGAAATTCTATGGTTTGGCCGGGCTGCGACTGGGTTTTGTGTTTTGTGGCCCTCCGGATGCTGCCCGCTTGCGCGAAATGGCGGGTCCCTGGTCCGTCAGCGGCCCCGCCATTTCCATTGGCCAAGAGGCACTTGCCGATCACGCTTGGGCGCGGGCAACGCGGGCCCGACTGACACGCGATGCCAGCCGACTGGATCAGCTGGCAACGCAAGCCGGATGGACCCTGATCGGAGGATGCAGTCTGTTTCGCACCTATCAGGTTGCACATGCAGGGGACAGTCAAAGCCAGTTGGCCCAGAATCATATCTGGACCCGGATTTTCCCATATGCACCAACTTGGATACGATTAGGACTGCCTGCGCAGGATAGATGGGACCAGCTTGAGACGGCTCTGCGCTAGAGCAAAAATCTATCGCCATCAAAGCTTTGACAGGGTGTGTTCTTGTTGACATAAACAGCCTCTGTCAACGGCCACCAAATGTCATATATCCGCACCGATATCTTTCACATATCTACACACTGGCCTCACGGATCTGGCTTTCGCTCAGGGGCTCAGTGCCCGTTTTTTTCCACGGTTCACCGGGTATGCGTTTCCAAGATGATCGCATCCAGCCTTCTGTCTCGTCCTGTTCCCACCACCACGTGGATGCCATTAAATCCCCAACCCAGACGTAAGCCAAAAGAACGGGTTCAGAGTATGTGGTTAATGAATGAGCACGCCCCGACGGCGTGAGCGACAGTTCACCCTCGCGAATGTCGAAAGGAGCACCATCAATACCATGACAAAGCTGCAAGCGTCCACTGACACACAGATAAATCTCGGATGCATCATGGGTGTGCAGAGGGTAGTGAACCCCCGGTGCCAACAAAAATAGCCCGGTTGCTACCGACATGGATGGATGCCGGCCATAGGTGCCGGCAAATTGTGCTGACAGCATTCCTTCGGACAGTGTCGGATCGATGCCACCACCGCTATAGACTTGTGACCAGTCCAGATCCTTGGCAGCTGCTGCAAATCGCGGGTCCCAAGCCTGATCAACCAGCGCCTCCAGATGATCCATCGCGGGATGGATCAAAAGCGGCTTTCTAGGCCTTTTTTCTGCAGTGAGATCAATTTGTTCCAATGCATCTGAAAATTGTGTCACTTCAGCTTCTTTTGCGGCTGCAAGTGCATCCAGCAGTGCGGCCAGAAACGCGGGGCGGTCACATGAAATGACCATAGGCAAGCGCACCTGAAGAAGACAGTGTGGACATGTGATGTGTGAACTTGATCATATAATGTCGCCCTCTCGATTGAAAAACCCAGTCACAGAGCCTCAGTCATATCTTATCCCTCGAATGTATCACCTTTTGTGATCTTTGTCTGCCGTACTATTTCAGCGGCTTTACATCTTTTTATTTTCAAAGATGACATTTACTCGCTTAGCATTGTCGCGAGGCCCAACTCCAATGCTTCGTCGGGAAGGAGTATGTATATCTGATCCGGAGGCGTGCGTAGCGCCGGTATCATCAGGCTTGGATCAACCCCCAGATCGACCAAATGCGACATCGTTTCAGACTGGCCCTGCTGAATACCCTCAACTGCCAGAAAGACCGGCATATACCCCGGAGCATCATAATAATGCTGGTGTACTCCCAAGGCCCCGCGCCGTGACAGTTGCCGCGTCGTGCCGCCCGCAAAAATGTAGGGACAAGATGAATAGCATCCCATCCCCGAGAGCACAGCCGTTTCTAGTCCCCGCGCCCGAATTGACTGGCCGATACGCAGGGCCTCGATCACCAGTCCCCCGGGGCTATGCAGCACCACACGGGTCGGTGACGGGGTGGCATTGTTTAAAAAACGCTCGAAACGCTCGGCATCACCCTCGGCGATACCACCCAAAAGGACCAATATATCCTCGTTTTCTATAGTGCGGATTTGAAACCCGAGGCGTTCGGGCAGTTGGTCCGGGAGCGGCACTGAGGACGGACCCAAAGGCTGTTGCACCTGCGAAGGTGCGAACCGTCGTCGTTGATCCCCGGGCGATACTGGACCGGACGGCGCAGACGGGCTGGTCCGAACGGTCTGGTTCAACCATGGCCCAAGGTCCGGCAACAAAAGCGCAAGACCTAAAACCAACTGCGCCACCACGGCCAGAAAAATCATCCGCGCCGTACCAGTTGTCTTGGACACCGAAGGAAGCGTACCGTCGTCTGGTTGGCTCATGTGTCCGGACTGCCAGATCGGGACTGGCGTGCGTCATCCAGTGTTTCTTCGACCTCGCGCATGGCATCCATAGCAGCGCGCAATTCAGCCAGAGTCAGGGTTTGTTCAACCGACATGCCGTCACGTGCCCGCCGTATCGCGGCCTGTGTCACGGCGAGAATGAACACCAAAACCCCCGGCAACAGATCAATTGCGATTGCGCCGGCCCAGGACGGCACAAAGTGTCTTGCATACCGGATAACAGCATCTGCAGCTGAAATCGGGTTGTAGGCCGTTTCCTGTGGCGGCGTCATGGCAAGAACTTCTTGGGCGGCCTCAGCCAAGGATTTGCTCCGCTGATCCAAAGCTGCCAGAACCGATGTGATGGTGGCCGATTGTGCCGCGCGCACCTTGGTGCTGCGCCCATCCAGTTCAGGCAATACAACCGATGCCGGCAAATCCCGCGCAGCGCGCGCCACAACCGGCGCGATCGAATATTGGTTCAGGCTGGCGATTACCCCGGCCATTCGCAAGCTTTCTTCGGAAAACAGTAAAGATCGGTCCTCGACCGATCCTGACCCAACCGTAAGGCCTCGCATACTGCTGATAACGGCATTTCCCGTATCATAAGCTTGCTGTATCGGCTCGGTCTGCCCACGGATCTGGGCCTCCAGATTGCTCAATTCCTCAGTTTTCTGGGTTAGAACGCGAAAGACAGCGCCTTCGCCGGCAGTGCCAGACAATTCCCCACGGCTTTCCTGCTGAGCAAGGGCTTCAAAAGCCTCGCGCGCGCGGCGGACGTCCTGTTCCAATGCCTGTCCGCTTAACGCGATTTCATATGCCTGCTCTAATTCGGTCTGATATTGGCGGGTGGTATTTTCCAGATGTTCTTCTACGGCAGCCGAGCCCGCCAGCGCCGCCGCGTTCAACCAAGAGGACATTGCGATAATCGCAGTGCATCCCAACATCATTGCAAGCGTCAGCCACAAATACCCACCCGCCGTCCGCATGGCGGGCAAAAGTCGCAACATGTAGGACCAAAACACAAAGATACCCACCGAAACCGCCAGCGAATAGGCCACAGCCGCAAACACCGTGGTGTCGTTGTCTTCGAGAATGGAGGACACACCAAGATACGTGTAGATACCTGACGCAAGGGCCAAAACCGCCAAAGCACCGGGGGTGAAGCTGTCCAGCCAAAGCAGGTGGCGTTCCAGCTCTTTTGCGGTGCGCAAACCGCGGGTCTGGTCAGCAGACAGCCGATTGGACGGCTTGTTCATAAAAAGACGCTTTCAAAAAATATACCCAGAGCGCCAAGGCCACAAAACGTCACCTTGGCGCCCGGAAAATCAGTAAACGACAACCGAGCGGATCGATTCGCCCGAATGCATCAAATCAAACCCTGTGTTGATGTCTTCCAAAGATAACGTGTGCGTAATCATCGGGTCGATCTCGATCTTACCATCCATGTACCAATCCACAATCTTTGGTACATCCGTTCGACCACTTGCGCCCCCAAAGGCGGTCCCCCGCCAGACACGGCCGGTGACCAACTGGAACGGCCGGGTCGAGATTTCAGCCCCCGCAGGTGCGACACCAATCACGATCGATTCGCCCCAGCCTTTGTGGGCAGATTCCAAAGCGGCGCGCATGACTTGTACGTTTCCGGTCGCGTCAAAGGTGTAATCAGCCCCACCCTTGGTCAGCGCCACGAGGTGTGCCACAAGATCACCGTCAATTTCCGACGGATTTACGAAATCTGTCATGCCAAAATGTTCGGCCATCGGTCTTTTGTCATTGTTCAAATCGACACCAACAATCTGGTCCGCACCCGCAAGGCGCAGACCCTGGATCACATTCAGACCAATGCCACCCAGACCAAAGACTATTCCACGGCTGCCAATTTCCACTTTGGCCGTATTGATAACCGCGCCAATGCCGGTGGTCACACCACATCCGATATAGCAGACCTTGTCAAAGGGCGCGTCAGGGCGGATTTTGGCCAGGGCTATTTCAGGCAACACTGTGTGATTGGCAAACGTGGAACACCCCATGTAATGCAAAATCGGTGTCCCATCCAGCATCGAAAACCGCGAGGTTCCATCAGGCATCACGCCTTGGCCTTGTGTTGTTCGAATTGCCTGACACAGGTTTGTTTTAGGATGCAGGCAGTAGTCGCATTGGCGGCATTCCGGCGTGTACAAGGGAATCACATGATCACCCGGCTTGAGCGACGTGACCCCAGGTCCGACCTCTAACACGATGCCTGCACCTTCATGACCCAGTATAGCGGGGAACATACCCTCGGGGTCTGCACCCGACAGGGTAAATTCATCCGTGTGACAGATACCGGTGGCCTTAATTTCCACCAAAACCTCGCCCGCTTTCGGCCCCTCAAGATTGACGTCCATAACTTCAAGCGGTTTACCGGCCTCTAGGGCCACAGCGGCGCGTGTACGCATTGGTTCTCCTCCCAAATGTGCTAAGGATCAGGTTGCTCCAATCTGCGAAGCCGTGCAACGCATTGATGCGTTCATGTATCTTTTTTTTAACAGATTTTGTCAGAATTTCCCGACGGATTTTGTCAGTCGAATGTTCCTGCAACCCGCCCCAAAAGCATGAACGCCCGCGAAGTGCGCGTCCCGGCAAACGCTGTGATCGCCGCGTCGTCGGCACGAGATTCAAAATCGGAAAATGTTCTATCAAAAACACGCAGAAAATGATGAGAGGCATCGCGAAAGATGGTGTCTTGTTTCATCCTCGCCGAAGTCTTTGCCAAAGCACTTCGATCACGTATTCCACCAAGCGGTGCCACAGCACGTCCGCGATCCCCCCGTGCAAAGCGTCGCCAAACCTCTGGTCTTGCCAGATCAGGGCTAAGATCGTCCATATAAATGTGTTCTTGGCTAAAGAGCGTCAGTATATCCTGAGCCGCCTGCACAAGCTGCCCCGTGGCCCGGTGCCGCAGCGCCTTGCGCAACGCGGTAAAACCTTCTTCATCCTCGGCGGTAACGGGAAAGTTCAATGCGCGAATCATATCCCCCAGATCAAGCTCTTCTTCGGCCTCTGGTGTCTCGAGGGCCAATGCGCCCTGTGCGCTAGATTCTACCGCCGGATCACCCAAGGCCGCTTGGGTCACGCGGGATGACGTCAGTATCGACACAGCGCTTTCAACCCTTTTCACGATACTGGCGATTTCTATTTGCCGCCGCTGCAACAGCTTTAACGCCTCTTCAGTGCCATCACTTGCGTTTTGTGCCGCAACCATATCAAGAGCGATGCGCACTTGGCGACGATCCTCGCGCGCAACCCGCGCAAGCCGCAGGGCAATAACAATCGTCCAAATCAGTCCGACCGGAATGGACACCAGAACCGCCACCAACAAAATGGCCAATCCGCGCGCATCAAAGCCGACATAGGCAGCAAGCCCGCCAGTTGCCACAATCCAAATCGCACTTAAAAACAATCCCCAAAGCCAAGCTGAACCTGCCTCTTCGGGAGTGTTTTCTATGGCGCCTGGTTCAGTCATCTGCGACCCTATTTATAGGCGATGCTCAGCACCTCATAGCTGCGCAAACCACCGGGCGTGCGTACCTCGACGCTGTCACCTTCGTCTTTGCCTATCAGCGCGCGTGCTAGGGGTGATTTCACATTCAGCAGCCCAGCTTCGATATTGGCCTCGTGTTCACCGACAATTTGCCATGTTTTTTCTTCGTCAGTGTCTTCGTCGACCAATTCGACCTTCGCTCCAAACTTGATGGTGCCAGACAGGGTGGTTGGATCAATCACCTCTGCGAGGCCCAAGACGCCCTCAAGTTCCTTGATTCGTCCTTCGATGAAGCCCTGTTTTTCACGTGCCGAGTGATATTCGGCATTCTCTTTGAGGTCTCCGAGTTCTCTTGCCTCGGCAATAGCCTGAATAACGGCTGGCCGCTCAATTGATTTGAGCGTTTTTAATTCTGTTTCCAACGCGGTGTGTCCCGCACGGGTCATGGGAAACTTTTCCATGTGTCTTCTGGCTCCTGCACGAAGGTTGCGCGGGTCAAGGTTAAGCTCAGGACTTAATCCGCGTGTACCCTTCGAAGTCAAGCGATTTTGCGGCTTAAAGATACAAAGGCAACCACAGGTCTGATCACCTTGGGTTGTACACAGGCGCTTTTCTACTCTGCCGACCTGTATGTAGGTTGGCCTGCAGCACATGGACACCCAACGATACGAGATGCCATTATCTTTACGCATGTTGTCATTTGCGACGCTGGGTTCCAATTGACGGATGCTGCGCTGCCGCGCTACCAACTGCACGTAACAAAAACCTTGCGCGCTAAGAGGAGCCAGCCATGACAGCCATCGAACGCGAAGCCATGGAATACGACGTCGTTATCGTAGGTGCAGGTCCGGCCGGATTGTCTGCTGCGATCCGGCTCAAGCAGCTGGACCCAGAGTGCCAAGTCGTGGTCTTGGAAAAAGGATCAGAAGTCGGCGCGCACATTCTGTCCGGTGCCGTGCTAGATCCCGCAGGCCTGAATGCTCTGATTCCGGATTGGAAAGAAAAAGGCGCACCAGTGAATGTGCCGGTGACAGAAGATAACTTCTACTTGCTCGGTGAAGCAGGCCAGATTCGTATGCCGAATTGGCCCATGCCGCCACTGATGAACAACCACGGCAACTACATTGTCTCCATGGGAAACGTGTGCCGCTGGCTTGCAGAACAGGCCGAGACATTGGAAGTCGAAATCTTTCCCGGCATGGCCGCGTCAGAACTGGTCTATGGACCAAACGGAGAGGTGCGAGGTGTTGTCGCGGGTGAGTTTGGCAAAAACCCCGATGGCACACCCGGTCCGTCCTATGAGCCCGGGATGGAGTTGTTGGGAAAATACGTGATGCTTGGCGAAGGCGTCAGGGGGTCTTTGTCGAAAGAGGTAATTTCTAAATACAATCTGCAATATGGCAAAGAACCTCAAAAATACGGTCTTGGCATGAAGGAAATCTGGGAGATCGACCCAGCCAAGCACCGCGAAGGTACAGTCACGCACACGATGGGATGGCCCCTAGGATCCAATGCTGGCGGTGGCTCGTTCATCTATCACCTCGATAATAATCAGGTCTATGTCGGCTTTGTCGTCCATTTGAACTATGAAAACCCGCACCTGTACCCTTACATGGAATTCCAGCGGTTCAAGCATCACCCAATGGTGGCCAAGCTGCTCGAGGGCGGTAAACGCGTTGCCTATGGTGCGCGTGCGATTTCCGAGGGCGGATATCAATCTATGCCCAAAATGGTGGCACCAGGTGTGGCGCTGCTTGGCTGTTCTGTAGGAATGGTCAATGTCCCAAGAATCAAAGGCAACCATAATGCCATGCTGTCGGGGATCGCTGCGGCCGATGCCGCAATTGACGCCATCGCAAAAGATCGCGCGGGAGACGAACTAACGGCTTATGAAACGACTGTTCGGACCGGCGCAATCGGCAAAGACCTGAAAAAAGTGCGTAATGTCAAACCACTCTGGTCGCGGTATGGAATGCTGGCCTCTACGATAATTGGCGCGGCGGATATGTGGTCAAACACGCTTGGGTTTACGATTTTGGGGACAATGCGTCATGGCAAAACCGACGCGGCAGCAACGCAGATGGCAGCAGTTTATCCGGTAATCGACTACCCCAAACCTGATGGCAAGCTCTCCTTTGATCGGCTGACCAATGTTAGCTACAGTTTTACAAACCATGAAGAAAACCAGCCCGCGCATCTTAGGTTATCTGATTCAAACACACCTGTTGTGACCAACCTGCCAAAATTCGCGGAACCTGCACAACGCTATTGCCCGGCCGGGGTTTATGAAGTCGTGCAAGAAGACGGCAAACCGCCGCGCTTTGTCATCAACTTTCAAAACTGCGTGCATTGTAAAACATGTGACATCAAAGACCCCAGCCAAAATATAACCTGGACCGTTCCCCAGGGCGGCGATGGGCCTAATTATCCAAATATGTAGGTTGCATCAAGAATTGGCATGATTTCCGATACCGGTCGCAATCACTTAGTAAGGAAACATACGATCCTCTATTTGTTGGTGACAGAGTACAGGTCGCCCAGTTTTTGAGCTTTTCTAACAACGTCATCAGATTGAAAGACACCTTGATCCAGCGTTGCTGCTTTTAAAAAAAGCTGCATGGGTGCTGACAAATTTTTGGTGGATTGGTCAAAGCCGACTTGACGCACGCGCGAAAAAGACGGGTCAAGCGCGTCGGGCAGCAGGGATAATGACCTATCCGGCCATGATGATTGAAAATGCAGTTACGAGTTGTAAAATTTTTTTCTGACGCAATAGACCGAATACCCAAAAACACAAACGTGGCAGTTCCAAGGGAACCACCACGTTAGACGACCGAACTGGCCACACTCGTCATAACGAAACTAAAAAACTCGTTACCAAACACACTTCTCGTTATTTTGTAACAATTTTTAAGATTCAACAGCAGGTATCCAAAAGGATAGTTTGTGCAGCCAGAAGAAGTGGTTTTCGTATTATTGACCCGAATTTGCACCCTTTTGCCACTCGGGTCACCAGAACAATCCCAAAAAATGATTGGTCGGCTTGGTGTGCAGTTTACCTTGATTTGCCCAGATTCGTCGCAATCTGTCACAAAGCATTCATGCAGTTTCTGATCAAATGACGCAGACGGGCCAGACGCGCTTTGCAAAGATACGATCAAGGCCACATGCTATTGGTTCATTATGTCCGAGCGTCAAACTATTGTTAGACTGCCTAGGGATCATCCAAACCCCGAGCAGCGTCGCCAACCGTTCGCCTGCGGATTCAGAACACAGGGTTGAATTCCGGGTATTTCATAAAGATGTCCGATAACGGCCTTAGCATAAAACCAATGCTCGAAATTTAAAGATCTTTTAGATACCCATGTGTCAGCTGGATCTTGGCAACGAACCTGCGTCAAAATATTCTACCAACAGGCCCGGTCCGAGAAGGTCAAATGCCATGAAGATGCCGCAAATTTTCTGCTAATTTCTCTAAATTGTCTGAGTTCAGACAGAATTCCTTGCCATATTACTGTCGCGTACGAAGCTAGGGACGATCCTCCTGATGGCAGATACGCTGTTCCATGTGGAGGAGCATACGTTATGACGGATACGGTTGAGAAAAATCTATTCACAGGCACTGATGGCGCCGACACTATTATTGGCACGGCAATCCGGGACGTCATCCGCAGCCTTGCGGGCGCAGACTATATCTCATCCGGCGATGGTGATGATTTCATCTCGACCTCCGAAGGGAATGATACAGTCATCGCAACCAGCGGTACCAATATAATCAACTTGGGCATTGGGAATGACCAGGCACAGGGCGGCTCAGGCGACGACAAAATCAGTGGCTTTGATGGTAACGATACAATCCATGGCGGCGCGGGCGACGACCACGTCATCGGTTCCGAAGGCGACGATTCCCTAATTGGTGGTGATGGCAACGATCGTGGTGATGGCGGGAACGGCACGGACACCATCATCGGTGGCCAAGGTGATGACTGGTTAAACGGCGGAGACGGGAACGACATCGTAGACGGTGGCAGCGGGACAAACAGACTGAATGGTGGCTACGGAAATGACCTTGTCACCAGCGGTGACGGTGATGATTGGTCTAACGGCGGCGACGGTGACGATACTGTGCACGGGGGTGATGGCAACAACAGGCTGACCGGCGGCACCGGTCACGACACAGTGACGGCAGGATCCGGAAATGACTGGATCGCTGGAGGCGACGGTAATGATCTGATCGACGCCGGTGAGGGTAAAAATCGTCTTGCAGGTGGCATCGGCAATGACACGATCCGCGCAGGTGATGGTAATGACAGAGCCGACGGTGGCGATGGTGTTGACGACATTGATGTGGGCAATGGCAATAACCGCATAACAGGCGGTCAGGGTAACGACACCCTTCGGGCCGGCAACGGATCAGATCGCATAGATGGCGGTGATGGAAGCGACTTGATTTATGCGGGCGATGGCTTGAACAAAGTGACCGGCGGTGCGGGATATGACACGCTCCGCGGTGGATCCGGAAACGACACAATGCACGGTGGAAACAACGACGACACCGTTTATGGATTTGACGGGGACGACAAACTGACCGGTGGGGCCGGCCAGGACCTGATATATGGATCGAACGGAAACGACCGTCTGTTCGGTGGCACGGGCCATGATACGGTTTATGGCGGAGAGGATAACGATTTTATTGCCGGCGGCGGTGGCAACGATACGCTGTATGGCTCGAACGGCGAAGACACAGTATACGGTGGCAACGGGTCTGACCAACTCGAAGGCGGTACCGGCAACGATGTCATAGCCGGCGGATCTGGCAACGACACAATTAATGCCAGCACAGGCGACGATGAAATCTCGGGCGGCAGCGGTAATGATTACATCTGGGCCAGTTCCGGACAGGACACCGCTTGGGGCAGTTCCGGACAGGACACGCTGATCGGTCTGGGTGGCAATGACCAACTTTGGGGCGGCAAAGGCGATGACGTCATCGAAGGGGGTGACGACGCCGATTATTTGCACGGCGGTCATGGCAACGACATGATCAAGGGTGAGCTTGGCAACGATATTCTTGTGGCCAACAGAGGTGACGACACCTTGCTCGGTGGTGAAGGTGACGACTTTTTATGGTCTGACAAAGGCGACAACACTCTGACCGGTGGTGTGGGCGCCGATACCTTTTATTTGCGGCTGGACCATACGAAGGTGGGCCATTGCGTCATAACCGATTTTGATGCCGCTGAGGACATCCTTGCCATCGATACGGCCGAGTTGGAAAAAATCAGGATTTTCACCGATGCAGGTGACGCCTTGCTGGCCAGCCGCTTGATGGAGGGGGCCGATTCCGGACTTTTGGAGAGCTATGCCAATTCGGTCCGCTTTGACGGGATCGACAGTGCAACCCTACTTACCGCGCTGACCGATGGCTATTCGTTAGGCATCAGCGATCCACTCGTTGACAGTATCTACGTGTAACTTGCAATTCACGTGACCCGTTGCACCTTGGGGGATCAAGGAGCCCGCGCCGCAACGTCCAGATCAGCTGGAGGTTGCGGCGCCGCTGCACCTGCGACAGCCCGGCAGAGTGCTCCAAATCTTTACCGAAAATCTTAACAAGACGACGAAAAGACGTGGCGTCGTTGCAAATGTCCTTTGCATCCCCCGTTTGCAAAGCCAATAGTGGCGCAACTGTATTTGGGAGGCATTACCATGACCACTTATCGCCGGGTTGTTCTGGCCAATCGGCCAAAA
Organism: Pseudoprimorskyibacter sp.; assembly: GCA_029251265.1. Taxonomy (GTDB): domain Bacteria; phylum Pseudomonadota; class Alphaproteobacteria; order Rhodobacterales; family Rhodobacteraceae; genus JAQXDR01. The sequence goes on along the minus strand of JAQXDR010000129.1, from coordinate 59,461 downwards.
GGCAAAGCGACGCTTGAAAACTTTCGCCTCGAGGACACCCCTGTCCCAGATTTGGGTGATGGACAGTTTCTTGTTCGGACCATCTGGCTGTCCCTGGACCCCTATATGCGCGGACGCATGGACGATGGTCCATCTTACGCAGACCCCGTCAAGGTAGACGAAACCATGACAGCCGGCGCTGTAGGTGAGGTCATCGCGAGCCGCAATGCCCGCTTTGCTGTCGGTACGATTGTTGTCGGCGCCTTTGGCTGGGCCGATCATGCAATCAGCGATGGCGAAGGGGTTCTGGCCATTACAGGTGACGAGGTTCCGATCTCGACCGCTTTGGGTGTGCTTGGCATGCCGGGCCATACCGCATGGATCGGGCTGAACACGATCCTCGAGGCGCAACCGGGTGAAACGATTGTCGTCAGTGCAGCAACCGGGGCGGTCGGATCGCTTGTGGGTCAACTGGCGCGGCTGAAAGGGTTGCGCACCATTGGCGTCGCGGGGGGGGCCGACAAATGTGCGCACGCCGTTGACACGTTGGGGTTTGACGCCTGCGTGGACCACCGATCAGGCGACGCCAAGGATCTGAGAGCCGCAATCGCAGCCGAAGCTCCGGATGGTGTGGACTGCTATTTCGAAAACGTCGGTGGAAAAACGCAGGCCGCTGTTCTGCCCCTGATGAACACTTTTGGACGGATTGCCGTGTGTGGTCTGATTGCATGGTATTCCGGTCAAAACCTTGATCAGGGCCTGATCACGCCCGCGGTCATGCGCAAAATCCTTGTCAGCCGGTTACGAGTGCGCGGATATATCATCTTTGATCATTGGGATACCTATGGCGCGTTCCGCAAAGAGGTCGCTCCTTTGGTCGCCAAAGGTGATGTGACCTACAAAGAGGACGTGACAGATGGGCTTGAAAACGCACCACAAGCGTTTCTGAACCTGCTGGAAGGTGGTAACTTTGGCAAGCAGCTGGTGCGCGTTGGCGCCGACCCGACATGACGCGACCCACCCCGTCGATGCGTGGCGATTATGCGCGCGTCGACAGTTTTGCCCTACGGTGGGATGACACCGACGTTTATGGCCACGTCAACAACGCCGTGCACTATCGGCTTATGGATACGGCAGTGAACGGTTATCTGGTCCAAGAGGGCGTTTTGGATCCCTCCCAATCGGAAGCAATCTTTTTGGTGGTTGCATCGCAGTGCGATTATTTCACCGAGCTGCGTTTTCCGGGTCCCGCCTGTGTGGGCTTGAAGGTAGGCCACCTAGGCACTAGCTCGGTCCGGTATGACATCGGTATTTTTGGCCCAACAGGCGATGACGCGGTGGCGCAAGGATCGTTCACACATGTTCTGGTCGGGCGCAATCATCGTCGTCCTGTCCCAATCGCGGGGGCGTTGCGCAATTGCCTTAGCGCGCTTGTCAGACAGACAGTCGTATCCCCTAAATAACTTGAATTGCGGCCTGATATTCCTCACCGTAGCGCAAGACACCTAATATAGAGACAGCGCCGTGCGGGTCCCCGTTTGGCATGACATGTAGAAAGGATCACCATGCAGGGAAAGATGATGCATCGACCGTTGTCCATTATGGACATCCTGAAATTTGCCCGGGACACCCACGGCGATGCCGAAATCGTTTCGGCAACAGTCGAAGGCGATATTCACCGGCAAACATACCGCGAAACATACACCCGCGTATGTCGTTTGGGTCAGGTTCTGCAGGGGTTGGGGCTGGGTCTTGGTGATCGTATCGCGACAATGGCATGGAACGGCTACCGGCATTTTGAACTCTATTACGCGATCTCGGGCATCGGTGCGGTATGCCACACTTTGAACCCACGTCTTTCACCGGACCAGTTGATCTACATTACTCATCACGCTGACGATAAAGTTCTATTTTTGGATCTTACCTTTGTGCCCATCGTCGAAGCCTTGGTCGACAAGCTGCCAAAAGGGATGCGCTTTGTCGTCATGACAGATGCTGCTCACATGCCCGACAGTGCGCTTGATCTTTTGTGTTACGAAGACCTCATGGATGCGGCGGATAAGGAGATCGTATGGCCAGAGCTGGATGAGAACACGGCCTCGTCACTGTGCTATACATCCGGCACCACGGGCAATCCGAAGGGTGCGCTTTATTCGCACCGGTCCACGGTCTTGCACGCGATGATGGGAGGGATTTCATTCCAAAATTCGTTGCGATGTGGCGCGCGGATCCTGCCCGTTGTGCCATTGTTCCATGTCAACGCCTGGGGCCTGCCCTACGGCGCGCCCATGACCGGTGCCTCTATCGTCTTTCCGGGCCCCAAACTGGATGGCGCCAGCATCTGGGAATTGATGGAAAACGAAGCTGTCTCGTCTGCATGGGGCGTCCCAACCGTTTGGTTGGGGCTCTTGGCCGAGATTCAGGCAAAAGGTCGTCGCCCCCACAACTTTAACGAGGTGATCATCGGCGGATCAGCAGCCCCGCGGTCAATGATTGCACAATTCGAAGATCTGGGCACAAATGTCTGCCACGCTTGGGGGATGACAGAGATGTCCCCAATCGGAACACAGGGCAATCTGGACGCACCGCTCAGTAATCTTCCACTTGAGGATCGTCTTGATCTTAAGATGCGGCAAGGCCGGCGTATTTTCGGCGTTGACCTTAAAATCGTGGATGATCAGGGGACCGCTTTGCCGCATGACGGTAAAAGCACAGGCGAGCTGTTCGTTCGGGGAAATGCCATCATCAGTGGCTATTTCGAAAACCCCGAGGCAAGTGCCGCGGCGATAGATGGCGAAGGCTGGTTTGGCACCGGCGATGTTGCAGCCATTTCGCCAGATGGATTTTTACAAATCACAGATCGCGCCAAAGACCTGATCAAGTCGGGCGGCGAATGGATCAGTTCCATCGACGTCGAAAACATGGCCATGGCCCATCCATCAGTCGCAAATTGCGCAGTCATCGCAATTGCCCATCCCAAGTGGGATGAACGCCCGCTGTTGGTCGTGGTTCCTGCTGATGCAGACAGCTTTGATCCCGCCCCTGTGCTGGATCATTTGCGACGCGATCTTGCCAAATACCAGATGCCGGACGATGTCGTGACAATCGATGCGCTGCCTCTGACCGCAACGGGCAAAGTCAGCAAGATGACCCTGCGTGAACGGTTTGCCGACTATGTGCTGCCGGATTTGCGCACATGACCGAATATCGACAATCCCGGTTTCGCCCACCTCGCGGGGCGGCGGATCTGCTACTTATCCGTCACGGGGAAAGCGAACCTGCCGTGATGGGCAAACCCTTTCCGATGAAAGATGGTCACGGTGATCCAGCCCTGCACCCCGATGGCGAGGCTCAGGCACGGGCCTTGGCAGATCGTTTGGCCGATGCACCACTGGCCGCGCTTTATGTAACCACGCTGCGGCGGACCCATCAAACCGCGGCCCCTTTGGCCGCTCGTAAAGGCATGACGCCCATAATCGAGGCTGATCTGCGCGAGGTGTGTCTGGGGGAATGGGATGGCGGTTTATACCGTCAGAAAGCCGCAGAACGCGATCCGGTATTTCTAAAGGCGCTTTATGATGGTGAATGGGGTCATATCCCCGGCGCAGAGACCACCGCACAGGTCAACCAGCGCGTCGAACGCGGATTGCGGCGCGTCGCCCAAGCCCATCCAGATCAGCAAGTAGCCTGCTTTGTACATGGCGGCATCATTGCCACTGCTTTGTCACTCGCCACAAAATCTATGACCTTTGCGTTTATGGGGGCTGCCAATGCCTCAATCAGCCGCTTGATCATAACCCCGGATTACATGCAGGTGCGTGGATTTAATGATACCAATCACTTGCCTGACCATCTTGTTTAAGGAACCCCACCAATGACACCCGAAAACCTGTTTCGCCTAGACGGAAAGACCGCACTTGTGACAGGAGGCGCAACCGGTGTGGGCCGAATGGCCGCCGAAGGGCTGATGGCAGCGGGCGCGCGGGTGCTGATCGCCTCTCGAAAGGGCGAGGCCTGTGAAACCGCCGCCACCGAGTTGAACGCACTGGGTTTATCCGGCCAAGCCGAAGGTTTCCACGGCGATGTCGGATCGGCAGAGGGCGTTGCGGCGTTAACAGCAGAAGTTCAGGGGCGCAGCGATACCCTGCATATTCTGATGAACAATGCGGGGCGTAGTTGGGGCGAACCGCTTGGTACCTTTCCCCATGAGGCTTGGGAAAAGGTGATGTCGCTGAATGTGGCCGGACTGTTTCATTTGACCCAATCCCTGTTGCCAATGTTGATCGCCAGCGCAACCGACGCAGATCCTGCACGGGTGGTCAACGTCGGATCTGTCATGGGCGACGCCCCCATCGGCGATGGCGCTTACAGCTATTCTGCGTCAAAGGCGGCGGTTCATCACCTTACCGAAATCCTTGCAAAAGAGTTGGCACCCAAGCGGGTGACGGTGAATGCTATTGCTCCAGGTCCGTTTGTGTCAAACATGACGGCCTTTGCCACCGGCGACGCCACAAAGCGCGACAAAGTTGGCAGTGGTGTGCCTTTGGGACGAGTGGGCCGTCCCGAAGATATCGCAGGATGCCTGCAATTTCTTTGCGGACAAGGCGGAGCCTACCTGACAGGTGCTGTTCTACCTGTCTCCGGTGGGCTGCAAGTGATGAGCGCGCCACCCCTGTTCGAAAGAGCCTTTGGATGACACCCGCGGCGATAAAAGCCCTTGAGGGCTCTGATCTGGGCACAACAAGCTGGATGGTTTTAACCCAACCGGGCATTGATGCCTTTGCGGGTCTTACCGATGACCCGCAATGGATCCATATTGATCCCGAACGGGCTGCCGACACGCCGTATGGGGGCACCATTGCGCATGGATTTCATACCTTGGCGATGTTATCGGCCATGTACTATCAAGTCATGCCCCATGTTGACGACGAAACCCATGGCGTGAACTATGGCTTTGACAAGCTCAGGTTTTTGGCGCCTGTACCGTCAGGATCACGTATCCGCGGACAATTTACGTTGGCGCACGCAGATATCGACACAGTCGGTCAGGTGACCTTTCACACTGATGTGACGGTCCAGATCGACGGGCATGCCAAACCGGCGCTCGCCGCACGATGGATCAATCGCAGCTATTACAAGGCACCGTTATGAAATTCGACAAACAGGTCTTTATTGTCACGGGTGCCGGCGCGGGATTGGGTCGTTCACATGCAGTGGGACTGGCGGAACGCGGCGCGTATGTTGTGGTCAACGATCTGGGTGTCACGCCCGATGGTGCTCTGGATGCGTCCCAAGCAGCGCAGGGCGTGGTCGAAGAGATCACTGCCGCAGGGGGTGTCGCTGTAGCCCATGGTGCGGATGTCACCGACGCCGCGGCAGTCGCGGATATGGTAGACATGGCCAAACAAGCGTGGGGTCGCGTTGATGGATTGGTGTGTAATGCAGGCATTCTGCGTGACCGCAGCTTTGGCAAGATGTCTCACGAAGACTTTGCCAAGGTTATATCCGTTCACCTGACCGGCGCTATGATCTGTTGCCAGGCTGTCTGGTCTGATATGCGTGCACAGGGCTACGGTCGCATTGTGTTGACCTCCTCAGCCTCCGGTCTTTATGGCAATTTTGGCCAATCCAACTATGGGGCTGCCAAAGCTGGACTGATGGGCCTGATGAACGTTCTGGCCATCGAGGGCGCGCGCGACGACATTCGGGTCAACCTGTTGGCCCCCACAGCAGCCACACGCATGACAGAGGGCTTGCTGCCAGACGCGGCCGCCGCGCTTCTTAGGCCTGAAACAATCACGCCCGGGCTGCTTTACCTGTTATCCCAAAACGCCCCGACCAAGACAATTTTGGCCGCGGGAGCCGGCCATTTTGCTGTGACCCAAGTGACCGAAACGCAGGGTGTCACGCTGACTGACCCGACACCCGAGTCCGTTGCAGCTGCCTTTGATCAAATTGCAGATCCCACTGACGCACAGGTTATCCCTGACGCATTTTCACAAACCCGTCGCTTTACCCAGGCCGCCGCAGCCGCGCAGGATCTGGACCTAAAGTGGACCTCATAATCGGAGACCCAAATGGATCTAGGCATTACCGAACGCGTCCGCCCGCTAATCGACGCTGTGCGTCGTATGGTGCAAGACGATATTGCTCCGCTCGACGTAGAGTTTCACGCAGAGGTGGGCCGTCATCCATCCGGTGACCGTTTTCAGCATACAGACCGCCAACTGGATATTCTGGAGACCCTCAAGGCCAAAGCACGGGATCGTGGCCTGTGGAATTTTTGGCTGACCGGTAGCGATCAGGGCTATGGGCTGACAACGGTCGAATATGCCTATCTGGCCGAAGAAATGGGCAAAGTCGGAATTGCAGCCGAGGTGTTTAATTGCAACGCGCCGGATACTGGCAACATGGAAGTTCTGGAACGCTATGGCACCCAATGGATGAAGGACCGTTGGCTTTCGCCCTTGTTGGACGGGACCATCCGCAGCGCCTATGTGATGACCGAGCCAAACACCGCCTCGTCTGATGCCGCACAATTGGCATTCGAGGCACGCAGGGATGGCGATGAGTATATCCTGAATGGCGAAAAATGGTGGATCAGCGGTGCTGGTGATCCACGATGTGGACTTTATATCCTACTGGCCGAGACAGATCCGGATGCGGCCAAACACGCCCGACACACCATGTTCGTGATGGATCCGGATCTGGACGGCATCGAAGTGCTGCGTCCGATGCAGGTCTTTGGCAATGACGATGCACCACATGGACATATGCATATCCGGTTTACAAATGTGCGGATCCCCGCGAGCCATATTGTTCTAGGTGAAGGTCGGGGCTTCGAGGTCGCTCAGGGGCGTCTGGGTCCTGGACGTATCCACCACTGCATGCGCGCCATAGGACAGGCAGAATCGGCACTGGAAATGTTGTGTCGCCGCTCTGTCAGCCGTCAGGCCTTTGGCAAGCCTCTCGCACAGTTGGGTGCTAACTTTGATATTATCGCCAATGCGCGCATGGAAATAGAGCAGGCCCGCTTGTTATGCCTTAAGGCTGCGTGGAAGATGGACACAGCCGGGGTCCGCGAAGCACAGCCCTGGATCAGCCAGATCAAGGTTGTGGCCCCGCTGATGGCGCTCAAGGTAATCGACGAAGCGATGCAGATGCACGGCGCCATGGGCATCAGCCAAGATACTCCTCTGGCGCAGATGTGGACCCATGTACGCACCTTGCGATTGGCAGATGGACCCGATGCAGTTCATCGACGTCAAGTGGCCCGCGCCGAGCTAAAGCGATATACGAATGAACGCTGATCCGGACACCGCAGCAGTTGCGCAATGGGTTGCTGGCCGTCTGCCCGGTTTTGATGGGCCCGTCACCGCGGTCAAATTTGCAGGGGGGCAATCAAACCCGACCTTTCGGCTGAACACACATGCGGGCAGTTATGTATTGCGGCGCAAACCACCGGGACAATTGTTGAAATCTGCCCATGCGGTGGACCGTGAGTTCAGGGTCCAGCGCGCCTTGGAAAACAGCGCCGTTCCCGTCGCCGCTATGCATCTTTTGTGTGACGATGATTCCGTCATAGGATCCATGTTCTATATTATGGATCATGTGGCGGGCGATAACCTTGATAACCCCACTTTACCCGATATGACGCGGGATCGCCGTGGCGCTATCATGGATGAGATGAACCGCGTTCTGGCCGCCTTGCATGACGTGGACATCACGGCCGTAGGTCTGTCGGATTATGGGCCAGAGGGAAACTACTTCGAACGTCAGCTTAGCCGGTGGAGCAAACAGTATCTGGCTTCTGCAACAGAAGACATTGCCGAGATGACCAAACTGATTGACGTGCTGGCCCAACGGTTGCCTGCAGATGACGGTCAGCGGCGGCTGGTTCACGGAGATTACCGTCTGGATAATCTTATCATTGCAGAAGGCGGCAGTCGGATTGCGGCGGTTCTGGATTGGGAACTGTCGACCCTTGGCCATCCCTATGCTGATCTTGGGGCTGTGATCATGCAATGGCAGATGCCACAAGGTCGCGAAGGCCGCGGCCTTGCCGGAGTGGACCGCGTTACGCTCGGGCTGCCGTCTGATGATGATTTTGTCAAAGCTTATTGTCAGCGCCGCGGCTTGGGTCAGATCGATGATTTTGGCTTTTATGTCTCGTTTGCGTTTTTTAGAATGGGGGCGATTTTGCAGGGTGTGAAAAAAAGAGCATTGGATGGAAATGCGTCAAATCCCGAAAGGGCTATGAAGCTTGGGGCTTATGTGCCCATGTTCGCCAACGCCGGCCTGCAGGCATTGCGCGCATGAGTGGTCGGTTTGATGGCAAGGTGGTGCAGATAACCGGTGCAGCCAGTGGGTTTGGCGCAGCCGCCGCGCGTGCTTTTGCCGCTGAAGGGGCCATACTGGCCCTGTCGGACCTTGATCATAGCAAAGTGCCAGTGCCAGACGATACCGACTGCATCGTTGACAGTCTGGATGTCACGCAAAGCTCTGCCCATGCCGCACATACAGACCGGATAAAAAAGCGGTGGGGCCGTCTTGATATTGCCATCAATAACGCAGGGATTGCGGCGATTCATGCACCTTTGCCAAACATACCAGAAGCCGTGTTCGACAAGATTATGGCCGTGAACGTCAAAGGTGTTTTTCTTGGTATGCAACACCAATTGCCGGTCATGGTGGCGGCAGGTCAGGGGGCTGTGCTGAATGTATCGTCTGTGGCCGGACTGGTGGGCGCCCCGCATTTGGCGGCCTATGCCGCCTCCAAGCATGCAGTGGTAGGACTGACGGTTTCCGCCGCTGCCGAAGTCGCACGGGCAGGTGTCAGAGTAAATGCGCTCTGTCCCAGCTTTGCCGAAACCCCCATGGTAGAGGAAATGGCCGACATCTTGGGCAAACGATCTGGCGATGACCGCACGACTTCATATGCAAAGATTACATCCCGCTTTCCAACGCCGCGCCTCGCGACAGTTGACGAAGTTGTACAGGCGATGCTTTGGGCATGTGATCCGGACAACTCGTTCTATAATGGCCAGACACTGGCGATTGACGGGGGTATGACGGCTATCTAATATCTGATTTTTCCGCAAAAATTCAGTCAGATACGAAGAGATTTAGCGCCCCAACGGACAAGTCGACGCTCGACCGTTGGGGGTGTCGAAGATGAAATTAGCCGCTTATCAGTCCAGCATGGACCATTGCGGCGTCAATTTGCGCAGCAGTGCTCTCCGAGACGGTGAGCAAGGGCAGCCGCACTTCGTTAACACAGCGCCCAAGACGGCTGAGCCCATATTTTGCGCCGCTCAGACCCGGCTCTGCGAAAATGGCGTGATGCAGTGGCATCAGCTTGTCCGCGATCTGTAATGCCTGTGCGTAGTCGCCCGCCAATGTTGCCTGTTGAAGCTGCGCGCACAGTCCGGGGGCCACATTGGCTGTCACCGAGATGCAGCCAACACCGCCTTGGGCATTGAACCCGTGCGCGGTCGCGTCTTCGCCAGAAAGCTGCACGAAATCTGCTCCGCACGTCATACGTTGCGTGCTGACCCGCGATAGATCCGCTGTGGCATCCTTGACACCAATAATGAATTCCAGCTTTGACAGCACGCCCATGGTGTCCGGTGTCATGTCGACAACAGACCTCGGGGGAATATTGTAGATGATGATCGGAATCCCGATTTCGTTCAAAGATTCGAAATGCGCAATCAGACCAGCCTGCGTTGGTTTGTTATAATACGGTGTCACCACAAGTGCAGCAGTCGCACCAACGTCTTTGGCAAATTGCACAAAACGCCGTGCCTCTGCGGTATTGTTCGACCCTGCCCCGGCGATGACGGGAACACGCCCGGCAGCCTGCTGCACGACCGCCTTGATGACGGCCTCGTGTTCGTCATGGGTCAACGTCGGGCTTTCCCCTGTCGTACCTACGGGAACAAGTCCGGTGCTGCCTTCGGCGATTTGCCAGTCCACAAGCGATTTGAGCGTTTCAAAATCCACAGCGCCGTCTTTAAACGGCGTGACCAGTGCAGGCATTGATCCTTTGAACATCTCACGCTCCTATATAGTGCATTGCTTTTTCCGGTTCTGGTGCAAACCCCCGCCGATGTCATGATCCAAGATTGAATCCACCGAAACAGAGATTAGTATCCCATCTGTGTCTATTCCTTTTCGAACCAAAAATTGCAAGCACCTGTGGGCCAGTTGTCTCCTGGCTCTTGTTGGATTGTGTCTGGCAACGCTCTTGCACGCGGACAGTTTGGAAAAACGTCCCCTCGGTCAGGCCATGGATGACGTGCGTAAAAACAATTGGGAAAGCGCCTACCGCCACGCGGCGAAAGACGGTGCAAACGCCATGGCTGTCATTGACTGGCATTTGTTGCGTGCCGGACGGGGCACAGCGCAGCAGGTCTTTGATTTTCTCGACATGTACAGTGATTGGCCCGGATTGCCCTATCTGCGCCAGCGCAGCGAAGGCACGATCGCCACTGCGCCAGCAGACCAGCTTTTGGCTTTTTTCGCAGAACAATTGCCGCGCACCGGAACAGGCGCGCTGGCCCACGCCCGCGCCTTGCGTGAAACAGAAGATCCCAAAGCCGCAGATGACGCTGTGATCCGTGCATGGACAACCTTGAAAATGTCCACAAATGAACGCCGCGAATTCCTGACACAATACGATGCTCTTTTGCAGCCTCATCACAAAACGCGCCTCGAAGAAGCTCTGTGGCGAGGTTGGAGCGCGGACGCGCGCGGATTGTTGAGCCTTGTCGATGCCCAGACACGCGCACTGGCAGAGGTTCGCCTGCGCCTGCGAAGTGACGAAACCGGAGTGGACAGAGCAATCACTGCATTGGGTACGGAGGCGCAAAACAGCCCCGGTTTGGCCTATGAACGTTTTGAATGGCGTATGCGGAATGGGCGCTGGCGTGACGCGGCCAAGCTATTGGATGAGCGGTCTGCAAAACCCCAAGACCTTGGGCGCCCAAAGCCGTGGGCGCGTCACAGACGCACATTGGCACGCAATGCGATGCGGGATGGCGAGACCGATCTGGCGTACCGCCTGGCCGCAAGGCACAGCTTGAGCACAGGGACCGACTATGCCGCCTTGGAATGGTTGGCCGGGTTCATCGCCCTGCGTCAAAAAAATGATCCCAACCTGGCAATCGAACATTTCAACAGATTTCTCGCCGATGTGGACACGCCTATTTCGTTGGCTCGTGCGGGTTATTGGCTGGGCAGAGCCTATGAAGCTGCCCGGCAACAAGATCAGGCCCGCGTCGCATATACCACAGCGGCCAAATATCAGACCGCCTATTACGGGCTGCTTGCAGCTGAACGGGCCAATCTGCCTTTGGATCCAGACCTGTCCGGGGCACAGGATTTTTTACCGTGGACCGCTGCACCCTTCCTTGGCTCATCCGTTTTTGATGCTGCAATCTTGCTGTTGGCAGGTGGAGAGATCAGCCTTGCCGAGCGTTACTTTACCCATCTGGCCGAATCTCTGGATAAAGATCAGATACGCCAAATGGCCCGCTTGTTAGAAGAACTGGGCCAGCCCCATATTCAGGTTATGCTGGGCAAACGTGCCGCCCGCTATGGTATGGAAATAGCGGGGCCGTACTATGCGCTGCACCCATTGGCCGATCGACCCCATCCCGTTCCCCCGGAAATGATGCTGGCCATCGCGCGCAGGGAATCAGAATTTGACCCGTTGGTCGTCTCGCCGGTAGGGGCACGCGGCATGATGCAGTTGATGCCCGGAACCGCACGCGAGATGGCCCAGAAAGAACGCCTGCAATATGATCAGCGCAAGCTGTTATCAGATGTGGACTATAACATCCGGTTAGGCGGCGCTTATCTGGCCGAGCTTGCGAGCCTTTTTGGAGGTAATCCCGTTCTTGTAGCCGCCGCTTATAATGCTGGACCAAGCCGCCCGGAACGCTGGATGCGTTTATATGGAGACCCACGAGACGTCGACGTCGTGGATTGGGTAGAATTTATTCCTTTCGAAGAGACGCGCAATTACGTCATGCGGGTCACCGAAAGCCTGCCTGTCTACCGCGCGCGATTAGGCCTGAACCCATTGCCCCGACCTTTTTCACAAGAACTGACAGGATCAGGCCTATTGGCGGGCGCGCCTTAGCGTAAACAGGCCCGCCAAAACGACGATCGTTGCTCCAATCACCACATTGGCGGGGATCGGTTCGGCAAATACTACGACCCCCAAAAGGCTGGTGAATGGCAGCTGAAAATAGGCAAAGGGCTGCACGGCGCTGGCTTCGGCCAATGAATAGGCCTTGATCAGCAAGTAATGCGCCAGCACGCCTAAAACACACAACACAGACAGCCATCCCCAAGCCTCGGGGGGAACAGGCTGCCAGGTCAGCGCGCCCAGTACGGTCATAACAACGGCCCCGGTCACAGCCGTCCAGAGAAAACTGGTTTGCGGACTGTCGTAGCGTGAAACGAGCCGCGTCAGCACACTGTAGATTGCAAACAGTATGGCCGAAGCCAGCGACAGGGTGGCATAGGGGGACCACAGTCCACTGCCGGGTTGTAAAATGACCAAAACTCCCAAAAAACCGACGCCGATGGCAAACCACCGTCGCCAGCCTACGCGCTCTTTCAAAAGGGGGATCGACAGGGCCGCCACAATCAACGGGTAACAGGCGAAGATCGCATGCGTTGCTACAAGTCCAAGTGCATGGAAAGCAAGCCCCATCACAGTCATTTCGATGGCAAGGATCACGCCTCGTGTAATCTGGGTCCAAGGGGCGCTGCTGCGCGCCACGGCAACCAGACCTCCGCTGGTCTGTGTCGATACAACCAAAGCAAAGATTGCAAAAAACCAGTACCGCACCATAACAATCACGGGAATAGGTAGATTATGGGCAAGCGTCCGTGTCACTCCGTCTTGCAATGCAAACACAAATGTCGTCACAATCATCAGTGTGATACCCAAAGTTTGCGTCGCGGGTGGTGTTGTCACTCGGACCTCACTGCACGGGTCATATGGCGTTTGCGACCAAAGCCCTGCACACGTGTCACCACAAATCCAGCGGCTTCCAATCCACGCCGGACAGCCCCGGCAGCGGTATAGGTCGCCGCGGTTGCAAAGGATGCACTGTGATCGTGGACGGCTTGTAACAGGGCAGGCTCCCACAGCTCCGGATTCTTGGCGGGCGCAAATCCATCCAGAAACCATGCATCGGCACGCCCGGACCACGAGGGTACAGTCTGCCGGGCATCCCCATACACAAGATTGACTTTTAAATCTGGAAGGTCGATCCGGGTGGCTCCTTTGGCCCAGAAGGGGGCCAATATGGCCGCCAGCGGCGCCAACGCGGGAAACGCAGCCTGAGCACGCATGATATCAGGGGCTGACATGGGAAAGGCTTCAAAGCTGGTGAAATTCAGCTGGCCGGATAGCCCTGTGGTCCGAAACATTGCCCAAGCTGCGAGCAAGTTCAGACCGGTGCCAAAGCCCAGCTCTGCGATATGAAATCCCGGGCGCAATCGCTCAGGCAGATCATTTCCCGCAAGAAAGACATGCTGCGTTTCTGCCAATCCATCCTGAAGCGAGAAAAAGGGATCATCAAAGCGTCGTGAGACCGGTGTATGGGTATCATGCCAATCGAGGGGGTGGATCGGATCGGTTCCTTGTGTCATTGGGACACCCTGCGGCGTAGAATGGGCGAAGGCAATGGTCGATATTACAGTACATGGTGCCGGAATATTCGGTCTGTCGGTGGCATGGACCTGCGTGATGCGCGGGGCCTGTGTTCAAATCATTGATCCAAATGGTCCGGGGGCAGGTGCATCCGGCGGCCTGGTCGGGGCTATGGCCCCGCATGTGCCGGAAAACTGGAACGTCAAAAAAGCATTTCAGCTGGACAGTCTTCTAATGGCCGAAACATGGTGGACCGATGTCTGCACCATCGGGGGCGTTGATGCGGGATATGGGCGGCTTGGCCGGATACAGCCGCTCGCCAATCAGACCGCAGTGGATCTTGCACGGGCACGTGCGATCGGTGCACAGGACCTGTGGCGCGGCGCTGCACGATGGTGGGTGACAGATGCCCCAAGCACATTTACCCCACAAAGCCCAACGGGTCTTTGGGTTCAGGATGATCTGACTGCGCGGTTGCACCCAAAGCGTGCTGTGGACGCACTGGTGGCGGGACTTGCTGCGCGGGGCGTAGCGATTGCGCAGCAAGCAAAGCCACGCGGCAAACAAATCTGGGCCACCGGCTGGCAGGGATTGAAAACCATGTCACAGGATCAACCACGGTCTGTTGGCACGGGCATAAAGGGACAGGCCATCAGTCTTTATTATGATGCTGGCAATGTGCCACAGGTCTTTGCCGACGGCTTGCATATTGTTCCGCAGGCCGATGGCACCTGTGCCATTGGCTCGACCAGCGAGCGTGACTTTGACCATGCCGATGAAACCGACGCGCAATGCGATGTCTTGCGTGCACGTGCTGAGACCATTTTGCCCCAATTGAAAGGTCGCCCCGAGGCCGGGCGTTGGGCGGGCGTGCGCCCAAGAGCACGCTCGCGTGCCCCCATGCTGGGCCCTTGGCCGGGTAGACCCGATCACTTTGTCGCTAACGGAGGGTTTAAAATAGGCTTTGGAATGGCTCCGAAAGTTGCCGAATGCATGGCTGATCTCGTGCTGGAGGGCCACAACACCATTCCAGACGCATTTCGGGTCGAGGCATCGCAGTAACTCGACTGCGATGCCTCGATGTTTTCCGGCGTCCTGCTAGAGCCCCTGTGGCTGGCCCACCACGACAAATGTCAGCATATCGGGATCTAGAAGACGCGAAGCCACCCGTGCTATGTCGTCCACCGTGACCGCCCGCACACGATCATTTCGGGTGTTGATATAGTCTATGGGCAGGTCATCTGCCTGCATCCCGACAAGGATACCCGCAATGGATGCATTGCCATCAAACCGCAGGGGATAGGCCCCTGTCAGATAGGTCTGTGCATCCAGAAGTTCTGCGTCGGTCACACCCGCATCTGCCATGCGTTGCCATTCGGTGCGTATGACCTCAATCGCTTCGGCAATCCGGTCATTCGCGGATGCCACCTGTCCCATATAGACCGACGTATAATCCTTGCCGACCAAAAAGCTGGACACGCCATAGGTCAACCCGCGCTTTTCACGAACCTCGGTCATCAGACGCGCCTCAAACCCGCGCCCACCGAGAATTTCGTTCAAAATGTAGGCCGCAAAGAAATCCGGGGCCTCACGTTCAATCCCTGCGTGGCCAAACAAGGCCACTGATTGCGGAACGTCGAACGGAACAATATGCGTCCCGCCATCAAATGTCGGCACGATATGATCTGGCATGGGCAACCCTGTTTCTGGCAGCCCCCCCAAAAGCGCGTCCAGCATCGGACCCAATTCGGCAGCAGAGATATCCCCCGACACCCCCACGGACACCCGATCCAACGCCAGGGCTCCTGCGTGGGCCGCGACCATGTCGTCTCGGGTCAATGCGTTGACGCTGGCCTCGGTCCCATCCGGGTTGGTGGCATAGGGATGTTGTCCATAGGCCATTGCATCAAACCGATCTGACGCAATGGCATTTGGATCCTGAGCCTCAGACCGGATGGATGACAGTACCTGCTGTCGCACCCGATCCAACGCCACCTGATCAAAATTCGGAGCAACCAGTGCCTGACGCAGCAAATCTACTGATGCATCCCGGGTTTCGGTCAACATCTTTGCAGTGACAAGAATGGCATCATCATACGCGCGAAACTGGAAGGTCGCAGCAAGGCTGTCGCGCGCTGCTGCAAAGCCTTGCGCGTCCAGATCTCCTGTCCCCTCTTCGATAAGGCCCGTCATCAGGTTCACAGCACCGCGCTTGCCCTCTGGATCCAAAGATGTTCCACCTTTGAACAAAATCTCGATTGCAACAAACGGGATTGAGGGTTCTTCGACCAGCCAGGCGGTTATCCCGCCGGGGCTTGTGACTTCTTGAATTTGAACCTCGGCCCGTGCCGGCAAGGCAAGCGATACCGCTGCGACTAGTACAAGGATCAGTCTCATTCTGTATCCTCCTGTGATTGGATGTCGTCAGGCTTGGTCAACCAACCGGTCACTGACCTGCGGCGATCATTTAAAACCATCTCACCTGCGGCGATAATCTGCTCGGCTGTCACGGACTGCAGGATATCAGGCCAGGCTTGTACATCTTTGACGGTCAGACCAGATGTCAAGGCTCTGCCATACAGATTGGCCAGACTGCTCACATTGTCACGTGCGTAGACATCCTGAGCCCGCAGCTGAAATTTCAACCGCTCCAGCGCAGCCTCATCGACCCCTTGTGTCAAGTAATCCGCAACAGCCGCATCGAGTGCATCTTCGGCCTTTTGCAAGCTCACGTCGGGTGACGGCACCACGACAAGCCCGAATGTCGTGTCATCGAGGGCCGTAGATTGATAAAATGCAGCGGCATAAACGGCAGTCTGAGTTTCGAACTGAAGGCTTTGCGTCAGATGAGACGTCTGGCCACCCCCCAGAAGCTCGGCAAACAGGGTCAATGCTGCTGCCGTTTCCTGATCTCCGCTGTCACGCTCCGGGGCAAGATAGCTCCGGATCACATAGGGTTGCGCGACCCGGGGATCTTTGAAGACCAAGCGCCGCTCTGATGTTTGGGGAGGTTCTGACGGACGCATGCGGTCTTTCAGATCAGGATTGGCCGGTATTGGGCCGTAATGCGTTTGCGCAAGTTGCAGAACACCGGCAGGATCGACATCTCCGGCTACGATCAGGATTGCGTTATTTGGCGCATAAAACTGCTGATAATAGCCAAGCGCGTCGTCCATATCCAACAGTTCCATTTCATGACGCCACCCGATTATCGGGATGCCATAAGGATGATTGAGATATTGTGCCGCCATGCGTTGTTCGGAAAACAGGGCACCGGGTTCGTTTTCCGTGCGCTGGTTCCGCTCTTCTATGATGACGTCACGTTCTGTCAGTATGTCATCCTCGGTCAGGCGGATGTTTACCATACGGTCAGATTCCATCTCCATCATCAGACCCAACCGGTCCGCTGCGATACGTTGGAAATAGGCGGTGTAGTCCTGACTGGTAAAGGCATTGTCACTGCCACCATTGGCCCCTACCACCTGACTGAATTCGCCCGAGGCAAGGGTGTCTGTTGCCTTGAACAACAAATGTTCCAAGAAATGTGCGATGCCAGAGGTACCGGGCGGTTCATCTGCGGCCCCCGCGCGATACCATACCATGTGCACCACCGCCGGGGCGCGGTGATCTTCGATCACCACCACATCCATCCCGTTTTCCAGTTGAAAGGTGGTGACTTGATCATCAGATGCCGCCAGCGCCGGCAGTCCCGCCCCGCCCGTCAGCCCGATAACTGCCATTACGGCCAGCCACGCCAATTGCTTGCGCATAGTGTTTCTCCTTCAAGGTCCTATGCACATAGCTACGCGGCAAAACCGCGACTTCAAGTTCTGCTATCGGGAAAGTGAGCGGTTTATTGTTTCGGAGGGGCTGATGGCGTCTCTATTCCAAGCGCGCGAAAGCGTTTCAATTCAGAATATGGGTCAAGACGCATGTCCTCATAGACCTGCGCATAGCGGTCAGATGGGAATAACTGCCATGAAAACCGGGAGTTTTCTGCGCGGTAAACCTCGTCCTCGGCCGCCAGTCGGGTGCGAATCGCCGAATCTGTGCCAAAACGGCCAGCCGCTGAAATCAACACCCTGTCTGACTTGGGAACACGTCCGTTGTCACTGGGTTGTCCACCAAGTGCTATGACGGCATCCGCCAAAGGCGTCTGGTCAGTGCGATTGGCGGCCTGCGCATCAGGGACCGGGAGTTCGCGCATTGAGGGTGGCATCTGTAGTTCGCGACGCGGCAACACTGCGAATTCCTCGGGCTCACGTGTTTTATTAAAGCGATGCAGCGCGCGGTCATCGTTGACCGAGCAACCCGCTGTCATGACCAAAGCCACCCCCAGCACGCACACCCGAATGCCCGTCATATCACATCTCCAGCCCATTTGTTCCTGACCCGGTTTAGCCTATCCGCGCGAGCGGGTCACGCGGCCTTTTTTCCATCGGCAAAAAACATCAATCCGATGGCTCCGACAAAGATAGAGATATCGGCAACATTAAAGGCGTAGGGGTTGTCAAACCCGCAGCAGCTCATATTCAAAAAATCAGCAACCGCTCCGTACATGATACGATCAACTACATTGCCCAGCGCACCGCCTGTCAGCAGCCCAGCCGATATCAGTGCCCATTTGCCCTGCTGCCCGTTGCGCATCCAGATCGCAACCATACCAACAATCAAAAGTGCAATGATGATCAGTACCCAACGCGCCCAAACCTCAACCCCGGAAAACAGTCCAAAGTTGATGCCGTAATTCCATCCCATGCGAAACGTCAAAAATGGCGGTGCAACATCGATCAGGCCGATGGTCTTGAGATCCATCCAATGCACCACAACCAGCTTGCTAAGCTGATCGCAAGCAAGGGCCAGTAAAGCCATCAAACCAAAAATGCGCATGCCCGCCGCTCCTAATGACGAAAGTGACGCATGCCGGTGAACACCATCGCCAGGCCTGCGTCATCAGCGGCAGCGATCACTTCGTCATCCCGCATTGATCCCCCCGGCTGAATAACACAAGACGCTCCGGCAGCGGCAGCCTCCAGCAATCCGTCGGCAAACGGGAAAAATGCGTCAGACGCAACCGCGGACCCTTTGGTGAGCGGCTCTGGCAGGCCAAGTGCCTGCGCCATGCGCTCGGCCTTTTTTGCAGCAATCATGGCACTGTCGACGCGGCTCATCTGACCAGCCCCGACACCAACTGTGGCGCCGTCCCGGACATAAACAATCGCATTTGATTTGACATGCTTTGCGACCGACCAGGCAAATCTCAGATCTGTCATTTGCTGCTCTGTTGGCGACACTTTGGTTACAATACGAAAGTCTTGAGGTATTCCATTGTCACGATCCTGCACCAAAAGCCCGCCTGCGACCTGTTTGTACGCAACAGCCGCACTGGCAGGATCCGCCAAACCAGGCACTGTCAGCAAACGCAGGTTTTTCTTGGCGGCGAACATGGCACGGGCTTCGTCGGTTACACCTGGTGCGATCACAACTTCGGTGAAAATTTGTGTGATTGCACGTGCTGTTTGGCCGTCCAATTCCTGATTAAGCGCGACAATTCCACCGAAGGCAGAGGTGCGATCACAATCGAAAGCGCGGCTGTATGCCTGTTCGAGGGTGTCACCCTGTGCAACACCGCACGGGTTGGCATGTTTTATGATTGCACAGGCAGGGCCTTGCCGAAATTCACTAACGAGCTCCCAAGCGGCGTCCGTATCGTTGATATTGTTATAACTCAACGCCTTACCTTGGTGTTGGATGGCATTGGCGACACCGGGCCGCGCCTCGCCATCTGTGTAGAATGCCGCTGATTGATGCGGGTTCTCGCCGTAACGCATTTCCTGACGCAGGGTTCCTGCAAACACGCGGCGGCGCGGAGTGGGTTCTCCGATAGCTTTGGCCATCCATGTGCTGACGGCCGCATCATAAGCCCCCGTGCGGGCATAAGCGATCTGTGCCTGACGTGTGCGGAACACCAAACTGGTCTGACCATCATTGGCATCAAGTTCGGCTAAAAGCGCGGCATAATCCTCTGTATCGACCAATGTTGTCACGAATGCATGATTTTTGGCCGCTGCGCGGATCATCGCCGGGCCGCCTATGTCTATGTTCTCGATACAGGTGTTGTAATCCGCGCCGGCTGCGACGGTTTTTTCAAATGGATACAGGTTCACGACCAGCAAATCGATCGCACCGATACCATGATCTGTCATCGCCGCGGCATGATCGGCATTGTCGCGCAAAGCCAACAATCCCCCATGCACCATGGGGTGCAACGTTTTTACGCGGCCATCCATCATTTCTGGAAAGCCGGTCACGTCTGCAACATCAATGACCTGCAAACCTGCCTCGCGCAGCGTCCGAGCGGTCCCTCCGGTGGATAGAATCTCTATGCCGCGTGACGCGAGCGAACGGGCGAGATCCAAAAGACCAGTTTTATCGGAAACAGACAGAAGTGCGCGGCGCAGCGGCGCGAGATTGGGGGTCATGTCAGGCATTGGGCGGTAGGGTCCTATCAAAGGCTATGGTCAGTGTCATCGCGGGCAAAATCACGCGTCACGCCGGTACCCTCGATGACTTTTTTAAGGCTCCAGCGTATGCGGGTTGCATACTTGATCGCACGCCCAGATAAAACGATTTGTCCGGTGCCGCGTGGTCGCAGGCGGGCCTTTTCCAAATAAACTGAGCTTTCTTGCGTCATCTCGCAGTCGCTTTCATGAGAAAACAACCATCGTTCGCCGCTTCGTAAAGCCAATTCAATGCCCTCCATGCTTTCAGTGGCCTCAACATCAGGGTGTAGATGAAAGCGCAATGCAAACACGACGCCGGCATTTCCAGGGTCATCAAATCCCAGCGTTTCGTCCTTGCGCTGATCAAATCGACGCTTGTCGTCATCTTCCATGGCCAGCAGCAGATCCTCACCGTCCAGCCATGCACCATCATGGCTAAGTTCAATAAGGCGCGCATGCGTCAGACCATGGGTTGAGACATAGCCACTATGTGCGCCTTCGAAGCGGCGGCCACTGTCGCGATCATACAGTTCAATCGGAACAGCACCGGGCGTGTCCTCAAGCATTTCACGGCGCGCGGCCCCAATCAAACCAGGCGCACCCAGACGGGCCGACGAATATTCCTCTATCGCCAGTGTGGAATGTGACGGCGTGGCCCGACCTGCCCGCCGCCATGCTTCCCCGAACACCGCGCCTGAGCCACAATTTACAATCACAGGACGGCGGCCCGAGGTCAGTTCAAAGGCAAGTGTCGATGCGTGCGCATTCAACGAAACTAGGCCCTGTGGCGGCGGGGCCGCATCAATAATTACACTCGATCTACCTGCCGACAGCCGCGCAAAGCCCATAGCCAGTCCGTCAGTCTGCCGTTTCTTGACGGGACTGGCCGCCAAAGCAAGTTCCAACCGGCCCTCTGCACCTCGCCCGCCCCCGTGAAACCGCGCCAGTCCGCCATCGGTGTGCCGCAGACTCCGCAATGTGGGTGCAAGACGCGAAATAGCACGTGTGATGCGCGTGTCTGTCAGTTCGGACTGGTCATCCAGCGCGGTTTGCACCCATGTCAAAAGGGTAAACACCTCCAACAACTCTTCTGGGTTTCGTGTGGGCAGTCCGCCCTGCGCGTCTATCTGCGCCACACATTCTGCCCCTAGTGCTGCCTGTGCCGGCGCAACAAGCCCCCGTTTTCCACGCAGCAGCAATGCGCCGTAGACAAGGCCCGACAACGCGGCAAGCCGATCGGATCCAACCGATGCAACATGCCAGCGTTTGTTCAAATAAAGGACATGCGCGCCAAGGGACTGAAGCAATTTCTCAATGTCGGCATGACTGCGACCAGCCGTTAAAATTGAAGCGTGCTGAACACAGCGCATCAAACGCTGCCCCGCCAGACCCGGCTCCCAGGCCAAAGCGCTTTGTCCTGTGGCAAACCGGTTCAACCAGCCCCAGACCCACGTTTGCGCCAGCTTTGCGGCCACTGGCTCTGGAACTGCTGCAAGGTCATCAAGCCATGCAAAACTGTGCAGTTCCTCTTCCCATGCGGGGTCAGGTGGGGCAACTTCCCACAGGGTTGCGCCTGGTGCCTGCACCAGCATTCCCGCAAAATGCAGATTACCGGACAAAAGCTGACGCCCACGCGCATAGGCCCCCAGAGTGCGCGGCTCGGGTTGACGCACAAAGCCAGTGACAAAACGCGCACGATAGCACGCCCGCGCAACACGTTTGTTGCGCCAGCACACCCAGCGCTCGCGCCATCTGTTAGAGTGCGTCATCTGCCGTGGCCCTACTGCTTTGACCTGTTTCACTATAGCCCAAACCACTCATGACTGGGAACTATGGCACGCTACCCTTGATCGGCCCTGCGCGAAAGTCTGTCTCAGCTGCGTTGGCGCATAGCTGCCATAAAAAATCCATCAAGCCCACCAAGATCTGACCAAAAATCCGGCCGAATGCGCAGCCCCCCCCCTTTTGCCAACCACGACGGCTCTGTCCCGGGGGGGGAGGTGTCAACCAGCTCAATATCATGGCGCTGAAGTGCGTCTCGGATCTGGTGTTCACCTTCGTCTGGCAAAAGCGAGCACGTACAATACATCAATCGTCCATTCGGAGCGAGCAAGGTCAGCGCATGATCCAAAAGCCTACGTTGCAAATCCACCAGATCACGCAGGGCCTTATCCCGACCTACATGCGGCAAGTCAGGATGGCGGCGGATGGTGCCTGTCGCACTGCAAGGTGCATCCAGCAAGATTACGTCGAACTGGCCCGTCACGGTATGTGCATCAGCCACGCGGGTTTCAGCAGTCAATAATGTGCGTTGCAGATTTTCAGTTAATCGCGCCATACGTTTGGCTGCACTATCTACCGCCAGAACATGTGCTCCGGCCGCGGCTAGTTGCATCGTCTTCCCCCCCGGGGCTGCACAAATGTCCAAAGCGCGCGCGCCCGCAATATCCCCGAGCATGCGCACCGGCAAAGCTGCGGCAGCATCCTGCACCCAGAATTCGCCAGTATCATACCCCGGCAGCGCCGAAACCTGCTGACCCGACGCGATTCGCACAGACCCCGTTGGCAAGACCATGCCCCCAACAGCATCTGCCAGAGCCTGCGGGTCCACTTTGGCCGTTAGGTCGATGGGGGGTTGCACCGCATGCGCACACTCGATCGCAGCCGTTGCCTGTGCGCCCCAAGCGCGATTGCTGCGATGGCGAAGCCATTTCGGCATGCGCGTAGCCTTATCATCCAAAGCCTCAGATCCCGCTTCGGCGATACGGCGCAAAACCGCATTGACCAAGCCTTTCAGATGCCTGGTTTTACGTCGTGCCCCAGTCGCCGTAACAGCAGAATGCACCACCCCGTGCGCAGCGCCACCCGAGGTCAGCTCGTAAGTGGCCAACCGCAGGATATTGCGCGTAGCAGACGGCGGCACTTTATCCAAATGCAAAGCCAGCAGGCGATCAATCGGCCCAAGTTGACGCAAGACGCCAAGTGCCAACCGCTGCGCAGCAGCCCGTTCCGGAGGGGATAAGGGCCCAAGAAGGTCAGGCGCAAGATCCGATATCATCTGTCCCTCACCCGTGACGCTTGAAATCAGGGCCAGCGCTGCGGATCGGGCGTTGGGTTGTTGGGACATGAAAGCTCCTGCGGCTATGGGGCGCTTTACCCCTGCTAAGCGCGGCGTATATCATAAAGGCAGCCCCGGCAAACGCCTCAGAGGACACCATGACCGAAACTCCGCAAAAAGATTTACCACCCGCTGCACAACGTGCGCTTGCAGAAGCGGAAGAACGTCGCAAAAAAGCTGATGCAGCCCCCGCCCTGCCAACAGAACTGGGGGGACGTAATGGCCCTGAACCCGTGCGCTACGGTGATTGGGAAAAAGGCGGTCTGGCTATCGATTTTTGAGCGCCTGAGCTGCCTTGCAGGCAATATCCTCGGCGGTAAGGCCAGCCATGTTATACATGGCCTTAGGTTGAGCATGATCTATGAACACATCTGGCAGCACCATGCTACGAAACCGTAATCCCCGATCAAACACCCCAGCCTCTGCCAATGCATGGGCGACGTGACTGCCAAAGCCACCAACGGCCCCCTCTTCGATGGTAATAAGCGCGGCATGATGCGCTGCCAATTGCAAGATCAGATCCCGATCCAAAGGCTTGGCAAAACGTGCATCAACCACAGTGGCGCTAAAGCCTTGTTCGGCCAAAAGATCACGCGCTTTCAGGACTTCGGCAAGTCGGGTTCCATAAGACACAAGCGCGACATCAGAGCCCTGTGCTAAAATTCTGCCACGCCCGATCGGCAGGATCTGTCCCTGCTCAGGCAGCCGCGCACCTATGGCTTCGCCGCGGGGATAGCGAAAGGCAATGGGGCCTTCATCATGCGCCGCGGCTGTTGCGACCATGTGCCTGAGTTCAGCCTCATCCGCGGCTGCCATGATGGTAAACCCCGGCAAATTGGCCAAAAAACTGATGTCATAACTGCCCGCGTGGGTTGGCCCATCCGCCCCGACCAAACCTGCGCGATCAATCGCGAACCGTACTGGCAACCTTTGAATCGCCACATCATGGACGACCTGATCATACCCGCGCTGTAAAAACGTCGAATAGATCGCACAGAATGGGCGCATACCACTGGCAGCAAGACCGGCCGAAAATGTAACGCCATGCTGTTCGGCAATACCCACATCAAACATCCGGTCGGGATAACGCTGTGCAAACAAATCCAATCCGGTCCCATCCGGCATAGCTGCTGTCACCGCGCAAATACGCGGATCACTGTCGGCCTGTTGGATCAAGCTATCTGCAAATATGCGCGTATATGTCGGCGCGTTTGCACGCGGTTTGGACTGCGCGCCGGTTGCAACATTGAACTTATCTGTGGCGTGCCCCCGGTCGGCGCGTGCCTCCGCAGGAGGATAGCCCTTGCCCTTGCGTGTCCGCACATGCAACAACACAGGCCCCTGAGCGGTCGCACGGATATCTCTAAGTGAGCTTAGCAACTGTCCCATGTCATGACCATCAATCGGCCCCTTATAGGAAAATCCAAAAGCTTCAAATACGCCGCCGGCTGTTTTTGTGCCGGGCACACCAAGATGGGACGACAGCGCGCCAACTGGCTGTGCAATTGACATCCCATTGTCATTAAGAATGACAATCACCCTTTTTTTCAGAAAACCGGTGTTATTCATCGCCTCAAAGGCCATGCCCGCCGTCAGCGCACCATCCCCAATGACGGCAATCGCATCCCCTGCGTCTGCACCCAGATCACGTGCAGCCGAAAAGCCCAGTGCCGCCGAAATCGAGGTCGAGCTGTGCGCGGCGCCGAAGGGATCATATGGGCTTTCGGAGCGTTTGGTAAATCCGGATAACCCGCCTTGTTGGCGCAACGTGCGGATGCGGTCCCGGCGGCCTGTCAGAATTTTATGTGGATAGCATTGATGACTGACGTCCCAAATGATTTTGTCGCGAGGGGTGTCAAAGACCGCGTGCAAAGCGACAGTCAGTTCGACAACGCCGAGACCCGCCCCCAAATGCCCACCTGTTTCAGAGACAACGGAAATCGTCTCGGCACGCAATTCATCTGCCAGCTGGCGCAGTTCCCCATCCGAGAATTGCGCCAAATCTGCCGGATCATCGACCCGATCCAAGAGCGGCGTGCATATCAGTTCAGGCATATGTCAACCTTAACAAAGGCGTCAGTGTTTACGATCAATGACGAAACGCGCCGCGTCCCGCAAGGGATCCGCCCGCGATCCGTAATACGACAAGGCATCACACGCGGCTGTTACCAATTGCTTGGATCTGCGGCGCGCCTCATCCAGACCTAGCAAGCTAACAAAAGTCGCCTTGCCTGCGGCCTGATCCTTGCGTAGTGCCTTGCCAACTTTGGCCTCGTCACCTTCGATATCCAGAATATCGTCCGCAATCTGGAATGCCAATCCAAGCGCACCGGCATAGCTGGACAAGGGCGTCATGTCGGCGCGTGCCATGCGCGGCCCGACCTCTGCTGCCCAATGGATCAAAGCACCTGTTTTGCCCGCCTGAAGGTCCGAAATCTGATCAAAATCAAGCGGCATATCAGATACTTCAGCAGCTATATCCAACGCCTGTCCCAAAACCATTCCACGCGCGCCCGCGGCTAGGGCAAGGCTATGGACCAAATCAGCACGCACGTCGCCATCATTGTGGCATAGTGGGCTGGACACCATTTCAAAACCCAGTGCTTGCAATGCATCCCCGGCAAGTATTGCGGTTGCGTCATCCCATTTGCGATGGACCGTGGGGTGGCCCCGCCGCAAATCATCATTGTCCATCGCAGGAAGGTCGTCGTGAATCAGGCTATAGGCATGGATGGCTTCGATCGCGGCGGCAGGGTAGACGGCACGCTGGTGGTCAATGCCGTGCAAACGCGCGCTTTCGATTGCAAGAAACGCGCGCAAAAACTTGCCACCACGGGTCGCATAGGCCATCGCTTCTGTCAGGGGAATTGTCCGCATGCCTGCAAACGAAGTTACCAGATGCATTCGAACCAAAGAACCCGCATCGTGCAAACGGTCTGTGAACATCGTTTAGATCCCATTCGCAGGCGTGGTCCCAGTCGGGCTGCCATCAGCATCCAAAGTGATCGCGTGGACCTTTTCCTCGGCCTCACGCAGCTTGGCCTCACAGTGCTTTTTCAACGCTGCTCCGCGCTCATACAGCGCTATTGACGCGTCAAGCGCCACATCCCCGCGTTCTAGTTGCCCGACAACATTTTCCAGCTCTGCCATAGCCTGTTCAAAGGTCATTTCGTTCACAGGTGTCTCGGTCATGGGGCGCAATCCTTCAATACAGTAACATGAGCGCGCGCGCTGGCGGCAAGCGCGTCAAGATCATATCCACCCTCCAAAGTCGAGACGATACGTCCCTCACAGCAGGCGGCAGCGATTGCACAAAGCTCGATCGTCAACCAACGGAAATCTTCCGTGCTCCATGCCAGTTGAGCTAATGGGTCGTCCTGATGCGCATCAAATCCAGCAGAAATTATTACAAGGTCCGGATCAAAATCTCGTAAGCGTGGAAATATCTGCGATGTATAGGCTGCGCGCATGTCCGCGCCTGTGCTTTGCGGCGGCAGCGGCACATTCAGAACGTTGGCATGTGCGCCCCTTTCATCCGCAGACCCTGTGCCTGGCCAAAGGGGCCTTTGCTGGCTTGTAATTGTCAACGCCCGTGGCTCATCCCACAACAGGTCTTGTGTGCCATTGCCATGATGAACGTCAAAATCCACGACAGCGACACGGGACAATCCATGATGATCAAGTGCATGTTTTGCCGCCAGTGCAGCGTTCCCAAAAAGACAAAAACCCATGGGTGTTGACGTCTCGGCATGGTGGCCGGGCGGGCGAATAGCACAAAACGCATTCTGTGCCACCCCCGTCAAAACTGCATCTACCGCAGCAACAACAGCCCCGGCAGCCCGTAAGGCGGCCTGCATGGACCCTGGCGACATAAAGGTATCACTGTCCAATTTGGCCTGGCCATCGGCGGGTTCGGCCTCGCGGATCGCATCGATATGGGCCTGCGGATGAACACGCAAAAGATCCGCGTCACTGGCAAGTGGCGCCTCCCTGCGATCCAGGTCGAGATCCTTAACGGCATTCAAAACATATTCCAGTCGCGCCACGCGTTCGGGGTGTCCGGGTGGCGTGACGTGGTTCAAACAATCGGGATGTGTCAGAAACAAAGTAGTCATATGTCCAAAGTATCCTTGGTCCGGCTCACGGCAAGTCGTGTTCAATCAATCGATAACAAGTAACCTTCGCCACGGACAGTTTGCAGAAATTGAGGTTGGCGGGGGTCAGCTTCTAGTTTGCGGCGCAACCGCGTGATCTGAACATCGACCGCGCGCTCCTGCGCCTGACCTCTGTCGCGACCAAGCCTTTCCACCAAAGTGGCCCGGTTAATGGCCGTGTTGGGTTGTGACGCGAATATTTGCATCAGTTGGCTTTCGGTTGCAGTGAGACGAAGCGGGCGATCGTTTTGCATCAGCTCAGATTTTTCCATATCAAAGCGAAACTGGCCAAAGATGACAATTTGCGAACGACCGCGATCCCTTTGTTTATCTGGCATACGACGAAGGATCGCATTGATCCGCAAAAGAAGCTCTTTGGGCTCAAAAGGCTTTCCAAGATAATCATCAGCACCCGCTTCAAAGCCCGCTATGCGATCGTCCGTTTCCGATTTTGCTGTCAACAAAAGCACCGGAACATCACTGATGTCGCGAATGTGTCTGGTCAGTGCAACACCGTCCTCTCCGGGCATCATAACGTCCAGCACAATCAGATCAAAGTCCAATCCAGTCAAAAGTTTGCGTGCATGTGCAGAATCGCGCGCCGCAGTCACCAGATATCCGTTGCGTACAAGAAATTTTTGTAACAGCCCCCGAATTCGGGCATCGTCATCTACAATCAAAAGATGGGCCTCGGGTTCAATCATGACGCGCCTCGCGAAGATCAAAATAATGCCGTTGCAAATCCTGATCCATCATCGCTTCCAGAACACGGCGAAATCCCTGTACTGCCTCGGGACCCGCAGCGCGATAAGCGCTGCGCATCCGAACACGCTGTGCATCAGACAGCTGACGTTCCAATGCAGCCCCTGCGTCGGTAAGATACAAATGACGTTCCCGTCGGTCTGTCTGCCCCACGCGGGATTCTACCAAACCATCTGCTATCAGTCGTCGTAATACACGGTTCAAGGATTGTTTCGTTACGCCCAAAATCGACAGCAGATTGTTCACAGTGGTGCCGGGCGCACAATTTACGAAATGGATTGCCCGGTGATGTGCTCGACCATAGTCCAAGCCGGTCAGAATACGATCAGGGTCATCCGTAAATCCACGATACGCAAAAAACATCGCCTCAATGCCGTGCCGCAGCTGTTCATCGGTTAAAAACAGAAGCGATTCGCCGTGATACGCGGCGCGGTTTTCTGACATAGGACGTCCTTTCGTTTACGATATTTTATGTCAGCCTTGTTGACATTCCAAGCCCCAACTGTTAGCAAAACTGTGAATCAGCGCAACTTTATGACCATAATCGGCATAATTAAGTAATAAATGTAAAAATCCACTGAGGAGCGAGATAATGGCAGGGGCGTATGACGATCGCGATGGCAAAATCTGGATGGACGGCCAACTGGTAGACTGGCGCTCGGCGAACGTACATGTCTTGTCTCATGCGATGCATTATGCCAGCTCGGTTTTCGAAGGCGAACGCGCGTATGGCGGCAAAATCTTCAAATCGCGGGATCATTCGAAACGCCTTCAGGCCTCGGCACAAATGATAGATTTTGAGATCCCTTGGTCCGTAGATGAAATTGAGCAAGCCAAAGCAGATGTCATGCGGGCCAATAACTATAGTGATGCGTATGTCCGTGCGGTGGCATGGCGTGGAGCTGGTGAAGATATGGGCGTCGCGTCTGCAAGAAACCCTGTGCGCCTGGCGGTTGCTGCATGGGAATGGGGTGCGTATTATGGCGACGCTAAAATGAAAGGCGCCAAGCTCGATATTTCTAAATGGAAAAGACCGTCTCCGGAAACGATTCCCAGCCATGCAAAGGCTGCCGGGCTCTATATGATCTGCACCATGTCAAAGCATGCTGCAGAGGCCAAAGGCTGTTCGGACGCGATGATGTTTGACTACCGAGGCTATGTTGCTGAGGCCACCGGGGCAAATATCTTTTTTGTCAAAAACGGTGAGGTTCACACACCTTTAGCGGATTGTTTTTTGAATGGAATTACGCGTCAGACCGTCATTGGGATGCTAAAAGAACAGGGTGTCCGCGTGCACGAACGTCATATTCTGCCCGAAGAACTGGAGGGATTTGAGCAGTGCTGGCTAACCGGAACCGCAGCTGAGGTCACGCCTGTTGGACAGATTGGTGACTACAACTTTGAAGTGGGCACCATTGCTCGCACTATATCTGACAGTTATGAAAAGCTGGTTCGAGCATAAAAAGCAGTAATCAATTGCCGGATCCGCATGCCAAGGGTCCGGTCTACTATGCCGTTGCCTTAAGCATATCTGTGTTGGCCTGAATTAACCCGTTAAGTTCAGAAATTCGGCTTAAACGCATTTCGGTCGTTGCCTGACAGTAATCCAGTTGATCCAGAATTCCGGCCAAGGCGTCGCCGGAATCCTCTAGCATGGCGCTCTCGATTTTACACATCATGCGCGTCGAACTCAGGCCCGTGACATACCGCTTCATATCCAGAACGCTGCGCGCAAGATGTTCGACCTCAAGCTCAACGATTTTCAGCGCACGCGTCGCCATAAACCGGTAATGGGCCGTTTGTTTGCGCAACAGCTCATTTTCAGTCTTGATGTCAAAGTCTGCCGAAACCGTGGCTCCTCGCACGTTGAATAATCGCACCATATCCGACTGAACCAGGGCGGTGAATGCCAAAAATTGCCCTTTCAATATTGAATTCCGAATACGAGCAAAGGGGCTGTCATCCCCTAGCGAAAAGGATTGTACCCAGCTCATCATTTCACCCAGCATGGCTCCGTAATTGACAGAAATGGCACTTATCGGACCACCGGAGTCTTCCAGCCGCGAGGCGAGAATACGCATGTTCATGGGCACCGTCCGAATAGACCGAAATGCATGCAGCATTTGCTCTGTTTCGTTTTGTATGTCCATAATACTGTCTGCCATCAGCCGGAACCGAGTTTGCCACCCTTCAACCGGACGTTCCATCCGTTTGGC
Source organism: Pseudoprimorskyibacter sp. (assembly GCA_029251265.1). GTDB lineage: Bacteria > Pseudomonadota > Alphaproteobacteria > Rhodobacterales > Rhodobacteraceae > JAQXDR01. The sequence continues at coordinate 29,054 of JAQXDR010000129.1, read as the reverse complement.
TCTGGATGTGACTTCTGTCACCAATGCAAGAGACTGAAACACCATGTAATTGGCATATCCCTCACTCTGCAGTAGTTCCGTCAAAAGCTGAGAGCTTTTTGCAGGGGTCATGCCGTCCGCCTCAGCCGTCACAACCTGAGCATATATTTCGTCAATCTTGTCCAGAATTGGAGACGACGGTTTGAGGCATACAGATAAATAACCATCATCCGTAGGTGTTGCCACCGCAAACACCCAACAGAAACGGCCATCCTTTGATCGGTTTTTGATATAGACCCCGACAGCGTGCCCTTGCTTCAGATGTTCCCACATTATGTGGAACATACCTTTTGGCATATCTGCGTGGCGCATCACATTGTGTGGTGATCCAACAAGGTTTTCCCAATCGAGACCGAGAACCCGCCGAAATACATCACTGCCTGCAAGAATAACGCCGCAATTATCCGTTCGAGAAAAGAACATTTCCGAGATATCGAAAGGTACCTCTCCTGCCAGAAGAGTAGGGCTTTCGTCGCCGGATAGGGTCGTCATAAATGTCATGAGAAATCCAAATGGCCGCTAGAATAAATTTCCGCCACAATGACCGATGACACATTTCCAAAAGATGAAAGATCAGATTTACAATGCAAATAGTCGATCAAACTCGTTAGGATTTTCTATTTAGACGCACCGTTTGCCTCAGGCCTTTTTATAGCTTCGATAACAACAAATGCCTGAGCCCAAGGGTGGTCATCTGTCAGGGTCACATGGATCACTGCATAATACCCCTTGGGCGTCAGCTCCTCTAACCTGGTCTTCGCCCAACCTGTCACCTCCATAACAGGCTGACCTGTACGAAGATTGCTAACGGCCATGTCTTTCCACGCAATACCCATGCGCAGCCCTGTGCCCAGGGCTTTGGAACATGCTTCTTTCGCGGCCCACCGCTTCGCATAAGTATCGGCCGGGTCTTTTCGTCGTTCGGCCTTGCGCTGTTCGGTTTCAGTAAAGACCCGATTGCGAAACCTGTCCCCAAAGCGATCGAGCGTGCCTTGAATACGCTCGATATTCGCAAGATCCGTACCAATACCCACGATCATGAGGAAGCATCCAAAATCAGCAACTCGCTCGGCGAGCAAGCGACCCGCAGTCGGTAACAAGACAGTGTCCACAGGGACACATCGCACCAGAAGTATCGTGAGCTCAATTGCATAGCTTTAATCTACAAGACTTTACCACAGCAGCAAGCCCGGCTTATTCTTTAATGTGCCGACCGCGCGACATCCATCACTTTTCGCATTTCAAGAATAGCTGGCTCCAGTCCCAAAAAAATCGCCTCACCAATCAAAAAATGTCCGATGTTGAGCTCTTTGACTTCTGGCAGCGCCGCGATAGGTGGCACTGTCTGATAAGTCAAACCATGCCCAGCATGAACCTCTAATCCAAGACTGTCCGCGTAGGCAGCCATGGCCTTCAGCGACAAAAGCTCGGCATCACGCGTAGTGGTATCGCCCGCAGCGCAGGCATCGCAATAAGCCCCCGTATGCAATTCTATAACCTCGGCTCCAATCCGATGCGCTGCGTCAATCTGACGGCGATCTGCGGCGATAAAGATAGAGACTCGACACCCAGCCTCTCGAAGGGGAGCTATAAAATGTGCTAGGCGGTTTTCCTCACGCGCAACTTCAAGCCCACCCTCTGTGGTTCGTTCCTCACGCTTTTCGGGCACAATACATACCGCATGTGGTTTGTGTCGCAGCGCTATTTCTTGCATTTCAGTGGTTGCAGCCATTTCGAAATTTAAAGGCACCGTGAGTTCCCGCATGAGACCTTCTATGTCAGCATCCGTTATGTGGCGCCGATCTTCACGCAGATGCGCTGTAATACCGTCTGCACCCGCGTCCTGAGCAAGACGCGCCGCCCGCAAGGGATCAGGCAATCCTCCGCCACGCGCATTGCGCACTGTGGCCACGTGGTCGATGTTCACACCCAGACGCAATTCGCGTTGTTCAGTCATTTGATCAATTCCCAACTGGATCGTTGCCAGCGTTACCTAGTCTTTCGGCCTGCATTCGCAACCCGCTTGTACCGTTCACGTCGAGATTTTCGGCGCCGCTCCTGATAAGCGCGCAGCAACGGAACAGAAATAAAGTAAATCACGACGCTTGTGATAATCCCGGGACCAATCCCACCAATAAGATAGGGGAAAAACACCGTTTCAAAAAAATTCGATAAATAGCCCCAATGTGCGGGCTCGCCCGTAAACAGCCCCTTCACATTTTGCCAAAGATCTAAGAACGCGCGCATGAATTTGCGGGGCAAATTTGCCTCGTTTTCAATCTGGCTTCGTACCCCCAAAATCCAGTAACCCGTTTGTAGCGACACAACGCCAATCGGAACGTAGGTCAGTGGATTGCCAAAAAAAGTACTCAAAAACGCGGCAAGTATATTACCGCGGAACAACAACGCCAGCAGTCCAGCAAAAGCGAAATGTAAGCCGTAAAATGGCGTAAAAGTCGTGAATACGCCAACAGCGATACCACGGGCGATATGCTCGGGAGAACCCGGCAAACGCCGTAGCCGGTGTTGCACATATTGTGCCGCCCGCGCCCAGCCACCTTTGGGCCAAAGCGCTTCTGTCGCAACTTGCCAGATTGGTCGTTTATGGCGACGCTTAAAAACCACTCGTAGCTCCTTGTTTGGTTACAAACGAATGCGTTGTTCCACAATCGCCTTTTCAGAGACCGCGGTCGTATCACGCCGACGCCTGACAGAAGCGACGTCGCTTTCTGCACCAAGTGCCGAAATGACCGAATGCAGCTGCCCCGCATCCCTGAGATCAAGGTCAACCAGAAGCCTGAAAAAATCCGGTTTCCGATCCGCAAAATGTAAGTTCGAAATATTCGCTTTCTGTTCACCTATCAGCGTGCAGATACGTCCCAGCACACCTGCGTCATTGCCAATCGTCAAGTCCAAAGTAACAGTATAGATCGGCGGATGGGCACCTTCGGCCCAACGCAGATCGAGCCAGCGTTCTGGTTGATCTTCGTGCTGGGTCAGTGCCGGGCAATCGATCGCATGCACAACAACACCTTTGCCGCGGGTTGTAATTCCCACAATTCTATCTGGTGGCAATGCCTGACAGCAAGCTGCACGCTCAAAAGCTTGACCATGATGCAGACCTACTACCACGCGGGTGCGATCAATTTCTTCTCTCAAGTCTCGGTCGATATCCGGATAGACTGCATTGACTGCCTGTGCCACGGTCAATTCCGCGCTGCCTAGCCTTGCCAGAAGTGTGTCAGCATCATCAAGCCGAAGCGTACGCGCGGCCCGATCGAGGACCTTGTCGCTTGCCTTTTTTCCCAAATGTTCAAATCCGGCGCGCGCCAGTTCGCGACCTAAAAGAATATAACGTTCGCGATCTGCATCCCTTAGGGCTCGACGAATCGCAGACTTGGCTTTGCCAGTAATGGCAATATCCAGCCACGTTCCCTGCGGCACCTGCGCCTGTGCTGTTATGACCTCTACAGATTGGCCATTCTTTAGGCGTGACCACAAAGGCACGCGCATCCCATCTACCTTGGCCCCGACACAGGCCGACCCGATCCGAGTATGGATTGCATAGGCAAAATCAATAGGCGTCGCGCCACGCGGCAAGGGAATCACGTCTCCCTTCGGAGAAAAACAAAATACCTGATCAGAATACATCTCGAGCTTCACAGCCTCAAGAAACGCATCATGATCATCATCTTGGTCCAATTGCTCAGATAGTGCTGTCACCCAACCGGTCGGATCTACGGCAAAACGGTTCTGAACACGTTCACCATCGCGGTAAGACCAGTGCGCTGCAACACCTGCTTCGGCCACTTCGTGCATGTCACGGGTGCGGATCTGCACCTCAACACGGCGCGCGTTCCGTCCCGAGACCGTTGTGTGGATCGAGCGGTACCCATTTCGTTTTGGCTGGCTGATATAATCCTTGAAACGACCAGGCACCGCTCTCCAGCGTTGATGAATTGCACCAAGCGCGCCGTAGCAGTCCATTTCAGGTCCAGTGACCACGCGAAAGCCGTAGATATCGCTTAGCCTTGAAAACGGAATTTCTTTAGCTTCCATTTTGCGCCAAATCGAATACGGCTTTTTGGCGCGACCAAAGACATCTGCCTCGATCCCTGCCTTGTCAAGTTCGTTGCGCATATCCCCAGTGATGCGCACAATTACATCACCAGTTTCCCTTTGCAGTGTTATAAAGCGGCGGATGATGGACGCGCGAGCTTCTGGATTGAGGACCTTGAAAGCGAGGTCTTCCAATTCTTCGCGCATCCATTGCATACCCATACGGCCTGCAAGAGGGGCAAAGATTTCCATCGTTTCACGCGCTTTTTGCTGCTGCTTTTCAGCTTTCATCGCCTTGATCGTGCGCATATTGTGCAGCCGATCTGAAAGCTTGACCAATATGACACGCAGGTCTTTAGACATCGCCATGAAAAGCTTGCGAAAGTTTTCAGCCTGTTTGGTCTCTGAGCTGCTCAACTGAAGCTGCGTCAGTTTCGTGACACCATCCACAAGGCCCGCAATTTCACTTCCAAAGAGACGCTCGACCTCAAAACAGGTTGAGCGCGTATCCTCGATGGTGTCATGCAAAAGCGCGGTGACGATTGTCGCATCATCCAAACGCTGTTCCGTCAAAATAGCAGCAACAGCAACCGGATGCGTGAAGTAAGGTTCGCCAGATTTGCGAAACTGGCCCTCGTGCATTTTTTGGCCGTAGTCATATGCCGCCCGAATCAGATCGGCGTTTGTCTTGGGGTTGTAGGCATTGACCAGCTCTACAATATCATCAGCGGCGAGCATACACTCTCCCCCAAAGGCAAAGTCAGCTTGGGCCTTGCGCCTCCATCAAAGCGCGCAGCAGCTTTTCTTCGGACATATCATCTTCGACTGGCTTGTCGGGCTCTGAGCCCATGAGCAATGCCATGCTGTCCTCTTCGGGTTCGTCAACCTCGATTTGTGTCTGGTTGTCTTCAATAAGCCGTTCGCGAAGTTCATCAGCGGACTGGGTTTCATCCGCAATCTCGCGTAGCGCAACCACAGGATTTTTGTCCAGATCCCGCTCTACTGTGAGGGACGCACCCTCCGCAATCTCGCGCGCCCGATGGGCTGCCAACATAACCAGTTCAAACCGGTTAGGGACTTTGTCGACGCAATCTTCAACAGTGACACGAGCCATGGGCGCTCCGATCAATTTTGGTGTAGGCAGTAAGATCATGGCAGCTAGGCGACTTCAGTCCAAATTGCAAGCAGTTAAATCAGATAGGGCTGAGCGTTTTCCAGCAATTTTCAGGAAGTGCATCACACATCATTGCCACCGTATGGCCTGTGACCGGATGTCGCCAATCAGGCGCAATTTCACACAAAGGCGCAAGAACAAATATCCTATCCTGCAAGCGAGGATGCGGCAAAATCAGGTCATTAGGCGTTTCGCACAACTGTTTTTCAAACGAGAGATTGCGCCAATATGCCTGAGCAGACACGTTAGGCAGGACTTGATCGCCTAAAGCAATCATATCCAAATCCAACGTGCGCGCTCCCCAGCGTGTGGCACGTTTGCGACCGAGGTCTTTTTCCAAGCTGTGCAATCTGGCCAAAAGATCGTCTGCCTCGCCGTCCCAATCAACGGCGACAGCGGCATTTACAAAATCAGGTCCCGATCCGGCTGGAAAAGCGGCTGATCTGAAAAAACGGCTGACAGCACGCATTTGCACGCCGCAATTTACCATACCAATTATTGCTGCCATAATATTTTGGAGGGGTGACGTCCCTGCATGTTCCTGATTTGCACCTAATGCGATCAATGCGTGCCGATTGGTCATATTTAAAACCCTACCGTTTTTTTGTGTCAGCTGCTTGGGAATGCTTGCGAAACAGCGCTTTTTCACTATTTATTATCTTTTATTCGCGGCCTATTGTTTTCCAAGTCACTCGAGAAACGCCACTCACGACAGCCCGGATATTAATCAAAGGGATGAATTTTATGTTTTACAAAGACGAACGGCTGGCGCTGTTCATCGACGGATCTAACCTTTACGCCGCAGCCAAAGCGCTTGGGTTCGACATAGACTACAAACTCCTCAGGCAGGAATTCCTGCGACGTGGCAAGATGCTTCGAGCATTTTACTATACCGCCTTGCTGGAAAACGACGAGTACTCTCCGATCCGGCCGTTAGTGGACTGGCTTCACTATAATGGGTTCACCATGGTAACGAAACCTGCCAAGGAATACACCGACAGCCAGGGCCGTCGCAAGGTCAAGGGGAACATGGATATTGAACTCACCGTCAATGCCATGGAGCTTGCGTCACGCGTTGATCACATTGTACTTTTTTCAGGCGATGGTGATTTTCGACCCTTGATAGAGTCGCTTCAGCGGCAAGGTGTTAGGGTGTCTGTCGTGTCAACAATTCGCAGCCAGCCTCCCATGATTGCAGACGAGTTGCGGCGTCAAGCTGACAACTTTATCGAGCTGGACGAGCTGCGCGATGTGGTTGGTAGGCCGCCTCGCGAGATGCCAGTGGGTGAGAGAATGCAGGAAGCGGTTGGGGAAAACTGACTTTCGCGCAACGGTTGATTTTCTCAAATTGAATAGACATTGCCTATACGTCAGTAAAGCAGCGTTAGCTTTTTGAAAAATTGCCGTTTGAAATTTCTGGGTAACCGCAGTGTGTGTCGGTTTGGGTGAAAAATGCCGAGTGCGTCCTACGTAAAATCAACCATTAGATGATTCGCAAACATAGATAACAAGAAACGGCCCCAGCTTTCGCTACCTGCTTTTTATTAAAAGGACGGTGTGTGAACTGGGGCTGTTTTTGTGGTAACAAGGCAACGTTTATCTGGGGCAAAGGTTAGTCGTTTTGAGATAGACAGCTGAGATGTTGTAAATTGATATTACTATTTCGATGCATGCGATGGCGCGCCAACGGTGTCTGAACCCTCAAGAGGTCGGGTGACTAGGGCAGGACGAACCACCACAACATACGATCGCGTTCTTTTGCATCGTTGCATCGTTAAGCTGTATTGTCATCTCGACCTTTCTTTGGTGGTACGCTAGACACGACCCCTCAGTTATTTAATTGACAGACATGGCATCTAATCTTTCAATTCCCAGACCCGCATTATACCTTGGTCTTTCCGGGTTGTTGCCGTTTTTAGCGGGAACCGGTCTGCATTTGGCCAGTACCTATTCTGATGGCATAGACATCCTGACGTGTTATGGCACTGTTATCCTATGCTTTATGTCCGGCGTATTGTGGGGATTTGCGGCGCGCGACCCGAACCAAACAAACCACCTTTGGGCCTATGCTTTCAGTACAGTGCCAGCACTTTGGGCATTTTTCGCTACCATAACGCCCGGCATCAATTTGTTGGTCGCATTACTGCTTGGCTTTGTGGGATTGCTGGCTTTGGATTGGCTATTTGCTCATCGGGGTTTGGCCCCCCCGTGGTGGATGAGGTTACGCATACTTTTGACGCTTGTTGTTGTGGTATGCCTGCTGATAGCTTTGCTGCTATGACAAAAGATTCACAAACAATTGCAGTCTATGACGCCAAGGCCGCAGAATATGCGAAACTTGTGCCAATAGACAGCGCACCGGATAACGAATTGCGCGCATTCATGGCTGAAGTAAACGTTGGCGGGCGGGTTCTGGATCTTGGCTGTGGCCCGGGACGCATCGCGGGAATTATGGCATCATTTGGATATGATGTGGTCGCAATTGACGCCTCGGAGCAAATGATTGTACGTGCAAGAATGGAGACAGGAGTAGAGGCGCGTCTGGCAACTTTTGATGATGTACCAGGCCTCGGACACTTCGACGGCATTTGGGCCAATTTCAGCCTTTTGCACGCATCTCACGACGACTATCCCCGACACCTTGCAGATATACATTCAGCCCTGACACCGAATGGTATTTTTCACATCGCATTGAAACTGGGCCGTGGCACGCAACGGGATCGGCTGGGACGCCGATATATTTACCGTGATGCTGATACGCTACATGCAGACCTGACATCAGCAGGTTTCACGCCCTTTGCCGAATCGCGGGGTACAGATCGCGGGTTGGATGGGACAAAATCTGACTGGATAGCGGTGTTGTCGCGTGCCTGACATTGTCGCCTATACGGATGGTGCTTGCAGCGGCAACCCTGGGCCTGGTGGCTGGGGTGTTTTGTTGCAGGCTGTGTCCGGCAGCGACATCGTTAAAGAGCGCGAGCTGAAAGGCGGTGAGCCGGCAACAACCAACAACCGAATGGAGCTTTTGGCGGCCATTTCAGCATTAGAGGTTCTTGACCGACCATCAACCGTGCGGGTTGTGACAGATAGCGCCTATGTGAAGAATGGGGTCACCACATGGATCCATGGCTGGAAACGAAATGGTTGGAAGACCTCAGCAAAAAAAGACGTCAAAAACGTTGAACTCTGGCAGCGTCTGGACACTGCGCAGTCGCGTCACACCGTTGCGTGGGAATGGATCAAAGGCCACGCGGGCCACCCTGAGAATGAGCGCGCGGATGCCTTGGCGCGGGCTGGAATGAAGCCCTTTAAGACAAAGATCTAAGCTGCTCCATCATCCAAGTATGGCCCCAACAGGCACGGGCATGCCGCGTAGAAATTCGGCAGCGGACTGCACTGATTTACCGGCGCGTTGTAAGCGCGTGATCTCGATGGCCCCCGATCCACAGGCGATACGCAGATGTGACAGGACCTCGCCCGGGGCGCCTACGCCTTGTGTTTCCGTCGCATGAAGCAATTTGACCCTAGTGCCGGAAATGTCTGTCCAAGCGCCGGGAAAAAGCGACAGTCCCCGAATGTGTTGACTGATTTCAGAGGCCGAACGCGTCCAGTCGATTTGAGCCTCTGACTTTGCTATCTTTTCGGCATAGATCACACCATCTTTGCATTGTGGGACTGGCAGTAGATCTTCCAGTTTTTCAAGAGCCCTCACCATTAACTGCGATCCGATCTGTGACAAACGGTCATGAACATCTGCGGTGGTTTCACTGGTGGTAATTGGGGTTGTCTGGCGTAACAGGACATCCCCGGTATCCAAGCCCGCGTCCATCTGCATGATGCAGACACCCGTTTCATGATCACCCGCCATAACAGCGCGATGGATGGGCGCTGCCCCGCGCCACCGTGGCAACAGCGATGCATGGATGTTGAAACAGCCATGCTGTGGCGCATCCAGGATGAATTGCGGCAAGATCAACCCGTATGCAACAACCACAGCCGCATCAGCCTGAAGGTCTGCAAAGTCTGACTGCGCCTCGGGAGATCTTAATGATTTGGGATACCGAACCGTCAGGCCCATATCTTCAGCGCGCTTTTGCACCGGGGTCGGGCGCAGCTTTTTGCCGCGACCTGCCGGTCTTGGTGGCTGGCAATACACTGCCACAACATCATGGCCGGCTGCGACCAACGCCTCTAACGTAGGAACCGAAAAGTCCGGACTGCCCATAAAGATTAAACGCATCAGTCGCGTCCTTTTTTACGCGCCCTGCGCAAAAGCATGTCACGCTTGGCCCTGCTGAGAGCATCAAAATACATGCGGCCATTTAAATGATCGATCTGATGCTGCACGGATGTTGCCCACAGACCTACGAGATCGCGGGTCTCTGTTTGGCCTTTGTCATTCATAAATTGTACCGTAACGGCGCGCGGTCTTTCGATCTTGGCCCACACGCCGGGCAGATTGGGGCTGGCCTCATCATGACTGCGCAATTGCACTGAGGCATGCAGTATTTCGGGATTGGCCATGCGGATGACCTGTCCGCGTGCCTCGGACGCATCCACTACGGCCAAACGCAGCGATACACCAATCTGAGGTGCGGCAAGTCCGACACCTGGCATCGCCTCCATCGTGTCGATCATATCCATCCAAATGCTGCGCACTTCATCTGTAATCAGATCCACCTGCGTGGCCGGCGTACGCAGACATTTGTGGGGCCAGCGAAGGCACGCCCGAACAGTCATGGCAACGCCTCATAATCTGAAACAGCTCGCATCCGATCCGGCGCTGACAAACGGTCAAACGTCACGATGCCATCAAGGTGGTCGGCTTCGTGCTGCGCACAAATTGCTTCTGCCCCAGTTAAGGTCACCCGTTGATGGCGTCCTGCCAGATCAGTGTACGACATGACTGCACGCGTTTTACGGGCAACATCAGTTGTGAGTCCCGGAATAGACAGGCAGCCCTCGGTGCTGGAAACAACATCGCCCTCCAACCTCAGCTCGGGATTTATACAGACCCACGGACGGGGTGTCCCCTCTTTCCACGTCACATCCATCACGAATACCCTTAAAAGCACCCCGATTTGGGGCGCCGCCAAACCACGGCCCGGTGCGGCATACATTGTTTCGAACAGATCCCGAGCAAGATTTGCGACGTCAGGACCCGGTGTGGCAGGCGCGCAGACCTTCGAAAGCCTTGGATCAGGCCAGCGGAGGATCGCCGCACGTGTCATTCGCGGGCCCGTTCGCGTTTCAGCTTTTGCATTTTGCGGGTAATCATCTGGCGGCGAAGCGGCTTGAGATAGTCAATGAAAAGTTTGCCATCCAGATGGTCAATTTCGTGCTGCACACATGTGGCCCACAAGCCGTCAAATTCCTGTTCACGGGGAACACCGTCACGATCCAACCAGCCTACGCGGACCTCGCTTGGGCGCTCGACTTCGGCATATTGGTCCGGAATAGAAAGACACCCCTCTTCATACACGCCCTTTTCATCCGAGAAGGCCAGAACCTCGGGGTTAAACATCACAAGAGGCGCGGCAGTATCCGCATCGGACTTGGCGCAATCAAGCACGATCAAACGCTCTAACACACCGATCTGCGGCGCGGCCAAACCTATACCGGGCGCGGCGTACATGGTTTCAAGCATGTCGTTTGCCAACGCGCGCCTGTCATCAGAGATGTCAGCCACGGGTAAGCACATTTTTTTCAAACGCGGGTCGGGGTGGATCAGGATCGAACGCTTCATATTGCGTGATTTAGGGCAACCTCTGCCAACGTGCAACATCTCTGCCCTTGCACTCGCCCAACAATGGGATAGCGTCACCAAAACAGACAAAGGAGGCCCGCATGACCAGCCGTTTTGATGAGGAAATCGACCGCTTTGGCACCCATTGCGTCAAATGGGATATGATGCAGCCGCTTTACGGCGTTCCAGCTGATGATGGTTTGGCCATGTGGGTTGCTGATATGGATTTTCGGCCACCTGAATGTGTGCAAAAGGCAGTGCAACACACCGCCGATCATGGCATTTACGGCTATTTCGGTGATGACAGCAAATATCGGTCAGCCATTCAGTGGTGGATGGAGACGCGGCATAACTGGACAATTGATCCGTCCTGGATCTTCTCAACCCACGGCTTGGTCAATGGAACCGGACTATGTCTACAGGCCTTTACTCAACCAGGTGACGGGATTGTTTTGTTCACGCCGGTCTACCATGCCTTTGCAAAAGTCATACGCGGCGCTGGACGAGATGTCGTAGAATGCCAGATGGAAATTGAAGACGGTCAATATGTCATGGACTTTGATGCATATGATGCACAAATGACAGGGCGCGAAACCATGGTCATTCTGTGTTCACCCCACAATCCCGGTGGACGCGTCTGGACCCAGACCGAACTGGACGGCGTTGCAGAATTTTGCCGCCGCCATGACCTAATTCTTGTATCGGATGAAATCCATCATGATCTGGTGATGCCAGGTCACCGGCATATCCCCATGACACATATTGAGGGTATCGCTGACCGTTTGGTCATGATGACGGCCTCGACCAAAACGTTTAACATCGCAGGAAGCCATATCGGTAACGTCATTATATCCGATGAAAAGTTACGCGCCCGTTTTGCGGCGACTATGATGGGCCTTGGGATATCGCCCAACTCTTTTGGAATGTTCATGGCAACCGCTGCCTATAGCCCTGAAGGAGCTGTCTGGGTGGATGAGTTGGTGACCTACCTAGATGGAAACCGAAAAATCTTTGACGAAGCCGTCAACACAATTCCGGGTGTATCTTCCATGCCCATGCAATCGACGTACCTTGCTTGGGTTGATTTCGCCGATACAGGTATGGATTCAGGCGAATTTACACGCCGTGTTCAAACCGATGCTCGCATTGCCGCAAATCTTGGCCCAAGTTTTGGGACAGGGGGGGAGACATTCCTACGTTTCAACTTTGCGACCCCGCGCGCGCGGGTCATCGAGGCAGGAAAGCGTCTTCAGGCGGCCTTTGCAGATATGCAATAAATCAATGTGCGCACATGCAGGGGTACTGCGCTATCACCGCTCTTTTAGAGCTTTCGGTCCGGGCATATCTTTACCGAACAGCTACAAAGGAGAACACAGATGGGATTGCTGGTAGACGGAACTTGGCATGATCGTTGGTATGACACCAAATCGAACGATGGGGCTTTTGTGCGTTCCGAGGCGAAATTCCGCAATTGGATCACAGCCGATGGCAGTTCCGGACCGTCCGGATCAGGTGGGTTTGCTGCAAAAAGTGGCAGGTATCATCTATATGTCTCGCACGCATGCCCATGGGCGCACAGAACGCTAATCTTTCGTGCGCTCAAGGACCTGAACGACCATATCACGGTTTCGGTGGTACATCCTGACATGCTGAAAGATGGATGGACCTTTGCCACAACCATGGCAGGCACTACCGGGGACACTCTTTTGAATTTACCGCTACTGCGGGATGTCTACCTGCATGCACTGCCTGACATGACAGGCCGCGTCACCGTGCCAGTCCTGTGGGACAAGGAACGTAGCAAGATCGTCTCTAATGAAAGCTCTGAAATCATCCGAATGCTCAATCAAGCGTTTAATGGATTGACCGGTAACACCCTAGATTTCTGGCCCACATCCAAACGAGATCAAATTGAACATATCAATGAGCGCATTTACCACACTCTGAATAATGGAGTGTACAAAGCAGGCTTTGCCACGACCCAAAGCGCCTATGATGCTGCGGTTAAACCACTTTTCGAAACGATGGACTGGCTAGAGGACCAGCTAGGCACGCACCGTTATCTTGTTGGTGATCAGGTGACAGAAGCGGACTGGCGATTGTTCACCACTTTGGTGCGGTTCGACAAAGTCTACCACGGACATTTTAAATGTAACCTGCGCCGCGTCATCGACTATCCCAATCTATGGGCATACACACGTCAATTGTACCAATGGCCCGGCGTGGCCGATACGGTGCATATGGATCATATTGTGCGTCACTACCATTACAGCCACGAAAGCATAAATCCAAACCGGATCATACCGATTACGCCCGATTTGGATTTTCTGACGCCACACGATCGGACCGTTTGACACCAAGTCGCAGCTGGCATTTTGGTGTCAAACGCCCTTCATAGGATCAGGCGCATTTGGCGTAATAATCCACCATTGCAGCCAGATCCTGAGGCGGCACAGTCGCGCTTGTTACACCACGCGCATTTGCATAATTCTGGAACAGCCAACCACCCTCGTAACTCGCATCACGCGTCACGAAAAGGACACGCGCCCAAGGCTGCCGATAAGCTGCATAATCCGCGATAGACAATGCTGTTCCTTCGGCCAGTGACAAATCAAGAACAATCGCATTGTAACGCTGAACCCTTAATGCCTCGACCGCTTCCGCACGGTTTTTTGCAGACGTAAGTTCTTTGCAGATCTCTCCTAAATAATCGCTCCAGCGTTTGGCTTGCACACCTGTACTCTCAACAATCAATACATTCATACCAACTCCGTTACCGCTCGTTGCCTTAGTTTTTGTTTCATCTTTCTCAATAAAATGACAAATTTGAGTAAAGAAGTTATTTACGGAGCTCCTAAAATCTGGCTCAGTTAAGGGTCTTTTTACGTAATTAATATCGCGATTTGTGATGAAATGAGGTGATCTATGAGAATGATGTTGAACGTGATGGCCGCAACGCTTTTTTGGGTCACAACTGCACATGCACAAGTGCCGTGTGGTGGTTCATTTTCACAGTTTGTCACTGACATGGTGGACGAAGCACGATCACATGGACACAGTCGTCGCACGGCGCGTGCATTTTTCGATGGAGTCGAAAAAGATTCTGCCGTTTTGCGAGCGGATCGAGCACAAGGCATCTTTCAGTCCGGATTCATCGATTTTTCCCGCAAATTGATAAGTGGCTATCGGATGGATCTGGGTAAGCGCAAAGCAAAGCAATATGATCGTATCTTCGGTCAGATTGAGCGTAAGTACGGTGTATCTCGCGGTGTTTTGCTTGCATTTTGGGCTTTTGAAACAGATTTTGGCGGATTTCAGGGGAATTTTAATACCCGGAACGCTTTGGTCACACTGGCCCATGATTGCCGTCGCCCTGAACTTTTCCGGCCACAAGTTTTCGCCGCGATGGAGCTTTTTGCTCAAGGAGAGTTCGACCCTCGGACCACGACTGGCGCATGGGCTGGTGAAATCGGCATGGTGCAAATGCTGCCAGAGGACATTTTAGAAAACGGGGTAGATGCAGATGGCGATGGACGTGTCTCTCTCAAGACATCTGCACCCGATGCCCTGATGTCCGGCGGCAAAATGCTAAAAAGCCTCGGGTGGCGTGCCAATGAGCCTTGGCTACAAGAGGTCAGCGTGCCTACAAATTTCAACTGGGCAGACACAGGGCTTGGCACTTCGAAAACCGCCCGAGAGTGGGCACGTACCGGAGTAAAGCCAAGAACTGGCACATTTTTACGTACGGATCTTCAAGGCTCCATCATCTTGCCACAGGGTCACAAAGGTCCAGCATTTTTGGTTTATCCGAACTTTTCTGTGCTGTTTGAATGGAACCAAAGCTTTACGTACGTGTTGACGGCCGCCTATTTCGCCACACGGCTTGAGGGGGCAGCTGTTTACGACGCGGGTGAACCCGAAATTGGCTTGAACGGCTCGCAGATGAAAGCTTTGCAGCAGCGCCTCCAGAGCCGAGGCCACGATGTGGGCGATATTGACGGTATCTTGGGAGCTAAAACCCGAGAAGCCGTGCGTGAGGAACAAAAAAGGCTTGGTTTGGCAATAGACGCTTGGCCCACACCTGCTTTGTTATCACGGCTATAGCCAAGTCGATTACAGGCGAAATGATGGCTCCTCAAAACCGCCTATTCCCGGAGTTCGCAGACGCGGGGGCTATCATAATCAGGGCTTAAGGCAATGCGCAAAATCTTCGGCCAAGCTGCGCAGAAGCAATGGGTAAAAGCTTGGACCAGACGGCAGATAGACGCCCAGCGGGTCAAGAAATGCCAACTGCGCATTTGTTCCACGCACCACATCTTGCAGCTGAGAAATATCAAATTTAGGATCAATGAAAGCGCATGAAATATCGCTGCGGGTCAAAACATTACGGACCTCGGCACTGCGGTTGGTTCTAAATTGGCCTTGTAGATAAATGGCATCCACCGCGCGGATGTCAAAAAAGGCTTCGAAATAATGGTACCTGTCGCGGTAAACAACAAAGGGGGTTCTAGACAGGGGCCTTAGTATCCTGCGCGCCTTGGTGATTTCGTAATCTATTTCTGTTTTGGCGTGCCACGCATTGGCCAAATAGACTTCTGCATTTTCCGGATCAAAACGCGAAAGGGCAATTGCTATTTCATCGACCCATAACTTGGCATTCGAAGGGTCCAACCATGCATGAGGATCGATCACATCCTCTGCATCAGAATCATCATGCATCAAATGATCATGATGGGCGCTATCGGTCGATATATTGACACCGGGCACCAATAAATGTTCGACATGCGAGGAATCGCGAAACATCTCGGATGAGCGGTAGCGCAACAAACGCGTGTGGCGCACCTTTAACAACGAGACAGATATAAGATCGTCTTTTCGTCTGGATATCTGGGTAGACAATCCCGGTGTCAGCGCGTGACCCACCCAAAACACCAAATCCGCCCGGTCTAGTTTGCCATAATCAGACGCCCTTAATTGATAACTTTTCAGATCATATCCGGGCTGAACCAACAATGAAGGAATCGTCAAGCCCGCCATCACACGCGCAACAAGAGCTTGAACTGGCCGGATATCCGCCACCACGCGGGGAACCTCTGCGAAAGCGGTCTGCGCACCTAAAATCAGAAATAGTGTAAAAATCAGCCGAAGCATGCTTTTCCCTTTATCTCAAAGTGTCACACGCACTGGATTCTTATTCTTTGCGCTATCATACTGCGGATCATTCTGGCGCAAAGAGGTTTTCTATGGAAACTGTTGGATTTCGATCTCACAACCACCGGACTTGCATAGATGAGGGAGTCGCGGCTGCCGTTGAGACTGCTCAAACCAAGGGATTACGTTTGACACCAATACGTCGCCGGGTTCTCGAAATCCTATTGGCCGAACACCGCGCGATGGGCGCATATGAAGTCTTAGAAGTGCTGCGTCATGAGGGTTTGGGATCTCAACCTCCAGTCGCATATCGGGCTCTTAGTTTTTTGGTGGAACATAAACTGGCCCATAAAGTCGAGCGGTTGAATGCATTTATTGCCTGTAGCCATGTGGGTTGCGGACAAGCTCCTGTGTTTCTTATCTGCAAGGACTGCGGCACAGTTGGAGAAATCACCGCCCCAAATGTTGAAGTCGCCCTGACCAGTGCTGTTCAGCCCTCCGGTTTTTCAATAGATACCGCCATGATCGAAATCTTGGGACAATGCCCGGGATGCCATGACAACGCCCCCTGACCTTCCGTATTTCCCATTCTTAAAGGGGAATAGGCCTTATCGCAAAACACGCATTGGTGGTGCGCCGGACACGGCTGCATCCCAAGCTTTGCCCAAGCGACCGATCTGAACAGGGTCTGCTTCTGCCGGCAATAAATGGATCAAATCCGAACTGTTCAGGTGGCGCAAAATTGCCGAAGGCGTGGGCCCTCCTTTGCCGTCGCAAATTACGGGCATGGGAACACAGGCCTTGTAGTTAAATAATGGGTTCAGAAGGCTGCGCGCGTTGTCAAGAACAGCACAGTCACCGTCTTGGCCTGTCCGGCCAAGATGCAAGTGATCGATGCCAGCCAAACGATACAAAGCGCTGTAGGCGTCAAACTGCCATCCACCTAACGTATTTTGTGTCACCTGCCGCCAGCCTCTGGCCAATCCATGAAGTGGCAGTTGGGTATACCGTCCCATCGCGATAGAGGCAGCCAGTCCAACGGCGGACAGCCCGATTTGAATACAGGTTCCCCCTTCATCACGCACGATATCGTGGCGATAACGCATATCATCTATGCTGCCGGTTACATCAAAGGCATAGATGACCTGTTTTCCCGTCCGCTCCGCATGACGCATGATCACACGGGTCACTTCCTTGACACGTTCGTCAAAAGGGCAGTTGGCAGTGTCAGGCTGCACCACATCCTCTACCACTATATCGGCACCAGCTTCTGCCAGGACGGCTACACGCTGTGCAGTTTGTGCGGCATTCATCTCTGGACCGGGCCGAACCATGGCTCCTATAAGCGCACGACGGTTGATATGTGTTCGATCGCGTATCCCCGAAATTCCAAACTTGGGACCCGGGTATGGCCGGGCAAAGGCTTCGGGCAATCGCATATTAACAACTTGGAGGCCCTGAATTTCGGCAATGTCAACAAACCCATCAGTCGCGGCGACAACCAAAGCACATAGATCGGCGCCTACGGCATCAAGGCCCCATGCCAAGCTAATGTACACCTGCCCTTCGCACGGTCCATGTTCAGATGACAGGACAATAGGGGATGCGCCAGATGGGCTCTGTGAAAAAAAGCCTACCATACGCTCGGTAATGGCGTATGGCGAAAGCGAAGTTTTTACGACGTAGTCTAACTCAATTCGATTTGCCAACTTGTAACATCCCTCTTTGTACATGCCTGCACATAGTACGACCTATATCACGCCGCCGTGAGAAACCTCTGTTCAACTTCTGTACTCACGCAAGTGTGACCAAACGGCGTTCAAAACGGCCCGAACCTCGGCTTTGGGCCCAGCTAGAAGGCGACCTCATCCCGCGCCCATCTTGGGCAGATATAGCTATGTAGCAGCGTCAAGACTGAATGGTTCATTCAACCATGCCCCACACCACGGACTGATTTCGTAAAATCCACGATGGACCAGTAACTATAAAAAAATTAACTCGTCAGAAAATCTTATGGCTTCAATATTTATCAAAGTATCCGTTCCATCAGATCCAATCGTATCGTGCACAAAGATCGTAGTCTCCGTAACGTCCCGCGAAATCAGATAGTTTTTATATCGTCCATTAAAAAGTGCGATGTCATGATCTGCACCACCATCGAGGAAATCATCACCCGCACCACCCAAAAGCCTGTCATTGCCTGCCATCCCATCAAGGGTGTCATTGCCCTCTAAACCCCAAAGGCGATTCTTGGCTGCATTTCCGCTGATAACGTCCGACTGCGCACTGCCAGAGAGATTTTCGATTGCCTTATAGCTATCGCCCAAAGCCAAGCCGCCATATCCACCCGTGGCAAGACTGGCAAAAACTGCGGCGGATGACACCTCGTAAGACACGGTATCTTTGCCCCCACCCCCGATATAATCATCCCGACCACTGGATCCGATCAACCAATCACTGCCACCCATTCCATAGATCGTATCGTCATTGGGGCTTCCTGTAATAGTGTCTGATTGATGACTGCCATTGATACCTTCGATCCCGATCAAGATGTGCTCGTCGAAGAGTCCGATACTGCCCAGTCCTGCGGTTAAATCGACGAGAACACTATCGCTTGCATCTATATAACTGACCCAATCCCGGCCCTCGCCCCCATCCAGTGTGTCAGCTCCTAATGACGCAATAAACATGTCGTTTTTGCCCAAACCGCGCAGATGGTTTGCTGCCGCATCCCCTATCAACCTGTCTGCATATTGCGTGCCGGTCACATGCTCTATGTCAATCAGCTGATTTTTGTCATTTTTCACATGTGCCACACCTGCAGAAAGGTTCACAAAAACCTTAGAGGTGTGATTTTCAAAACTAACAGTATCTTCGCCCGTGCCACCATCCACTGTATCAGAACCACGGCCCAGAACGATCCAGTCATTCCCCGAAAATGTTGAAATAGCATCATCAAAACGACTGCCTGTCACGGTATCATCCCCCAGACTCGACGACAGCTGGAACATCACCACGATATCATTAAACTGAAAGGTTTCTCTGTTGAAACATAGCAGTTCTACGTCATCATAAACGAGGTCAAAGCCCTCGTGTGACAAAATTCGCAGGTTTTCACCGTCCAGAAAAACACCAACATCGGTGACGCGCGCTTTAAATCTTGCTAGGTCCTTTCCCGCGCCTCCCATGATCGTGTCGTCACCCATGTGTCCAGATAGGGTATCGCGTCCATCACCAGAATACAGCAAATCCGCGCCATTGTTACCTGCCAGCAGGTCGTCTCCCAATCCCCCTGTCAGAGTGTCGTTGCCGCTGCCTCCGCGCAACGTGTCATCCCCCATGTTTCCGGCAAGAACATCGTGCCCGCGACCACCATCAAGACTGTCATGGCCCGCGGTTTCATCGCCCTGATCTCCGATAAGAATATCATGGCCGCCCTCGCCAAAAAGCGTATCGTTGCCATAGCTGCCTGTAATCCTGTCGGACCCGCCACCCCCAAATACAAGGTCATGGCCAAGACCTGTAAAGATGGTGTCATCCCCTTTATGGCCCCATATGGAATCCTCACCTTTACCAGATGTGATTTTCAGCGTTTCCACATCCCGAAAGATTAATCCGTAAGTCGCGTGTGCCCAGCCGTTCTGATCAGGACGCGCGTCAAGATTGTAATCTTCTTCAACACCAGAAACCCATAAAAGGTCATCTCCGCCACCGCCGTATATGCGATCACCGTCTAGCCAGTTGTGACGGCCCGTAAAGTACAAAAAACGATCATCTCCTCCAAGTCCCTTGACCGTATCATCACCCGGTCCATTGTAAAAAAAATCATTTGATGACCCGCCCTCTAGCCAGTCATCCCCTTCATCGCCACGAAACTGATCCACACCCCCACCACCAATGATCGTATCATCCGCTTTGGTACCGGTCAGCACTTCGTTGGCGACAGACCCTTGGATCAATGCCACGATACGTCCCTACTTTTTCACCCAGCATCAGATGTAGAGAGAGGGTCCTAACGTATGCTCAAAAGGTGCGAGATGATGACACCAACTCGATTCAGGTTCTAATGAATTTCACAGTGTGAGGAGAATTTTGGCTTATTCAGTTAACCTTTGCGTAAGTCGCGTACATTCTGAAATAGCGATGTAATCTCAAACCAGCTCTGAACCAAAGCAATTCCACACAATTGGAAGAGAATATTCTATATTATTATCAATACTTTACAAGACAATCATCGATAAGGGCTTCCAAATGAAACCCGATTGGTAACTCTGCTTTGAACATGTTCAGGATTCGTTCAAAGACCTTGCCAACGCTTAAATACAAATTTTCTTTTTTGTAATGCAGGTTAAAAAGCTATGCTCAATTGCATAGATGCACGGGGCGCGGGGAAGTCACTCGATTATTGAATTGCGATCCTGTTTCCATTGAGCATTGCTGTGTGATCACGGCCCACCGTTGTTCGACCGCAAATTGATACGACTCCTTTGCCTTTTGGCGGTGTCATGAGGGTTTAGGCGATAGCAGCTATCTTGCCCCTCCGACTGGACTTATAAAAAGGTAATTATTGCGACCCTGTGCACGCGGCGGATCGCGTGTTCACAAATATTATTGTCAAATTCCGGCTGTCGGTTGCTAAGATAGGCACGCTCTTGGGGGGATTTGCCCTTGGCTTCCTTGTCTATCTCTATGTCATAACGCGTGCCAATCCGCTTAACGGCTTCTTTGGCGATAGCCGCGCCGCTCTGTTTGGACTCATCGTAGAACTTGCGGCGGACATGCACCACGCAGGCCAGCGTTTGCCGGCACCATCAACACAGTCGTCGCATGATGACAACACTTCGTCTTCGCAATCCAGATGATCGGGCAAGGGTTTGCGTCTGTGTTTGCGGCTGGCAGGTATCTCTGCCGCGTCGACATCGGTGTCACTGATACCGGTCATGTTCTGCTGCTCTTCAGCAGCAGCCCCGATATCTTCGTCATACAAAAGGTCGAGGATTAAGCCGATCCATACACTCAGATTTGGAACCAAACCGCGCTTTTGCGATGCCCATGCAGCTTGGCCTTCAGCTTTTTGATCTAACAGGCCTTCTATTGTATGCCCTTCGTCAATGGCATCCAAGTCTTGCGCGGCGTGCGCCAGTCGATCCCTTCAATAGTATCGAAAGCTATGACGGGATCAGGTTGACCTTGCCATCTTTGGCTGAAGGCCAAACAAGCCGACCCGTCTCCAACCTCTTGGTGAACAGACAGGCCCCTGACTGTCCCACCAGATAATCTTGAAAATGTCGGACCCACGCCCGCAGAACACAAACATGTTGCCGGAATAGGGATAAAACTCCATGATTTTGTCGGCCTGTGCCACCAGAGTGTTAAACGTCCGATGCATATCCGTCACGCCTGCACCAACCAATCCCGGGCATTGATCGGCATTGGGATCAAGACATCAGCCCCTCACCCAAACCCAGCACAGTCGAAAGCGCCGACGTACCGTCAACCAATATTAGCTATCCACCCGACAGCGTGATATCTACGCAGTGGACTGAAAAATGGGGCGCTTTGAACAGGCGGTAAAGTGGGTAGACCGCAAGGGTCTGGTAAGGACACCACGCCCTAATCTCTATCTCTATCGGCAGGAAGGTGGGCGCACCCACCGTGCTGTTATTATCAATTTGCTCTTAGGACCCAAACCTAGGATGCCGCAGCCGTTTATGGATCACTCACTATTTTTAGGCCGCTCGCAGTGACCAAGGATCCTATCAACCGCTCGACTGCATGCGCCGTTGTGCCATCCACGCGCGCCTCTTCCGGTTCAAAATCTTGCATCTCTAAAGCTAATTCGCCCAAACGGTGCAAAACACGCGGTTTGATCCAAAACATAGTCCCTGCTCCAAATTGCAGGGGGCTGGGTAAATCCAAATTAATCCGCGTTGCCAAATCAACCGCGCGTTCGCGATTACAGCCCCACCATTTATCACCGACCATGATATGCTGACGATGAGTCCATAAAGCCGCAGCCTCATCTGAACAAAACCGATCAATATTTTTTTGTAGTTCCGGATCTCCCAGAATCTTATGGAACAGCTGTGACCGCCATTGATCTCCATTTTGAAGATGCGGGGACCTCTTGGAATGAAGCTTGGCCACTGCACGATAAGGCGCAAGCACACCATTATTTACAAGCCAAACAAACGGCCAGATATCACGTCCATGATTAGGCAGACACCAAACGCGGGCCCCCTCATACGATTCTCGAATCTTGCGCGCCAATTCAGTGGCGCCAGGGCCGTCAGTCAACGTCACAATCAAATCTAGTGCCACTGACTGTCGATCCAACGCATGCGCGAGCTCGGGCCACAGATCGAGATAGTACAAATGCACTACAACGGCTTGAGGCGCAGATGAAACATGCTCGTGCGCACTTATTTCGGGCATTTTCAGGGAGGGCGACAGAATTGGCTGATCGGTTTGTCTTTGGTCTTTTGACGTCAGGTAGTGCAGAAAGGGAGCCTGTTCATCCAATAATTCTGGATGATGAAACTTGTATGCCCGTGGCGAAAACCGATCATTGGGACAGCATCCTTGGGCTTCTCCCAACTGAACATAGTGGCGTTCTGGCCATAAATGGAAAACTCTCCTAAGGCCCGGATTAGACAAAAGATAAAATGTTCGATCAAACTGTTCGCTGTCACGAATGATCTTTAAATAGGCGCGGTCCTTAACGGTTGGCCATAGATACCGTGCCAACGTACACATTTTACGCCAAAGGGTTCGCAATGCGGTGCGGTGCATCAGATCACAGTTCTGCCAGATCTTTATGATTACGTAGTAAAAGCAACATACCAAAAGCCCCACAAACCAACGCAACACTATAGACATAAAGGCTATTCACATGGACGGCGTCATACGTCACATAAAACCCTCGTCGCATCTCAGACGTTATGTGAGGCAAAGGGTTTGCCATGTAATAAGACAGGTAGCGGTCTGGAACGAATTCCGGTGTAAAGAGTATCCCCGCCAAAATGAACATCGGCCGCATCAAAATACCCCATGCTCTTTGCCAAACAGGAAAAGCCGTGAACAAATAACAATTCAGCACGCCCACGCCCATCGCCAAGGTGAAGGTCATACAGATCGCATTCATAATCGCTTGGCCGTTCAGGATGACCGTTAGATCAAAAACCACAATAATTCCTGTAATAACAATGACTGTTACCAACAAAATCGTCAGTCCATTCAAAATGAATCGCGCCAGAATTACATCCATGAAGGTAACCGCAGGATATGCCATGAACACCCGGCTGTAGTTAATCGCCATGCCAACAAGGTTTGACAACTGCAGGAAAAGCAAAAATGGCATCAATCCAGTTGCAAAAAACAAAGGGAAGTTATCTCCGATTGCGGGAACCCGAACAACCAGCAAAAAGATAAAGCTCAGCAGTGCAATACCAGCAGCAGGCTCTACCACGGCCCAAAGATAACCGCCCGGCGATCGACCATAAGTCGTCGTCATTTCACGTAGAACCAATGCGGAAACGGACCGAAAAAAACGAAATCGACGTCGTGGTATTTGGGGGTCAGGTTTTTGTGACATCGTCTCAGTGTGAAACCTCTGGTAGGTAATAGGGGCTATGGTTTAATAACTTTAGTGAATTCATACTAAAATATGAAGATTGGATTATGAACTCGTGACGACAACAACAAACAAAGCTCCTTCAAAGCCCAAAGCAACCAAGCCGCAGGTGAGGACAAAGTTTCGGGTCATCGAAGTCGCACCAATCGCGACCCCAGCCCAGTTTAGATTGCGCCACTGGATTGTGTTGTTAAGTTTTTTTGTGTGCGTAGTGGGTCCCGCGACGGCTGCAGGATGGTACCTTTACCAGCGCGCAGCAGATCAATATTCCTCTAACGTCGGGTTTGCTGTTCGACGCGAAGAAGCGGGATCACCACTGGATTTGCTTGGTGGCATTACTAACATATCGAACGCCAGCTCATCAGACACAGACATTTTGTATGAGTTCATTCAAAGTCAAGAAATGGTGCGCGAAATGGATGATCTTCTTGATCTCCGGACCCTGTTCAGTCGCCCCTCAAGTGATCCAATGCTGTCGCTGGACCCGAATGCCAGCATCGAAGATCTAGTCGATTTTTGGAAACGTATGGTCCGGATTTTCTATAATCCAGGCACCGGGCTGATCGAGGTTGAAGTTCGTGCGTTCAGTGCAAAAGATGCCCAGTTGATCGCACAGGCCCTGTTTGACCGATCCAGTCAAATGATTAACGAACTCAGTTCAATTGCACGTAAAGATGTCACCTTATACGCCAAAGAAGAGCTTGCGCTTGCGATCAGCCGTTTAAAACAAGCTCGTGCTGCCCTGACGTCTTTCAGAAACGAAACCCGTATTGTCGATCCGACCGCGGACATCCAAGGACAAATGGGCTTATTGAATTCTCTTCAGGCGCAATTGGCTGAGGCGTTAATCGAACTCGACTTGATCATTGGAACGACAAGAGACAGTGATCCGCGTGTCACCCAAGCACGCCGCCGGATTGAAGTGATCGAAACTCGGATCGAAGAAGAACGTCGCAAACTGGGCGTTTCAGGCACCACCGATAACGCGAACAGTGCGGTTTTTGCAGACCTTGTCGGACAGTTTGAAAGCTTGCGTGTTGATTTGGAATTTGCAGAACAGGCTTATGTTGCGGCGTTATCAGCCCACGACAGTACACTGTCCGAAGCACGGAGAAAAAGCCGGTACCTCGCTGCTTATCTTGAACCGACATTGGCGGAAACTCCGCGGTATCCTCAACGCGAGATGATCTTGGCCATCGTTGGATTTGTTCTGTTTGCCTGCTGGACCATTATTGTGCTTACCTATTATTCGCTGCGCGATCGCCGCTGATGACAATTATCTTGAAAAACCTGACAAAACGGTTCCGTTTGCGTGGATCAAATGCAAAGTTTGTCGCCCGTGATGTCAACCTCGTGCTTGAACCAGGTCAATCGGTTGCCATCTTGGGCAAGAATGGAGCAGGCAAATCGACCTTGTTGTCGATGGTATCAGGCAAATCACTGCCAGATAAAGGCGAGGTCATTACAAAGGGGTCTTTAAGTTGGCCCGTGGGGTTTGCCGGCAGCTTTCATCCAGATTTAACAGGCGCGCAAAATGCTGTATTCCTTGCGCGACTGTACGGGGTAGATAGCACTGAAATGCTGCATTATGTCGAAAGCTTTGCAGAGCTGGGTGATCATTTTCGCGAACGGGTCATGACATATTCCTCTGGAATGCGGTCACGGTTGGCCTTTGGATGTTCGATGGCCATCAAATTTGACTGGTATTTAGTGGACGAGGTGACATCTGTTGGTGATGCCAGCTTTAAAGAAAAAAGCATGGGCGTCTTCCGAGACAGGATGAAAACATCCAGCGCATTGTTTGTGTCTCATTCATTGACGACAGTGCAGCGTGTTTGTGACACAGCAATTCTTATCGAAAATGGAACATTCACTTATTTCGATAAGGTACGGGATGGCGTCTCGGCCTACACAGAAATCGTGAATGCCCAACAGCGTGCGAGACAAGAAGCGGCGCGCAATAATCCTGTAGAAATTAAGCGCCGCAAGCGCGAACTGCGTCTGGAACGTAAGGCGGCGGAACGGCTAGAGGCGACATTGACCGCACAAGTCGCCTCTTCACCGTCGGCAAAATAGTCTTCAGCGACCAATAAGCCCCATGTTTTCAAGCCTCAGCAGAACGCTTTGTGCGCATGTATCTACGTCTTTTGCTTCTGTTTGCAAAACCAACTCGGCAGCTACTGGAATCTCATAAGGATCAGATATTCCTGTGAACTCTTTAATCTTTCCCTCACGAGCGAGCTTGTACAGGCCTTTACGATCACGACGTTCACATTCCTCTAGGCTGGTCGCGATATGCACTTCGACGAAAGCACCATAGCTTTCCACCATCTCACGTACTGCCCTACGTGTGGCTGTGTATGGCGCAATAGGCGCGCAAATCGCGATACCACCGTTTTTGGTAATTTCGGATGCGACGTAACCAATGCGCTTTATGTTTATATCACGATGTTCTTTACTGAATCCAAGTTCCGAGGAAAGATGCTTGCGAACAACATCCCCATCCAATAATGTCACAGGCCGACCACCCAGTTCCATCAACTTCACCATGATTGCATTCGCTATGGTAGATTTTCCCGATCCACTCAGACCCGTGAAAAACACTGTAAAGCCCTGATTGGACCGTGGCGGGCGCGTGCGACGCAGTTCTTTAACAACCTCAGGAAAACTAAACCAATCAGGAATGTCCAAGCCCTCAGCCAAACGGCGACGCAGTTCTGTACCCGAAATATTTAGAATTGTTACGTTGTTCCGGTCCGCGATTTCATCATTAGGTTCATACTGTGCACGTTCCTGAACGTAGACCATGTGTTTGAAAGGCACCATTTCGATACCCATCTCATCCTGATGTTCCCGAAAGAGGTCCTGCGCATCGTACGGACCATAGAAGTCCTCACCCTTGGAATTTTTTCCAGGACCGGCGTGGTCACGGCCAACAATAAAATGCGTAACTCCGTGATTTTTTCGAATAAGCCCATGCCAGACTGCCTCGCGCGGGCCAGCCATACGCATAGCGAGGTTCAGCAATGACATTGTGGTGGTCGCGGCTGGGTATTTGTCCAGCACGGCCTCGTAACAGCGAACACGCGTAAAGTGATCTACATCACCCGGTTTCGTCATACCAACCACAGGATGGATGAGCAGGTTTGCCTGGCTTTCACGAGCTGCACGGAAAGTCAGCTCCTGATGGGCGCGATGCAATGGGTTTCGAGTTTGGAACGCAACAACTTTGGACCAAGACATCTTTCGAAAGAATGCGCGCAATTCATTCGGCGTATCGCGTCGCGCGCGAAAGTCGTAGTGCACCGGAGATTGCAAGCCAGTAACTGGCCCACCGACGTAGATGGTACCTGCTGTGTTGTGCAAATAATTGACAGAAGGGTGCGCTATATCATCGGCGCCAAAGACCATCTCGGCTTCGCGCGCCTTATCCGGCGTCCAAATATCCGTGATTTTCATTGTGGCCAGTATTACGCCTTCTTGATCACGCAGAGCAATTTTCTGTCCAAGCTCAATTTTTTTGGCAAACTCTTTGCTGACGTCCAGGGTGATCGGCATGGGCCACAAACGACCATCTGCCAATCGCATTGTTTCCACAACGCTGGTGTAATCCGCTTCACCCAAAAAACCAGACAAAGGATTAAAAGCACCGTTCATCAATAATTCCAGATCGCAAATTTGCCGCTGGGTCATATCGTGACTGATCAGATCAGCTGCCTCAAACTTTGCGTTTTCAGCATTTTCCCAAGATAGAAATAGTTCTGGGATTGGTGCAAATTGAGAGGGTGACATATGACGAAGCCTTATCAGTGAAGAGTCGCAGTTAAGTGCGTTCAGAGTTAATGTTTAATTAGCAATTAAGTGCCGATTACAGTACTGTTCATAAATACGGTAGGTAAATAATGAGAGGTCGTTATTAATTTCCTAAGCTTTCGTATCTATTTCGTTCTGTTTGTTGGGTATGGCCACGCTCTGGGAAGGGTCTGTCGAGGTGCAATTTTTGAAAGGTTTTGTGGGCGATAACACAGTACAGGATATTTCGCGTCGCTTACAAGGGCTAACGGCCTTACAACGCACCGTCATTTTCCTGAGCATAGACCTTGCGCTTTTGCCAACCGTGATGCTCATTAGCTTTGCATTACAGACTTTACCGGGAACGCCTCTAGAAAATCTGGCCAATTATTCCGAAATCATCCCTTATCTTGTGATTGCAGCCGTGGCAATGTCACTGTGGCTGGGCCTTCCTGCAGTACGTCTAAATTCGTTTGCAGAAAACGGTACCGAGCGAACAGCCATAATCGCATTGACGTTGAGCGGTCTATCTGCATTTCTAGGCAGCTGGTACACAACGCCGCTACCACTCGGAACCCATGCAATCTTTGGAATTTGTTATTTTCTGTCGATCATCACCGTAAGGTTGGTACTGGCACGTATTATTACTGCGCTTTACCGGCAAGCATCGCCCCGTCACCGCGTTCTCATCTACGGTGCAGGCGTGACCGGATCACAAATCGCATCCGCGCTTCGAGATCACAAAACAATCGATGCAGTAGCATTCTTGGATGACAATACCTCACTTCGCGGTATCATTATCAAGGGCTTACCTGTGTATTCGCCAGCACGCATGGCTGACATTGTGAAAAACCAAGGAATTGACCGGATTCTGTTGGCAATGCCTTCTCTTAGCCAGGCAAAGCTCGGGCAGTTGGCCATGAAGATTCAAGAGTTGGGCGTTGATGTTCAGGCGTTACCGTCCTTTGCGCAACTGATTGGCGGCCGCGAACTCCTTGATAAAATGGTACCAGTGGCAGCTCAAAGCTTTTTGCGGCGTCCATCCCATTATGTATCTCAGGAAAATAACCCTGACGCATATCAAGATCGAGTAATTTTAGTTTCGGGAGCAGGTGGGTCAATCGGATCAGAATTATGTCGCCAGCTGCTATCCTGCAAACCCAAAAAGCTGGTCCTTTACGAACAGAACGAACTCGCTCTTTACAACGTACATCAAGAGTTAATGATGACGGCGAAAACACACCAAACAGAGCTTTCGCCTGTTCTCGGGTCAGTTATGGATGCTTTGCAGGTCCGAAAGGCCCTATCGGAACATCAAGTTCAGGTGGTTTTACATGCGGCTGCTTATAAACATGTTCCGCTTGTCCAAGCCAATCCACTGGCAGGATTAGCTAACAACGTCATTGGCACTCAGACGCTTGCAAGGGCTGTGCAAGAAGCCAATATCGAGCGCTTTATTC
>JAQXDR010000088.1 GCA_029251265.1 Pseudoprimorskyibacter sp. | reverse complement strand
GTTGGCCCAATCCTGATCCTCGGGATCATTATGTGGTTTTTCGTTCTAAAGTCGGGCGTACATGCAACTCTTGCTGGCGTGTTAACTGCGTTTTTCATTCCGATCAAAGACAAGTGGGGTAAGTCGCCCCTGCATTCGCTTGAACATTCAGTCACGCCGTATGTGTTGTACGTGATCGTCCCAATTTTCGCATTTGCAAACGCAGGCGTGGTTTTAACGGGGATGACTTTTGCCGATTTGCTAGACCCTTTGCCACTTGGCATTGCCACAGGCTTGGTACTGGGCAAGATGATTGGTGTGTTTGGCGTGACTTTTATCATGGTCAAACTGGGCCTTGCTCGATTGCCGCATGGCGCCAACTGGCTGCAAATTTATGGAATCTCCTGTTTGGCTGGCATAGGATTTACCATGTCACTTTTCATAGGAAGCCTTAGCTTTGATGATGCAGGCTTGATGAACCAAGTCCGACTGGGTGTGTTATCCGGGTCTTTGGTCGCTGGCGTTATCGGATACCTCGCGCTGATCGTTTCGTCGGGCCCCGCAGATGGTGCGCATGCAGCAGAACACGAGTGACACGTCCTGTGATGCATGTGTCAAAAACAATGAAAGCGGTCGTCACGACGGGACATGGCGGATACGACTGTTTGGACTTTCGCGACGTAGCTGTTCCGACCCCCAATCACGACGAAGTCCTGCTGCGCGTCTTGGCGGCTGGCATCAACAATACCGACATTAATACACGGTTGGGTTGGTATTCGCCTGATATCACATCAGCGACAGATGCAATCCTGCCCGGTACTGCCGACACGCAATCCGTCAAGAATGGCGGATGGAATGAAAAAACGCCCTTTCCACTGATCCAAGGCACGGATTGTTGTGGTCAGATTGTTGCCCTAGGAGCGGGCGTCGATGAAACCCGTCTGGGAGAACGCGTTTTGGTTCAGCCCTGTATGCGGCCCAATGGCCATGACGATATGCGCAGTATTTGGATGGCGTCGGACTTTGATGGTGCTTTCGCACAATATGTCGTCGTTCCAGCCTGCGAGGCTTTTCGTGTAGACTGTGATTGGAGCAGTGCAGAGCTTGCCACTTTGCCCTGCGCATACGGCACATCTGAAAACATGCTCATACGTGCGGATGTGAAATCTGGTGACAAAGTGCTGATAACCGGCGCCTCTGGGGGTGTCGGATCCGCAACAATCCAGCTTGCCAAACGCCGAGGCGCACATGTGACTGCCATCACCAGTGCACACAAAGCCCAGGCGCTGCTGGATCTTGGCGCAGACCGGATTTTGACGCGGGACGACAACGTGTCCGCCAAGCTGGGTGATAACAGCATTGATGTGGTCGTGGACAACGTCGCAGGCGACACCTTTTCAATGATGCTGACGGTGTTACGCCGAGGTGGAAAATTTGTCTCATCAGGCGCGATCGCAGGTCCAGTCGTAACTTTGGACATGCGCGATATGTACCTAAAGGACTTGTGTCTGATCGGCTGCACTGCATGGGACAAACCAGTATTTCCAAACCTTATTCGCTATGTCGAGGCCGGTGAAATTCATCCTGTGCTTGCCGCCACCTTCCCGTTGTCTGAAATTGTCAAAGCGCAGGAGGTTTTTCTAAGAAAATCTCATGTCGGAAACATCGTGTTGATTCCACCCGGGATTTAACCTTTGTTCAATCCACGCATATCTTTGACCACGCATATCTTTGGCCACGCATGTCACAGGCTAGAGACCGAGCGTTTTTGGGCAGGATCAAAAGTGATATAAAAGAGGTTTATGGTACCGCCTCCCCGGTTTGAACGGGGGACCTCTGGATCCACAATCCAGCACTCTAACCAACTGAGCTAAGGCGGCCCTAATTGGCGGGATACCGATCACTGAACGCCTTGGCAAGCCCAAATCAGGGGGAAAACCTACGCCAATGGCCGAGTTTTTTTAACAACTTCCCACATTTTCGGAAAATGATCCATGCCCGTCCCAAAAGACGCCACCAGTCCTGTGTTTGGTCATAGCGCGACATAGGTCGTCACCTGCGTCCTCTTGCGATGCCGCCTGACTTGCCAAAGCCTGCCTCAGTCGCTACGCCATTAAAGAGACGCAGGCCGGCGTCCTGTCGATCCAAGAGGACAACCCATGGGCATCAACGACGAGAACGACATTGAAGCAGGATTGCAAATAGGCCCGACCGACCAGGGGATGGTCCGCTTGTTTATCTTGGGGGAGTCCATCGAGATTCCAATGGATTTTGACCCCGAAGAAGCGGAAGAAATTGCGGAAGAACTGCGTGCGGCTGCCTCGGCTGCGCGTAAAATTCACAAACCGCGATAAACGTCTGGATACGGCTTTCCACGGCGCTGACAAGGATCTTGTCATAGGGCAAGACATCAATACGAAAAATCGCAAATGCTTTTTTAAAGCCCTATTTTACAAATTTGCAAATAGCCAAACGACAGGACGCAAGTCCGAAAACGCGCCGTTCGAATGGGCTTACCATTGCGCAATGGTAAAATTGCACCCGGTGCGATTCTCAAACCCAGACCGCACGCAGCCGGACCAGTTTTGTATTCAGGCATACCGAAATCAAATCGCGTCGCCCCTATATCCAGAAAACCGCTTCGCGAGAGGAGCCATCATAAAAAACAGATCAATCGTGCGTAGCTGCTGACGCGGATCCAATTAACAATACCGTTCCGGCCCGGCCCATTGTCCGACAGAGTACCGATCACCATGCGCCCATCCCACGGGCAGGACACTTTCTATGCGGCCCAGATCTTCCTGGGTCAATTCAAGCTCTGCGCCTATGGTGGCCTCCTTCAGATGTGCCACTGATCGGGTGCCCGGAATGGGCAATATATGATCACCTTGATGAAGCAACCAAGCAATGGCAAGACTGGCTGCTGCCGTTCCCATATCTGCCGCCAACGCACGAAATGCGGCGTTATATGCCATGTTGTGAGAAAAATTTGGTTCGCAAAATCTGGGATTTTGAACCATCCAAGCCATACCCCTTACCGCATCCAAGCCATGAGGACGATCGGTCAGCAAGCCCCGTCCCACAGGTGAAAAAGCCACCAAGGATGTGCCAAGTTCAGCGCAGGTCTGAACAAGACCCAATTCGGGAGAGCGCGTCGACAAAGAATACTCCGATTGGACCGCTGCTATGGGATGAATCGCATGAGCCCTACGCAGGGATGACGGTGCAATTTCGGAAAAGCCAATCGCCTTGATCTTACCCGCCTTTACGAAGCCAGCCATCGTCTCCGTGACGTCTTCAATCTCAAAACGCGTGTCACGGCGGTGGACGTAATACAAATCCAGCGCCTCGATACCTAAACGGGACAAACTGGCGTCCAACGCCTGTGTCATATGGTGCGGCGTGTTGTTCAGTCTTCGTTCAGGATCGGCAGTAATCCCTACTTTTGACGCAATGGTAAAAGGCACGGGGCCTTTGCGGTCACGCAACCAGTTGCCCAGCACGGTTTCTGAATGGCCCATACCGTAGACGTCGGCCGTGTCTATATGCGTAATTCCCATATCAAGACAGGCATCCAGAATTTGACGTGATCCCTCAACCGTGGCTGGACCATAAAAATTGGTAAACGACATGGCTCCATAGCCAAGCACACTGACATCAGGACCAGACTGGCCAAGACTACGCGTTTTCATAATGACCTCATACAGGGAAAAATTTGTGATGGTGACAGTCAAGCATCGTTGCGTTGCAAAAGAAATCCTCATCTGGAAAATTTGGAAGACCGCGCAGCGCGGTGTGGTCCAAGACCCCAAGCCTGTGTCCTTCTCGAGACTGCCTTGATTTAGATCACCACACAGTTCATGTCATCACTGTTGAGACGGATGTAGCTTCATCTCGATCCCCAACACAAAATGCAGGGCATCTTAATGATTGATACGGCCGTTTTTGTTATCACCATCGGCAGTCTGATGGCAGCATTTGTCAATGCCGCGTTTGGCACAGGTGGGGTCTATATTCTGTTGTTAAGCGCAATTTCCGTTTTGCCAATATCCGTCGCGGTACCGTTGCAAGCGGCGTTTGCTGCTGCCTCGCTCGTATCGCGGGTCGGTTTCTTTTGGCAGTCTATACGCTGGAACATTGTTGGCAGTTTCATTTTTGGCGGTGTATTTGGTGTAATGCTGGGGGCGCGCACCTTTTCGTCAATTCCCGAGGATCTGCTAGCACTGCTCTTGGGTATCGTCCTTTTGATATTGATCTGGTGTCCTGTCCCCACACGATCTGTCCGTATCCGGTACCCGTTTATCTGGGTTGGTGCGCTTCACAGTTACTTGGGCACATTGCTTGGCGTGGGTGGTCTCTTGCAACCAATTCTTTTGCGTCTAAAGCTGCGGAAGTTCGAAATAACGGGCACTGCAGCGGCCTGCATGTTGGCTCTGGATGTCGTAAAGGCGGTAGGATATACCAGCGTTGGTTTTTCCTACCTTGAATATCTGCCGCATATCATCGGGGCTACTCTGGCCGGCGTTATAGGGACATGGGCAGGTAAACGCATCGCCCACCGGATATCCGAGCAGATGTTTCACAAAACGTTCAAGGTTTTTGTCAGCATTGTTGCGTTTCGCTTAATCGTAACGGCATGGTTTTGACAGCGTCTCCTGCCCCCGACTAATGCCCCCACTTAACGTTCAGTGTCTGTACAAAGGGGGCCATTTTTACATCAAAATGTGCCTAAGGAAGAGACGAATCCATCGCGTAGCACTCTGGGATCATACGCCTTTCTTGAAAAGACTTCGCGGATCATCGGGACAAAATACTCAAGGGTGTGCATGGGATAATCGGGGTCGAAAGACGCCTGATCCCACAGCTCGCAAAAAGTGGCGCAACTGTTGAAACAGGGGTGATTTTTATATTTGTCGCGTGCGTTTTCGTCCCATCCGTAATGATGCGCGTAGTAGATCATCTGAAAAATTCCATGATGTTCAATCACCCAAGCAACGTCCCACCTCACAAAGGGACGGACAACCTCGGCGGAAAACCGGTCATGGTTTTGCGGAGCAAGGCCATCACCAATATCATGCAGCAGGGCACCAACGATCCAATCAATGTCGGCTCCGTCCCGCTCTGCCCGGGTGGCCGATTGCAGACCATGCTCCAGGCGCGTGATCTGGTAGCCTTCAAGCGTGGCGTCTCCCTGACGCCGCAGTTCTGCCAGAATGCGATCGGCTGTTGCTGCCTGATAGGGTTTTTCCAGCCGTTCCAATAGCTCATAGTCCGCGCGCGTGCCGTGCTTCATCTGGGTAAAGCTGACTGAGTCATCTGTCATACTGGGCCTCGTTTGCAGTTTAACATCAAAGACAAGAAAGTCTGCACCAGAGCACAGGAATCCACAAGAATTCAATATGTGCAAAGGTGGAAATCCATTCAAAACCTTGCAGCTCCCTTGCAAAACACGAGTCCTATCCGGAAACCCCATGCGAACAAAACACCAATCAAGCTGGCAAATATCACACCAAAATTTATCCCAGCTTGGTGTGAAGCCGCGTCAGAAAATCTCTATTACTCTCAGAGTGTTGGTTTAGGCTTAGATTTTAGGCACTTCACCTTTGCGTGGCATGCAGCTTGTGGATAATACTATCTGGGCAGGGCTTTTAATAGATCCTTGCCATCCGTGACGTGGGAGTCGCAGGGGGTGGCGGGGGGCAGCGGCCAAGCCGCGCCCCCTGTGGTACCGATATGCATTCAATATCGCATAATCGCCCTCGACACAGGTACTGTCGTCAGATTGCATTTAAGTGGTCACATGCATTTGCGAATATATAACTTAACAGCCAAGCGTTCTGCACAAACATTGCTATCGTATCCTCGACGCATTTGAGCACTCAAATCGATTACTCGTGGCAAGCATCTTCACCCTATTTCCGCGCAAGTTCTTTTTTGCTTCGTCCAGGCACTTGTTTAAAGTAGGCAAATCATGTGATCGACGTATCGGAATTTTATTGTGAGTAATAAATTGCGCATCCCCCAAAAAAAATTCAGACAGAATTTAGGCGATCTTTTTCGTTTCCTGTTTCTATAAATTATGACCAGTTCCAATGCTCTTTTTGGCTGTTCGCATCTTCAAATCGTCCAAGCGGCCGAATTGATATCAAATGATTCGAGCCGGAATATGAATGCAAATGCTGCTTACATGTGTTCAGGCATGTCGGGTTTGAAGCCAGCGGATTTTTTGAGACTCTCCAAGTCTACACATCATCCTATGCCTCCCAAGTATCTTGATGCCAAAACTCACATAATTGAAAACGTCAGCACCGAGCCATCCCCCAAGTAGTGGCACGATTGGCGACATGCTGCCAGTTTTTGATATTTTGTGTCAGAAAGGGGCTCTTGTTGAGTCATGGCTATGGGTACGAGGTCCGGCGTGAAGGCTTGGGTGACCAAAAAACATGCTCACGGCATGCTTTGGTCTGCGTAATGGCTCTTTAGATCGCAAGGCTGTAGCCGAGCGCGTGCAATTACAGCCGGACTTCATTGTCGACGGGTCGTTTACATGACAGGCGGGTCCAGTTGATGACGTGCCTGCCCTCTTTGATCGCCTGTTCAGCCGTGCCCCGGC
>JAQXDR010000080.1 GCA_029251265.1 Pseudoprimorskyibacter sp. | reverse complement strand
TGCCGCGCGTTCGCGCAGGCCGAGTCTATGTTCGGGGCGGGGACACCTCAGGGCGTTGTTTTAAGCCTTTTATTGGGTACAGGCATCGGCGGTGCCGTCACTGTGGATGGACGGTTGATCAATGACGGCACAGGGCAGTCTGGTGAATTTGGCCACATGCCTTTGCCTGCAACTCTTGTGAGTGATTTGGGTTTACCTTTGATAACCTGCGGCTGTGGTCGGGTTGGCTGCTACGAGACCTGTGGTTCCGGTCCGGGAATGGCTCTGCTGGCACAACATTTGACCGGTCGTGACGTTACAACCCAAGAAATCACTGGTGATCGTGACAATCCAAAAAACAAAAAGGTATGGGACGTTTGGTGTCGGGTGGTCGCCGCCCTGATTTTTGAACTTCAGGTCGTTGTTGATCCGGGTGTTATTGTGCTTGGTGGGGGTATGTCGCAGATTTCCGGCCTTGTCCCGGCACTTGATACGCTGTTGCGGGGCATGGCTTGGGATGGCTTTGCGGTGCCAGATATCCGTTTGGCAGCAAGGGGAGAAACAGCTGCAACATTGGGCGCGGCCTATGCATCTTGGAAGGCACAGACCAATGTCTAAAATCTTACATGATATTGTTGTGCAAAATCGTCGTGGTGTTCGAACATCCATACCATCGGTATGTTCTGCGCACCCCGAGGTTCTGATGGCCTCGCTTCAACTGGCGTCGGAATTGAGCCGGCCTGTTGTCATCGAGGCCACATCCAATCAGGTGAACCAATTTGGCGGATATACCGGCATGACAGCCTTGGATTTCGTCGGCCATATTCAAGACCTCGTTCATCAAGCCGAAATTGATCCCGATCTGGTGATTTTAGGCGGGGACCACCTTGGACCACAGGTATGGAAATCTGAGCGTAAAGAGACGGCAATGGCCAAGGCGCATGATCTCGTGGCAGAGTATGTCCGTGCAGGTATTCGGAAAATTCATCTGGATTGTTCGGAAGGGT
This sequence comes from Pseudoprimorskyibacter sp., assembly GCA_029251265.1. Lineage (GTDB taxonomy): Bacteria > Pseudomonadota > Alphaproteobacteria > Rhodobacterales > Rhodobacteraceae > JAQXDR01. The sequence continues at coordinate 42,731 of JAQXDR010000080.1, read as the reverse complement.
GCAGTGATGATCTCGCGTCGCTGGATGATGCCACCGTCGCCGCCCGCGCGGCGCAGCTGGCACGGACGTGCAAAGACGCCGCCTCCGATCCGTCCGATCTGGTCTTCGTGATTGGCACAGAAGTGCCTCCTCCGGGTGGAGCGCGACTAGACGATAACGGTCATATCGTATCAACACGTGCAGCTGATGCACGGGCTACCGTTGCCGCCCACAAAGCAGCTTTTGCTGCGGCCGGGGTGGCTGATCTTTGGCCTCAGGTGATGGGGTTGGTTGTACAGCCGGGTGTTGAGTTTGGTCCAGACACAATTCACGCTCTGCCCGCGCGGCGTGATCCCGGTTTGCGGGCCGTATTGTGCGATCACGATGCTATGTGTCTTGAGGCACATTCGACCGATTATCAACAACCCGAAGTCTTTGAAACACTCGCCGATCTTGGTTTTGCTTTTCAAAAGGTCGGACCAGCCCTGACCTTTGCATGGCGGCACGCGCTTTATGCTTTGGACCATTTGCTGGGTGTTTTGCGTCCAGCGACCCCGCGGTTGCCCATGGTTCTGGAAAGGGCCATGCGCGACACCCCAAAATATTGGACATCGCATTATCCAGCCTCTAAATCAATGCTTTGGCATTTTGGCTATGCGGACCGGATCCGCTATTACTGGCCCGTACCAGAGGTTCAGAAAGCCGTCGGTCTGCTGTTGTCAGAGATTGATGCGCTGGATCTGCCTGATCATGTCTTTTCCGAAGTGTTCAGCGATGAAACCTTGCAGCGTGCGCCTGGGCTGGCATCATCGCGGTCGTTGTCTTTGGCACGAGCAGAGGTTCAAATTGCTTTGCGTCCCTATTTTCTGGGGGCTGATCGTGACTGATCTGGATGAAATCGAACATTGGGTCTGCCCTGATTTGCTGTTTAACGACGGGCGATTGCAGCCCGATCAAGCGCTTGGGTTGGTTGGAGACATGATTTCGACGGTCGTCCAAATTACATCCCTGCCCGAACAGGCTCGAATCCATCATCTGGCTGGGACGATATCGCCGGGCTTTGTTGATCTTCAGGTCAATGGTGGTGGCGGCGTTTTGCTGAATTCTACTCCGACCCGGGAGGGGATGTGCGCCATGGCGGATGCACATCGTAAATTTGGCACGACGTCCATCATGCCAACGGTGATTACAGATGCACCGCATGTCATTGAACATGCGGTCGAAGCGGTGATCGGGGCGGTCGACACGGATGGTATTTGTGGGCTTCATATCGAAGGGCCACATATTTCCGTTGATCGCCGAGGGACACACAAGGCGGAATACGTGCGCCCGATGGATCGCGATACGATGGATCAGGTTGCCCGCCTGCGCGCAGCTGGTGTCCCCACCATGATAACCCTCGCCCCCGAATTGGTTCCGCCGGATGATATTGCGGATCTGGCGCGCATGGGGGCGGTTGTCTCGATAGGACATTCCAAGGCAGATAGCCGCACTGTCGAAACTGCGATCGCAGCGGGGGCAGGCTGCTTTACCCATCTGTTCAACGCAATGTCGCATATGACGGGTCGTGAACCGGGTGTTGTCGGTGCCGCCATCAACTCATCCGCCTATGTTGGTATCATATGCGACGGAATACATGTGTCAGATGATATGGTCGGTCTGGCATTGCGGGCGCGCCCTGATCCTGATCTTAGTTTTCTGGTATCGGACGCCATGCCAACAGTTGGAGGACCTTTGGAGTTCGATCTGTACGGCAATACGATCCGCCTGCATCAAAACCGTCTGATCAATGACGAAGGTTCATTGGCCGGGGCACATGTAACCATGGCTGAATCGGTCGCGCGTCTTGTTCGTTCTGTCGGTGTGACACCCGAGGCCGCTTTGCGGATGGCGATCACGGTGCCTTCGGCCGTTATGGGATTGAACCTCGGACGCATTTCTGGGTGTAAGTCTTCGGATTTACTGTGTCTTGGCGCAGGTCTGATGTTTGAAGGCTATTTGTCTGACGCGCTTGCGGCGTAGGTATTGCGATGGTGGACCGTGTTTGCCTAGAGGTCTGTGTGGACAGTGTTGCTGGTCTGGCAGCGGCGATAGACGGGGGGGCTGACCGGATAGAGCTTTGTGCAGCGCTGTCTGAAGGTGGGCTGACACCTTCGGCAGGGCTCATGCATCTCGCTGCGAAAACACCCGTGCCCTGTTATGCCATGATCCGTCCGAGAGGCGGTGACTTTGTCTTTTCGACCGCTGAATGCAGTGTGATGGAACAGGATATAGCCCAAGTTCGTGCAGCAGGTTTGGCCGGTGTCGTGTTGGGCGCAGCGACGTCACAGGATCAATTAGATCTGTCAGTTCTTTCCAAGCTATGTCACGCGGCCATTGGTCTGGGGATGACTTTGCATCGTGTGGTCGATATGCTGGATGACCCTGTTAGCGCGGTTCAGCAGGCTAAATCTTTGGGCTTCGAGCGTATTCTAACGTCTGGAGGTGCGCCCAGTGCACCGCAGGGTCAAGCAGTGATCACGCGTATGGTCCGTCAGGCGGGCCGTGCACTGTCCATAATGCCGGGGGGTGGGGTCTCGCCTGATGGTGTTTTTGACTTGTTACGTCAAACAGGTGCCCGCGAAGTGCACGCGTCTTGTCGTAACGCGACCCAAGAAGGTACGCCACATCCGATATTTGGAGCAGTGTCTGGCATAACGAACCAGACAACAGTCTCCATGATGAGGCATCAGATCGATCAAATCTCAGAGCGTTAAAGTCACGCTGCCAGATGCACATGCCTATCTGTGATGAGGATCTATTTTGGCTAAAATGACATGCCTGCGCTTCTCAGGCAGGGTATTGGTTTTCATTGCAGAAACTTTAATTTGCAGCACATCACAGACCGGATGGCGCAGCACACCCCATCCGTTCATGTTCGGACCCTGAACATTTTATTTATTTGAAGGCGATCATCGTGTGTTCCAGTCCTTTGCGTACATGAACCTCCAAAGTTTCGATGGCGGTCTCTATGTCTCTGTCTAGGGCGGCTTGGAACATTTTACGATGTTCATCAACGGCTTCCTCGCCACGATAGGTCATAATCAGCATTTGATATCGCAGATATTTATCATACAAAACCGAATGTAAGGATAAAAGGTTCTGCGAGCCGCACGCCTGTATTAAGGCAAGGTGGAAGCCCCAATCATACCGCTTCCAATCCTCGACTTTACTGTCATCGCCCTCGAGCATTTTCTTCTCGATCATATGCAATTTATGATGTGCAGCGACCAGATTGCCTTCCCACTCCGTGTCTCCCAACTGAATGGAAAGTCGCAGGGCATGACATTCCAACAAAACGCGCAAATTGGCGATTTCAACAAGATCTGATTGAGAGACCTCAGACACAAAGAACCCGCGTTGATCTTTGGCGTCGACAAAACCCTCGCTTGCCAAACGGTTTAACGTTTCACGAAGCGTCGACATACTCGCTGAATAGCGCATACGAATTTTTTCAAGCTTGAGTTTGTCTCCCGGCGCGAGAGCGCCGAAGATGATATCACGTTTGATGCGCTGGTAGGTCGAAGATCCTACGATGTTTAGTGATTTGGCCATTGGTTCTTTTTGCTCGTTGAAAGTGTCCTTTGTTTAACCCAATCGATGCTTTGGATCAAAAGGAACTTTCATCAAGTATAATTTAAAATGCCATACATAATTGATATTAACAGGTAATTAGGTCTATCTACTGATCAATCTTTGTTTAGTAATGGGAACTGTGCAATGAGACCTCGAAACCGGATCGCTGTTGTGGGCTTTGGCTTGATTGGACGACGTCACGTCGAGGTCATACGTCGATCCCCCGACCTCAGCCTTGCAGCAATTGTTGAACCTGACGAGAGGTCTCATGGGGTGGCGTCGGGCGTAGGAGCGCCAATATTTACATCTCTTGATGAAATGATCGAAGTGGTCCGTCCTGATGGAATCGTATTGGCCACGCCCACACCATTGCATTTACAGCAGGGTTTGATCTGTGTTGAGGCGGGAATTCCGCTTTTGATCGAAAAGCCAGTAACAGTGACTTCGTCAGAGGCACGAAAACTGACTAACGCGGCAAAGCTTGCCAATGTGTCCTTATTGGTGGGGCATCATAGGCGTCATAACGGAATGGTGCAGGCGGCAAAGGCGGCCATTGAAGACGGTCAAATCGGAGAAATTCGCGCCGTTCAAGCAACGTGTTGGTTCTACAAACCGGACTATTACTTTGAAGCAGCTCCTTGGCGTACCAAAAAAGGTGCAGGGCCGATTTCTGTCAATCTTGTACATGACGTGGACCTGTTGCGTCATTTTTGTGGAGACGTGGTTAGTGTTCAGGCCATTGCGGTGCCTTCCAGACGAGGGTTTGAAAACGAAGACCTCGCAACCGCAGTCTTGAGTTTTGAAAATGGTGCGGTTGCAACGCTTAGTGTCTCGGACAGCATTGTCGCACCTTGGAGCTGGGAACTAACGGCCCGGGAAAACCCAGCATATCCCGCCACAGCGGAGAGTTGTTATTTGATTGGGGGGTCCAAGGCAGGAATGTCCTTACCAGATTTGCGAATTTGGCGACATGGAAATGCACCAGATTGGTGGACACCGATTTCTGCGCAAAATCTTACCTGTCAGACGGAAGATCCACTGGCGGTGCAGATGGCCCATTTTGCAGAGGTTATTTCAGCCAAACAAGCTCCTTTGGTTTCGGGCGAAGAGGGTTTGAAATCTCTTGAGGTGGTTGAAGCAGTTGACCTATCTGCCCGAACAGGACGGGATGTGGTGATCAACGCCGGCACAACAGACCTTGGCCCATCGAAACTTCAAGAGTTTAAAAATATCATATGATATAATAAATATATTGCAAACTTAATAACAGACGGTATTAAGTCGCTTACCATAAAAATATAAATCTGGGAGAGAATAATGTTCAATTTGACCCGCCGCGCTGTGATCGTGTCAGCTGCGACCGTTGCCCTAGCAGCAAGCTTTGCAACGTCTGCTGCGGCAAATGACCTGACCTTTACTTTGGCGACATCCGGTTCTGAAACGGACCAGCGGTCCGTCGCGATGGCCGAAGTCTTCGCGCCGATGGTGTCAGATTTTGCTGATTACCAGCCAGGTTATAATGGGACTCTTTTCGCTCAGGGTACCGAGTTAGAAGCAATCGCCCGCGGCAACCTCACAATGTCCATCGCATCTGCACAGGAACTGGCACAATTCTTTCCGGAGTTCTCCATTTTTGCGACAGGGTATGTCCATCAGGACGCGGCACATCAGGTCCGTGTCTTCAACGATGCCTTGATGGATCCGTTCAAACAGACTGTTGAGGATGAATTAGGCCTCAAACTGCTTTCAGTGATGTATCTGGGTCGCCGCCACGTGAACTTGCGGTTCACACGTGACGAAGTGGACGTTCAGACGCCCGCAGATTTGGCCGGCGTAAACATTCGTATGCCCGGCACCGATGCATGGCAATTCCTTGGCAAAGCACTTGGTGCGGCACCTACGCCTATGGCGTTTTCCGAGGTCTACACCGCTCTTTCGACTGGCGCGGTTGACGGTCAGGACAACCCGTTGCCGACGGTTGTGGATGCCAAGTTTTATGAGGTTACCAAGCAGATCGCTTTGACCTCGCATTTGGTAGACCTGAACTATATCGCGTTCTCGGCAGAGACATGGAATGCCCTGACATCTGATCAGCAGTTGACGGTGCAACGGGCTGCGGATGCTGCAGCTGCCTACGGACGGCTCAAGCAACTGGAGAAAGAAAACAACCTAGCTGATTTTATTCGCAGCCAGGGTGTCGAGGTGTACACACCAGATCTTGAGGCGTTCCGTACCCATGTCCAAGCGCAGTATGTCGGTAGCGAAGCCGCTGCAAGCTGGCCCGAAGGTGTTTTGGAAAAAATTAACGCTTTGGGTAACTAGAAGCTGCACTCACAGATGACGGGAGACTTGGGATGACACGAATGCTTCGCTGGGTCTCTCGTTTATCAGAAGGGATCGCCGCCATGGCTTTGGCGGCGATCTTTGTCATTTTTCTTTTGCAAATCTTTACACGTTACGCTCCGAAAATTGCATGGCTGATGCCGATCCCGCCGATCTCTGCATGGATGAACACGCTGGAGCCGATGGGCTGGACCGTAAATCTTATCTCGTTGCTATGGGTTTGGATTATTTTTTTTAGTTGTGCGTTTTTTGTGCGCAGCCGGGATCATGTCGCTTTTGATATCCTGTATCAGTCAGCCCCGCCTCGTGGCCGCATTGTATTGACTGGCGCGGGTGCGATTATCGTCATTGGCATCATGCTGTATTCGTTTGCACCGACATGGGACGCGATTATGGCCAGTCGCCTGATGGAGCTTAAAAAACTGCAAACGCTCAGAATGCCCATTACGGGTGACAAAATTGCGGTCAAGTATCTGTTTGCGTCCTACATTTTGTTGATGGTCGCCTTGATTCTGCGATCGCTATGGACATTGCTTTTCATACTGCGCGGGGTCCCTGACCCAAGTCCTGATACCCCATTCCTTGATGTACATGCCGGTGACAAGGAAAATCAAAATGAGCATTGAACTTGCCTTTGGTCTGGTTGCTTTGTTTGCGTCAGCGGCCATTGGAATACCGGTGGCTCTGGCCATAATTACCGGTGTTGTTGTCTATTTGGGTGTCGGTGGCCAAGATCTGGCGATAGCTGGTGAAACTATGGTTCAAAGGCTGTTTGACGGATTTCTGCTTTTGGCCGTCCCATTGTTCATTGTTTCGGCCAATATTATGAACGCGGGTACCATATCTGACAGATTGTTGGCGTTCTGCGTTGCAATGGTGGGCAGGTTCCGTGGTGGACTGGGGCATGTAAATGTTGTGGCTAGCCTGATCTTTTCGGGAATGTCTGGATCTGCCGTGGCAGATGCGGCCGGCATAGGCAAAATCATCATAGACATGATGGTCAAAAGCAAACGCTATACGCGCGGCTATGCGGCTGCCATTACCGCTGCCACTGCCACCATCGGGCCAATCATTCCACCATCCATCCCGATGGTTCTATATGCCCTGGTGTCAAATACGTCGATCGGGGATTTGTTTCTTGCCGGGATCGTGCCGGGATTGGTTATGGGCGGCGTGTTGATGCTGATGAATACATGGATGTCCCATCGACGTGATTTTGGCAAAGAGGAACCCGTTCCGCTGCGCGCACTGCCAAAGATTACGGCGCGCGCAACGCCCGCGCTATTGATGCCGGTCATTTTGTTGACCTGCATTTATTCCGGCGTCACCACCCCAACCGAAGCTGCTGCGATCGCAGCTTTGTATGCCTTGGTCGTCGCGGCGGGACTTTATCGGACGATCCGGATCAAGACATTGTATCACGTCTTTGTCGATAGCGCCCGATCTGCGGCATCTGTTGGTTTAGTGATCGGTGCGTCCATGATCCTGACCTATGTCGTGATTCAGGAAAACATTCCAAACGCCATTTCAGTATTTCTTGATGGTGCGGATATTTCCCCGCTCGCTTTCCTACTTGCGGTGAACCTGTTTGTTTTGGTTTTGGGATGTATTCTGGATGCCACGGTTATCATTCTTGTGATTGTCCCGCTGTTCATTCCCACGTGCAAACTGTTGGGCATTGATCTTGTGCATTTTGGTGTCTTGGTTGTGGTCAATTCAATGATCGGTTTGATCACTCCGCCCTACGGTATTTTGCTTTTCGTGATCAATGCTGTGACGGGCATCCCGTTGAAGGAAATTATTCGCGAGATCTGGGCTTTTCTCGGCATTCTGATGGCGGCGTTGATGCTTATGATTCTATTGCCGGATATGGTGCTTTGGGTGCCGCGATTGTTTGGATATCAGGGTTGATCTGTCTTGACTGATCTTGCCATAGCGACCTCGAACATACCCGGAGATCTGCCTACAAAGCTGGAAGTGATTGCGGCGGCAGGCTTTGGGTATGTCGAACTGGACGAGGCAGACTTGATTGGGTTCAACGGCACCCCGAAGGATGTTAAATTTCTGGCCAAGGAATTGGGTCTTAAAGTCGAGGTATTTCAACCCGGATACCATTTTACTGGGCCAAACAGGCAGACACGGGAAGCCGTCTTTGCGCGTTTGGACCAAAAGATAATGGTTATGAAGGAACTGGGTGCGCGCACGTTATTGGTGAGTGGTGCACATTTCGATGCTCGTAAACCCGCAAACCTTCTACGCACAGAGTTTGCCCGACTTGCCGATCATGTTGCCGCGGCTGGCTGTCGGGCCGCTATTAGTGCGTTGCCGTGGGCGCAAGAGCTACAAACAGATGCACAGGCGTTTGATCTTGTGCAAAGTATTGATCATCCAAATCTCGGATTGGCGCTCAATTCGTTTTTTTCTCTGGCGGGGGGTGTGCAGGCGGCCCGGCTAAGAGATATTACCGTCGAAAAACTGTTCCATGTCCAACTCATGGATGCGCCTAAATTGAATATCGACATGGGTTCGCTAAAGGGTCATTCAGGTTTGTTGCCGGGACAGGGCGAGTTGAACCTTGCCAGTTTTATACGGGTGATCGCACGCACAGGATATTCAGGGCCGTGGTCTGTCGGCTGTCGTCATGCGACTGTGAAAGAGAGCCACAACAACGTGGCGCGTGATGGATATCGGGCATTGGTGTCTTTGCTCGATGAGGTCGCACAGACCGAGCCAAGCCTCGATAGACCAATTCCAGATTTACCACAGCGCGTCGCCCCAACGGGTGTGGAGTTCGTTGAATTCGCCGCCAGTCAAACAGACAAAGACACCTTGACCGAGGTTTTACGTACCCTTCGTTTTCGTCGCGAACGCGTCCATGCGTCGAAATCGGTCGAACTTTGGCGTCAAGGGGCCATAAATCTGGTGATCAATTCAGATAAAGAGGGCTTTGCGGCTCAATCCCACTTGGCTCACGGTCCCGGTGTTTGCGACATGGGGCTGAGGGTCAAGGATGCGGACCAGACCGTCGCGCGGGCAAAGCGTCTTGGGGCACCTAAATTTGAACAATCCGTAGGAAGTGAAGAGCTTGATATCCCCGCGATTAAGGGCGTCGGTGGATCGATTGTGCATTTCATTGATGAAAAATCCAACCTGCATCGGGTATGGGACATAGAATTTGATCCCGTGCCCAAGGATGGCGTGGCACAACCGGCAGGGCTGCGCAGAATTGACCACGTTGCCCAGACAATGCGGTATCAGGATATGCAAACTTGGTTGACGTATTACCTCACCACGTTTGTCATGGAAAAAGCGTCACTGGTGGATGTATTGGATCCTGCGGGCGTTATCCTAAGCCAAGCGATTTCCAGTCCCGAGGGCGAGGTTCGTCTGAATTTGAATGGCGCGGGTGAGCAGCAGACTTTTGCAGGTGCCTTTCTTTCGCAGGGGTTCGAAGCGGGCGTCCAACACATTGCATTTCAAAGTGATGATATTTTTGAAACATCCAGACTACTTGAGGCAAGTAATTTTAAACGCCTGACAATTTCACCCAATTACTATTCTGATTTGAAGTCCGGATTTGATCTGGAGGCCGACACGGTCGCCCTTTTGCAGGCGGGCAACATTCTTTATGATCGTGACGAACGGGGCGAGTATTTCCAAATTTACTCTGCACCAATCTGGAGCGGCTTCTTTTTCGAAATTGTTCAACGCAAACATCATTATCAGGGGTATGGTGCGCGTAACGCGCCAATCCGATTGGCCGCACAGTTTCAACAGACAAAGGACCAAGGGTAGACATGAGCACAGATGCAGATTTGGTCCAGAACTGGTGGCAGACCTCAATTATCGACATGGCCCCCGGCAAAATTGCTTTTAGGGGTCACCCAATTGAAGATCTCATTGGCAATATCTCTTTTGCCCAGATGATCTGGTTGATGACCCGCGGTGACATGCCGACACCGGATCAGGCAGCCTTGCTAGAATGTGCGCTTGTGGCCGGTGTGGATCACGGACCGCAGGCGCCTTCGATTGCAGCGGCGCGGATGGCGGCCACATGCGGTGTTGGTCTGAACAATGTGATGGCCACAGGTGTCAATATGCTGGGGGATGTCCATGGTGGTGCAGGTGAACAATGTGCAGAACTGTATCTGGATATTGCTGCGAGGATGGATGCAGGCGAATTGCTTGAGCCTGCAACACGGGCGGGGCTAGAGGCTTGGCGCGAGACCCATGGCAAAATTGTTTCCGGATTCGGGCACCGGTTTCACAAGCCAGTGGATCCCCGTGCGCCAAGGTTGATGGAAATTGTGCGTAACGCGGCAGAGGCTGGAACCGTTACGGGACGATTTGCAAAAATAGGTGAGGCCATTCAAAACGAAATTGGCCATCAACGAGGACAGCCGATTGCAATGAATATAGACGGTGCGACCGCTGTTATTTTCTGCGAGTTGGGGTTTCCGGCGCCCTTGTCTCGTGGCTTGTTTTGTCTGTCACGGTCGGTTGGTGTGCTGGCTCATGGCTGGGAACAAATGCAGCAGGGTGGGCGCAACAAGGGACCGATGCCACCGCAGTTCCTTCCGACGTATCGATCTTCTGAAAATGAATGATGTGGCGTCATCAGTTGTGATGAACGACCTGTATTGAATTAGTTATTTTGACGGTCAAGGACCGTTCGATGGGTCAATCCGCCAACTGTCTCGGGCAGTGGTATTAGGTTTCGCAATCTAACCGGATCAAGATGGGGGTGACGTCGTCAAGTCTTTGCGCCTTTCAATAAAATGTTTTGTAAATTGATGATTTACAAAACATCATATACTTTATATATTGTAGGTGACTAAAGGGTTTGGCAGAGGATAGAATTGTTGCTTGATCACAGTTTTTCTCAATCGCCTCTGTATTCTTTAGCGCATCTGACATTGATCAATTGTACGCCCGCCGAACTGGTTTATGTCGCAGCGCGGGCGGGTTACGATGCTGTGAGCCCACGGTTCATTCCTATGCACGTCCCCGGCGAATTTGTTCCGTCTCCTTTGGATCGGGCGCAGGTTCAGGCGACGAAAACGGCTCTGGCCACGACGGGGCTGCATGTGCTGGACATAGAACTGGCGCGGATAACCGAAGACTGCGATGCACGCGATTTTGAACCTGCTCTGGAGCTGGGCGGAGAGCTGGGCGCGCGGCATATGATCATGTCGGCATGGACCCCAAGACGCGATGATCGAAATTTCTTGCTGGATGTCTATGCGCAGACCTGTGACCTCGCGGCCCCGTATGGGTTGAGCGTTGATCTGGAATTCCCCAGTTTTTCCCGTCTGCGAACTTTGGATGAGGTCTTGGACATTGTGCGCGCCGCAGACAGGCCAAATGGCGGGATTCTGGTCGATACGCTGTATCTGCATCTTTCCAGAGTGGATTTGGGCGAACTGCTGCACGTCCCACCGGAATGGCTCCATTTTCTGCATATCTCGGATTGTCTGCCCGGCATTGCAGACACCCGTGAGGGGATGATCCAACTGGCGAGAGACGCAAGATTGTATCCCGGTGAGGGATGGATCGATTTTGCCGGAATTATCGAACGTTGCCCGCCAATGAATTATTCAATTGAACTGCCCAATCAGGCACGTGTGGCTGAGCTTGGTTATGAAGAACACGCGCGCCGCTGCCTGACCCATGCCAAACAGACATTCGGATCAGCACGATCTGCGCGCCGCATGTCACAGGCAGCCTGAATTACCTCAAGAGGACCAAAATGGCACGAGACCTTACCCAAGAAGAACGCACCTTGGCCAATGATATGATTGACCGCGCCCGTATGGCGATGGCCCAAATCGAAGATTGGAGTCAAAAAGATCTGGATCGTCTGGCACAGGCGATCGGATGGTATACTGGCAATGAAACAACGTTTACCCGTCTCGCGCAGCAGGGTGTTGATGAAAGCGGAATTGGCGACCGCGAGGGTCGTCCGGGCAAGCGATTTAAAATCCATATGGTGTTGCGCGACGCACTGCGCACGCCATCGACTGGCATTGTTGAAGTGAACGAAGCAAAAGGTCTTGTCAAATATGCAAAGCCGGCAGGGGTGATTGCATCATTGATCCCCATGACCAATCCTGCGCTGACACCTCCGGTTACGGGCATCTATGCGGCTAATGCCCGGAATGCGGTCATATTTTCTCCTCATCCCAGAACGGCTCAGACAACGTTCCAGATGACCGAGGTCATGCGTGCTGCTGCCCGCAGCGTAGGCGCGCCAGAAGATCTGTTTCAGTCGGTGCGAAACCCATCCATTCCTTTGACCCAGTACCTGATGGCTGCCGCAGATCTGACTTTGGCCACAGGCGGACAGCCAATGGTGCGCGCTGCTTATTCGAGTGGTAAGCCCGCCTATGGCGTGGGCGCTGGAAATTCATCGATCGTGATTGACGAGACCGCAGACATCGATATTGCGGCTGCGAACACGCGCATGTCCAAGACGTCCGACTTTGGTTCAGGGTGTTCGGCGGATGGCAATATCATCATCCAACGCAGCATTTACGAGCAGATGGTACAGGCGCTGATATCCGAGGGCGGTTATCTGTGTAACGCGGACGAAAAAGCGATGTTAGAAGCCACGATGTGGGATGAAAAAGGCAACCGCACCTTTCCCACGATCGCATGCCGCCCTCAGCAAACGGCCAAGGTTGCAGGTTTCGCGATCCCCGAAGACCGTAAATTTCTGATGGTGGAAAACCAAGGCCAGATTGGCCCGCACCATAAATTTTCCAAGGAAAAGCTGACAACATTGATGGCTCTGTACCATTTTGAGACGTTTAATGACGCTTTGGAAACTGTTCGGCAAATCTATGCAACGGGTGGCAAAGGCCATTCCTGCGGAATTTATTCGCACAACAACGACAATATTGATGCATTGGCCCGCGTTGCGCCGGTCAGTCGCATGATGGTGCGCCAAGCGCAATCCAAGGCCAACGCAGGCGCTTGGACCAACGGTATGCCTATGACATCCAGTCTGGGATGCGGCATTTGGGGGGGAAACATCACCAACGAAAATGTCACCATGAGCCATATGATGAACTACACTTGGGTCTCGCGTCCCATAGCCGAAGACCGACCATCCGAAGCAGAACTGTTTGGGGAATTTTTTGGCAGGGAGGTCGCGTGATGGATGGATCCCAAGTGGTGAAAAAGACGGTCGCAGAACATATTGTCACCTTTTTGGAACGACGTGACGTGCGCCACGTCTTTGGGCTTTGTGGTCATACCAATATTGCCGTTTTGGCAGCATTGGCAGACAGCCCGATTGATTTTGTAACCGTGCGGCATGAACAGATCGCCAGCCATGCGGCAGATGCTTATGCGCGGGTACAAGGGCGGGCGTCGGTGGTGTTGTCTCATCTCTCGCCGGGTTTGACCAACTGTGCAACCGGAGTGGCCAATGCGGCATTGGATTGCATCCCAATGGTCGTCATTGCAGGCGACATTCCCACGCATTATTATGGCAAACACCCCCACCAAGAGGTCAATCTGCATGCCGATGCAGCCCAATGGGAGATCTACCGCCCCTTTGTTAAGCGGGCTTGGCGTGTAGACCGGGCCGATCTTATGGCCGAGATATTGGAAAAAGCGTTTCACTTGGCAGAAAGCGGACAGCCGGGCCCGGTTTTGGTCAATGTCCCCATGGATATTTTTAGTCAGCATATTGCATCTGATAGTTTTGACCGAGTGGCCCGAAATACCCGAACGCTGACAAAGCCTTCGATCGATGACGAGACAGCCAAAAAAATTGTTGAGACGCTCGCACAGGCGGAAAACCCGGTGGCATATGTTGGCGGCGGTATTCTGTTGGCCCAAGCCAGCAACGACTTGCGCGACTTCGTTGATCACATGGGTTTAGCCGTGGCCCATTCATTGATGGGTAAAGGCGCCCTGCGGGACGATCACCCCCTTGTCATGGGTATGACAGGGTTTTGGGGGACGCAGTTGGTCAACCAGTCATGTTTGAAGTCGGACGCAATCTTTGCAGTCGGAACCCGTTTCAAAGAGGCTGATTGCTCGAGTTGGTATCCCGGATATACCTTTAATATTGGAGAAAAGGACAACAGTGCCAAAGTCATTCATATAGATATCGAACCTCAGGAAATCGGTCGGAACTATCCCACAGATATTGGCGTTGTTGCAGATGCAAAGGCCGCCCTGCGCGTGTTGAACCGGGTCGCCCGTGAGCTTTATCCCGACGGCTTTGACCGGCCCGAGAAAATAGCCGAGATTGCGTCTTTTCGTGAAGCGTTCAAGGCGTCAAACGCTCAGATGCAGTCCAGCGCCGCCTTTCCAATGATGCCTGAACGTATTCTGGCGGACACGCGTAAAGCGTTACCTGATGACGCGATTATTACGACAGATGTGGGTTGGAATAAAAATGGTGTGGGTCAGCAATTCGATATACTGACGCCGGGCTCGATTTTGACGCCCGGTGGGTTTGCAACCATGGGGTTTGGTCCACCCGCAGCAATTGGCGCCAAGCTGGCGGCACCAGACCGTGTCGTAATCAGCCTTGTTGGCGACGGCGGGTTTGGGCAAAATCCATCCATGTTGACAACGGCTGTTGAATTGAACCTTGGCATCGTCTGGCTGGTGATGAACAACAATGCCTTTGGAACGATCGCCGGACTGCAAAAGGCGCATTATGGCCTGACCTATGGCACCACGTTTCCCGGATCGCCGGATACGCCAACAAATGGACCGGGTTACGCTGAAATTGCCCGCGCATATGGCGCAGAGGGACAGCGGATCAGTTCTGCCGATGAACTGCTGCCTGCCTTGCAGGCGGCAATCGCCAGTGGCAAGCCGACCGTTTTAGATGTGCCGATGATCAATAACCCGACGCCGACAACAGGCCATTGGAATATTCTGGACATTTATTCGCCTGACAAAAATATCAGTCACGTGTCTACCTGACTGTGATGTGATGCCTTTGGTCTGGGTGCAAATCCCAAGGCATTGCATAATTCCAGCGATCATCGTGGTAATAACGATAGGACCTTCTGGGTCGGTCTTTTAAGGCAAAAGAAGGTCCCAAACGCCCATAGAAGCAGGGAACGTAAGAAGAAACACATCTTCTTTAGGGACCTCGGACGTGGTCGCAACTGTTTGATGCGGCACCTTATATTCGTTGAAAAAAGGGGGTATGGCCCGGTCTATACGCAAATTGTCCAGCCATCCGTTAGCTGATTTCCAGCCAAAAATATCTCCGATAACCAGATCATGGGATCCTTTTGGGCCGGCGTAGCCCGGAATGATTTGTACATCGGCCACAGCGCCATCTATCAACATTATCCCTTTACCGGGTTCAAATGCGCGCAAGATTTCGATGTGACGAGGTACACCGTCACGCAGATCCACGCCCTGCGTCTGCAGAACATATTTTGAACCGTTGGAGGCCCAGAACCAGAATTCAAGCGCACCTGTGTCGGTGACATAGATCAGCCAATCATCGTGAACGCGCATGATGTGGCCGGGTACAGTGGGATCGGTCAGGGCGAAATCAAACGCAATACGAAAGTCACGCATGTCAAAGATGCTGCCGGGATCAAGGTTCGTGGAAGATCCCGCAGACAGCGCAAGCCGAGGGTCACCATCAACGACGACAATAGGTGCTGAAATTGTGTATTGTGAGCCATTGATCGTACCGGTCATACCAATGTCTGCATCCATGACATGGATGTCCAAAACGGTTGGCGATTTCGTATCCAAAGTAAAAATATGATCCAACAGACTGGTCTGATTTTCGGAAATCGACAGGCCAATCTGTTGCGTTCCCGCGGGCAGTGAAAGAGACACTTGAGGGCCATCTAAGCGTTGGCCATCCATCAGCGCCCATTCAAAACGGGCTGTTTCTGGATCAATAAATGCACCACCATAGCTGCTGGACCGGGCATCAAGAGAAACAGAACCGTAGCCATCGCCAATAACCTTGATCCTTGCCGCGTCCGTCTGCGGATCAACATGAGACAACCCTGCGCCCATTGTTGGCAGGATACTCAAAGGGTCTAGCAGATAGGAACTGTTGAGGGCGTTGGGTGCGATTGTGACGGCATGGTTGCTCAGGTAGAGCGGCTCGCCTGGGGATAGATCTTGTACGACAAGGTTATTGCTGATCTGGTCACCCGTTATCGCCAATCCCTGTTTAAGGATGCCCATCCCTACATTGTGGCTGGCTGTCACCTCCGTTGAGCTCTCATTTATAAAGATAACCGGGGTATGTTCCCGGGGCACACCTGGCAAGCTGAAGGGTAAAACGGTGTTGTTGGTGATCGTCAAGCCGTCTGTTGGGGCGGTTCGGATACCGTGCGACACATCTGTCATCACAAAATTACCGCTGATGTTGACGTCATTGTATCGTAAAGAATTGCCAGCTTCATCAATCGTTTCAGAGCGCATGAAAATGCCTTGTATATCCTGACCGAACATTTTGTTGTTGGTAATCAGGATATCTGATGACGCACCTGCCCCTCCGGCTGTCCAGAACTGGATAAAGTCGCGATGGCTGTCGTCGCCTGGGTGTGGTGCAAAATCCCGCAGTGCATTATCGGTGATGGCGACACCGTGCACACCCGCGATATTGATCCCATCTGAGCCCAATCCTGTCATCAGATTGTTGGCCAGCGTCGTATTGTCAGAGGTACTCACAACGATCCCCCGATAGAACCCAGTAATGGAGCTGTTTGAAATATGAATGTCCGCGCAATTGCGAAAGCTCAGACCTTGGCCGATGTTTGGATTGGCTCCCTGCACGACGACGCCATCAAGCGAAAGACCGAGGCTGTCTTTGAACAGGAAGGGTTTGTCGTGGCGTGGGCCATGTTGGGTGGCATAGTCAAAAACCAGATTTTCGAATCTGAGATGATGAGCTCCGGTGATCTTGATCCCGGAAAACTGTGCCGGCGATGTGGGGTTTTGGCTTGCTATAGTCACGGCCGAGGTTTTGACGATAAAGGGATCTCGCGGTGCATAAAGATCCAATACACCATAAAAGCCGGGCTTTAGTTCGATGCGATCCCCTGCCTGTGCCATTTCCAAAGCGGCATGCAACGTGGTGAGGGTGTCGGCAGAATGGGTTGTGGGCATGTCAGAGCGATCTGTTTATAAACGTGGCTGAAATTTGCGGCTTGGCAGATATAAAGCAACAAGATGAAATAATGCGTGGATCGGTAGACAATATGGGTACACCAGTTGTGGCCTGTGATGAATAAGCAAGCCAATATTGCAGGACTGTTGCAACGTTTTGGTTGGGCCATCGTGCCTCTATTAACGATTTGGGCCGTGCAGGTGGTGAATGTGCTATCATTTTACAGCTTGAATACATGGTTTGGATTGGTACCCCGCCGCGTCGCCGGACTGGATGGCATTATCTTTATGCCACTTTTGCATACGTCTTTTGCGCACACTATTGCAAATACAGGTCCGCTTTTTGTGTTCAGTTTACTTCTGGTATTAACGGCGCGGGACAAGATCCTTGGCTTGACTGCCACCATTGTTGTCCTCGGCGGGAGTGCCGTGTGGATTTTTGGTGCACCTGCCATTCATGTTGGTGCCTCTGGTCTGATTTTTGGCTATTTTGGCTATCTGGTGTCACGGGGATTTGTGGACCGAAGGCCTTTGTCGGTTTTGGTCAGCATCGGCGTTGCCATTGCTTATGGTGCGATGGTTTTGGGTGTTCTGCCAAGCCAACCAGGTATCAGTTGGGAATCCCACCTCTTTGGTGCTCTGGTCGGGTTGGGGTATGCTGTCCGAAGCGGCTAGTACGCCTGAAACGCTACCATATGGCTAAAATGGCCGTAGCTTTCAGTGTGTGTTTGCACATCAAGGCTGTCGTGTAATTTGTGGCCGACCTGTAGCCTCTGCTGTAAGTGTGGCCTGCACAAACATCGAACGACTTTCGATTTGTGCGGTTTGTACATCGCGGGACACGGTTGTTTGTATATCCACAGCACCTGAATTTTGTGCTTGATCAACAACTGTTTGACGCAGCTCGGCTTCTAAGGCACGCAGTGCCTCTTCGGGTTCGGAAAAAGTAATTGGTCCTTGGATCAGGTGCGCCAGATAATGCCCGTCCGATGGCGATGTAACGGTTCCTGATTTACGAAGTGTCACCCGCCCCACAACAGCACCGATTGCGTTTGCAACCCCTGCATGTTCTGGCAAAAGCATTTTGCAGCCTAATCGTTTGCCAATAGCAGGATAATAGGTTGGTGCGGATGCCCCGAGACCGACGACATCCACATTAAGATGTGCGCTGAGTGCCACAAGGCCACGATGTTGATTTAGACCCGCATGAAAAAGCTCATGTTTTGCCAAAGCCTCGGGCGGAGCATCAAAGGCGTTGGTGTCCTCTTGAAAGGCGGCTTCGACAAGGCTGGACATTGTTTGTGCAGTCAGCCGGTCAATGATAAATTGGGCCATGTCGGTGGGATTTTGTGCAAGGCATTGTCCATTCCCCTGACGGCGTCGGGCCAGTGACATAAGTGCCAATCCGGCTGCTTCGGTATGCCATGTGTCCAGCAATCCCAAAACATGTGCTGCATCTGATGGTGTCACGCCAGAGACCTGAACGAATCCCTGATTGATCAGTTGGGTCAGCGATCGATGATCAATCCTTGTCCGCACGATCTGTCCTACAGGCTGAACAGTGTCGGCAATGCGATCCATTAAGGCCGCTTCGCGGTCGGACAAGCCTGTTGGCTGCATCGCGCCACCCACCGCACGAACGAAACGGCCGTCATGTTCGGATGGCGCCTCAGAGCGCGTTTGCAGATCCAGTTCGCGCAGAATGCTCTCGGGATCATATGTGGCCATCAAGGACACCGGCACAACCCGTTTGGGGCCCAGATTCAGGCCGCCTTGCAGCCCTTCGGTCATCACATGGACCTGACTGTCGCCGCCCAAACCTGTGGTTCTCATGGCGACGGCTTCCACCATGGTTTGAAATGCACCAACATGTGCCCCTGAAGGATCGATCGCGGGTCGGCCATTGCGCAGCAATGCGACATCGGTTGTGGTCCCGCCGATATCCGAAACCAGCGCAGTGTCTACGCCGGTCAACCAACGTGCTCCAACAAGGGACGCGGCCGGACCACTCAGGATTGTCTCGATAGGGTGTGCCCGTGCAGCCTGTGCTGACATTAAGGCGCCATCCCCCCGCACGACCATCAAAGGCGCATTGATCCCGAGATCCTCGAGCACAGTGTGGGCTTTTGCAATCAACCTGTCGATTGTTCCAATGAGCCGGGCATTCAAAAGAGCTGTCAGTGCGCGTTTCGGGCCATTCAGCTTTGCCGATAGCTGGTGGGAACAGCTGACGGGCAAACCGGTCATGTCACTGACCATAGCGGCGGCTTGACGTTCATGGGCAGAGTTACGCGTCGCGAATCGTGACGCTATTGCAAAGCCGGTGACCAGTGGTTGGCTATCCAAAAAACCCTGTAAGGCTGCAAGATCAAGTGGTGTGCTTTCACTTCCATCGTGGTTATGGCCACCGTTCATTATCAGGCATGGGTCGCCTTTCAGCGCCTCGCGCAGCCCCGAGCGGTCCAGATCCGCGTCGGTGAATCCGATGTAGATCAGAGCAACGCGTTCGCCTTGATTTTCAACCAGAGCATTCGTGGCCAAAGTTGTCGACAAGGCCGCCAAAGAGATATCATTCGGGCCAATATCTGCAGCCTCTATCACTGCTCTGATGGCTGATCCGATGCCCTCGGCCAGATCATGTCGGGTGGTCAACGACTTTGCAGTTGCGATGACTTCTGTTTCATCGCGAACGATCACTGCGTCGGTGTAAGTTCCACCAGTATCAATACCAAGATTTAACGCCATGCAGTGTTCCGCTATTGTCAGGGTTTCAAATACTTTGTCTGTATCTGTGCGTATTCAATTCGAAAAAGTCTAGACATTGGTTTTTTCATCGGCTCCGGTGTTTGTCCTGGCAGGCGATAAACGAAAGCCGGTGTTCTGTGACATGCAGAGCCACCTGCAAATGCTAGGAGCCGGCCTTGGCAAAAGCCTGCAACACAGTCTGGCCTGAATGTGTTCGAAAGGGTAAATACACACGAAGTGGCCTGTCGTTTGATCTAGACTTTCATGCCTGAGCAGGGTCATCAGACGTCTTGCTTCACCCGTCATTTAAAGCCAGTGTTTTGGATTTTTGCTGATACCTTTGTATTGCAAGACGACGCAAGGCGGCCCGGCACAAAACGTGCTATCGTGCGTCAATTGACAGAAGACAAGCGGCGGACCATCATCCTATTGCACGGGAAAAGAGGGTTGATCTGCTGCATACTCCTTTATTTTCTTTCATTGTGTTTGCAGTGGTAGCGAAGGCGTAGACACGTTGACCAACACGCTACAGCCGGAAGGAAGAATTCTACGATGACTGACCTCGTCGAACGCCGCCGTACCCTTTTGGGTCCTAATGTTGCGACGTTCTACGATGATCCTGTCCATATTGTCCGAGCTGAAGGCGTGTGGATGTGGGATGCCCAAGGCAACAAATACCTAGATTGCTACAACAATGTGCCTCACGTTGGTCACTGCAACCCGCGTGTGGTGAACGCAATCTCCGAGCAAGCGCGCACTTTGAACGTTCATACCCGCTATCTGCACGAGGGAATTCTTGACTATGTCGAACGGCTGGCTGGAACCTTTGCAGATCCGTTGAATACCTCGTTGTTGACGTGCACAGGATCCGAAGCCAACGACATAGCGTTGCGTATGGCGCAGATGATCACGGGTAAGCGTGGTATGGTTTCGACGGATGCGACGTATCATGGCAACACCGCACTGGTGTCACATCTTTCGAAATCAAACATACCGTCGGATGGCTTTGGTTTGGGTCAGTACATGCGCCATGTTGAAGCCCCCGACAGTTACCGTGTTTACGACCCCGACGGGCAGCGTTTTGCTGTCCGAGTACAAGAAGCGATTGATGAACTGGAGGCATCGGATGTCGGTTTTGCGGCGCTGATCGTTTGTCCGATATTTTTGAACGAAGGCTTTCCCGAACAGGCCGAGGGCTGGCTAAAGCCTGCCGCTGATGCGGCCCGCCGTGCTGGGGGTCTTTTGATCTGTGATGAGGTGCAGTCCGGATTTGGCCGCTGTGGCAGTCATTATTGGGGTCATCAGAAACAGGGTGTGACGCCCGATGTCGTCTGCATGGGTAAACCTATGGGAAACGGACACCCTATCGCAGGTCTGGTGACAACAGCTGAGATTATGTCATGTTTTCGTAATAATTTTCGGTACTTCAATACCTTTGGTGGAAACCCGGTATCCTGTGCTGCTGCTATGGCTGTTCTTGACGAACTGGCGGACAAGGATTTACAGATCAACGCTGCAAAAATCGGTAAGCTGGCCGCTGAGCAGCTTAGTCTGTTGTCTGACAAATACGATGTGATTGGCGATATACGTCAGTCGGGCATGGTCTTTGGTGCTGAGCTTGTGCTGGATCGAGATACCAAGCAGCCAGCAAGTGGCTTTGCCGACCGGATTGTGAACGCGATGCGCCACCGTGGGATCATTTTATCGAGGTTGGGGCGCTATAAAAATACTCTTAAAATTCGTCCACCGATGGTGTTTGGCGAAGATCACCTTGGTCTGCTAATCGACACCTTAGACAGCGTACTGGCCGAAATACCGGTTCGGCCATGACAGATCTGATAAAGGAGGCGCTGGCACTGTGGAACATGCCAAGTGCCACATTTTCATTTGTCGCGGAACGTGAAAATCGCATCTACAAAGTTGTGCACGGCACTGAAAGCTTTGCCCTGCGCATAAAACGTCCCGGCTACCGGGAAAAAGGCGAACTGATCTCTGAACTGGATTGGCTGAGGGCTATGTCTTGCGCCGGTTTGGGTGTTTCTATTCCCGCTCCCAGCAAAAATGGTCACTTTCTTGAGTTGGTGGGAGGGATGTATGTTGATATGATCACTTGGTTAAACGGCACGCCCCTCGGCCAAAGCCGATCGCCGCTTACCCTGGATGATCCTGTCAGAATATTTGCTTATCTGGGCAGGGAAATGGCCAAACTCCACCTTGCCTGCGATGCATGGAGACCTCCGTGCACATTTACGCGTTGTAACTGGAACGCCGACGGCCTTGTCGGAGAGTCACCCCTTTGGGGTCGATTTTGGGAAAATCCGACACTGGAGCCCGATGCGCGTGCCTTGCTGCAAGAGTTTCGTATGCGGGCGGCGGAACATCTTTCTGTGCTCAATCTTGACACGGGATTGATCCACGCAGACCTGGTCCGGGAAAATGTGATCACAGACGGACAAACTGTCTTTTTAATTGATTTCGACGATGGCGGGTACGGTTTCCGGCTATTTGACGTGGCCACCGCATTGTTTAAAAATCGTGCAGAGCCAAGATATGAAGAGCTGAAATCAGCCTTGATCAAAGGGTATAGCAATGTTCGGTTTCTGGATATGAGCCATTTAGATCTGTTTCTTGCGCTGCGGGCAGTGACATATGTCGGCTGGATTGTACCGCGTATGAACATGCCGGGATCGCGCGCTCGAAATGATTACTTTGCAAAAGACGCGCTGGACCTAGTTCGCGCCTATCTTGAACACTCCAGACCTGCTTTGGAAGGCTAAGCCATGAAGAAAACGATTTTGGTGATAGGGACTTTTGATACCAAGGAAGCGGAGCTGGACTACCTGATTACCAAGATCCGGCAGCAAGGTGGAACCCCGTTGACAATGGATGTCAGTGTTCTAGGCGATCCAGATCAAGCCGTAGACATCAACAAACATGATGTCGTTGAGGCCGCAGGCGAAACGATTGAAAACTTGATCGCCCTTGGTGAAGAAGCTGAGGCTTTTGAAAAGATGAGCAAAGGCGCCGCGATTATGACGCTGCACCTTTACAAACAAGGTCGTTTTGACGGGATGATTGCGCTTGGTGGGACAATGGGCACCGATCTGGCGCTGGATTGCGCACAAGCACTGCCCATTGGTGTGCCTAAATATATTGTTTCGACAGTTGCTGGATCGCCTTTGATCGGGGCAGAGCGGATGGCGGCTGATGTGCAATTTATTCTTTGGGCTGGCGGGCTTTATGGATTGAACCCGCTATGTAAATCTTCGTTATCACAAGCGGCAGGAGCGGTTCTTGGCGCTGCGAAAGCAGCAGAGCCACCCGCCTTTGACCGCCCTGTTATCGGGATGACGTCTCTCGGGTCGTCTTGTTTGAAATACATGAAACGGCTTCATCCTGAACTGACAGCGCGTGGCTATGACGTGGCGGTCTTTCATACGACTGGTATGGGTGGCATGGCCTTTGAACGGCTCGCTGCTGACGGGGCTTTCGCCTGTGTCATGGATTTTTCGTTGCAGGAACTGGTCAATGTTTTGCATGGCTCACTGGTCAGCGCAGGTGCCGACCGCCTTACTGGGGCAGGGCGCAGTGGGACGCCGCAAATGGTGGCGCCGGGCGCGTCGGATATACTTGATCTTGCTGGTTGGCAGGAGATCCCAGACCGGTTCAAGCATCGGCCTTTTCATCCACACAACCGCCTGATCAAAAGCGTGGCCTTTAATGCTGAGGAACGCGAAGCACTTGCCCAAGAAATTATCGACCGGCTTGCTGACGCGACGGGGCCAACCCAGTATTTTCTGCCCAACCAAGGGATTGAGGAATGGGACAAGCCTGGAGAGCCTGCTCATGATTCTGAAGGTTTGGGTGCATTCATCAAGGCAAGCAGCAGTGCTGCAATGGGGCGTGTGAAGACCACCGTGCTTGAATGTCACATCAACGACGATGCCTTTTGTGAGGCGGTCCTATCCCAACTGGACGCATGGGTTGCGCAGGGCATTGTACCCAAGCCCTGAAATCAAGTCAGCCTGCGTGTTCTCTTAAAAGTGGTCTCGCCCACGGCACAGATAATAAAATACGTCTGGACAGCTTTGACATGGGAGTGCAGACAGACCGTAATTATTCGGAGGTATCCATGGCAGACGGTACTTTTGCAGTCCTGCTTTTGATCGCGGGCCTGTCTGACATGCAGCAAAACTATTGCAGCACGCCCAACGGGTGTCTTGGAAAAACAGAGGCTGAACCGCGGTTTTCGGTGTCGGTTGGAAATTGGGTGGAACGTGCAGCCGATCCACAGGGCGAGATTTACGTTCGGTACGATTTTGACCATAAACTTGGTCCCTTCGGTGTGGCAGCCGGGTTGTCAGTTGCCGAAAATGGTGAAACCTGGATAGGGTTTGGCCAAACATATGGTTGGGAAAACGACGGCTTTTTTGCAGAACTGCACGCCTTAACCGGTCTATATTTTGATAATGGAGGGTTTGATTTGGGTCATCCGATCGAATTCCGGTCCGGTATCGAGCTTGGGTATGAGACCAAAGCTGGATGGCGGTTTGGTCTGGGCTATGACCATCGGTCGAACACTGGTATTTTTGCAAACCGCAACCCCGGTGTTGAAACCGTTCACGTTCGGGTTGGAATACCCACGCGCAGAATCTTACAATAATGCCGTTGCGGTCATTACGTAGAAATTTAGGATCATACCGATAAGCAGATATATTTCATCTCTAGGTAATCCTCGATACCGTGATGGCTGCCCTCGCGGCCCAAACCCGACTGTTTGACACCTCCAAAGGGTGCAAGCTCGGTCGAGATTAGTCCAGTATTTACTCCGACCATCCCATATTCCAAAGCCTCGGCAACCTTGGTCACGCGGCTAAGATCCTTGGCATAGAAATAACTGGCCAGTCCGAAGATCGTATCATTTGCCATGGCAATGACGTCATCTTCGTTCTCAAATTTAAACAAAGGGGCAAGAGGGCCGAATGTTTCGTCTGTTGCCACAGCCATGTTTTGTGTCACGCCAGACATAATTGTTGGTGCCACAAAGTTTCCGCGAATGGGGTCGCCGCCGCCCAACATAATCTTTGCACCCTTCGCCAAGGCGTCGGCGATATGTTCCTGAACCTTGTCCAACGCGCTGTCATTGATAAGTGGTCCAAGGTCTGTTCCCTGTTCAAGGCCATCACCTACGATCAGCTCTTTCACCCGCGACGCCAATTTTTCTGCAAAAACGTCATAGACACCGGCCTGTACATAAATTCTGTTTGCACAGACGCAGGTTTGTCCGTTGTTTCTGAATTTGCAGATGATTGCGCCTTCTACGGCTGCGTCCAGATCGGCGTCATCAAACACAATGAAAGGTGCGTTTCCACCCAGTTCCATGGAGCACTTCATGACCTGATCGGCTGCTTGTTTCATGAGAATGCGGCCAACTTCAGTTGATCCTGTAAATGTCAGTTTGCGCACCTTGGGATTTTCGCAAAACTCTTTTCCGATAGCAGATGACGCTGATGAAGGAACAACATTGAAAATCCCCGCAGGGATACCAGCGCGTTCAGCAAGCACGCCTATTGCAATGGCAGAAAGTGGGGTTTCTTTTGCAGGCCTTGCCACAAACGCGCAGCCTGCTGCAAGTGCGGGTGCTGCCTTGCGGGTGATCATCGCGTTTGGAAAATTCCAAGGTGTGATAGATGCCGCAACACCTACTGGTTGTTTCAGGACTTGAATGCGTTTGTCACGCTGGTGGCCCGGAATGATTTCACCGTAGATCCGCTTGGCTTCTTCAGCAAAAAATTCGACAAAACTAGCGCCATAGACAATTTCACCTCGCGCTTCGATCAAGGGCTTGCCCTGCTCTGCAGTGAGAATGGTGCCCAAGTCGTCCTTGTGCTGCATCATTAGATCGAACCAGCGGCGCAAAACGACGCTGCGCTCTTTTCCGGTCCACGTGGCCCAGTCCTTTTGCGCAACATATGCGGCATCAATCGCATCAGACACATCCTGACGGTTCAAATCCGTAACGTCAGCCAAAACGTCCCCACGCGCGGGGTTTGTCACCGCAAAGGTCGAGGTCCCTTCAATCCATGCGCCGTTCACATAAGCGCGGGTCTCAAGAAGGCTGGGATCGGTCAGCAGATCCTTAAGATGAGTGGCGGTATCGAGCATGAGGCTTTTCCTGACAAATATATTTTTTGCGCTTATCCTATCCGTGGCAGCGCAAGGCTGGAATAGATCGGACCAAACACACAATGGACTTTGATGACGCATATGCCAACGCGGCATATATACCAGATGCAGACAGGTATCCAATACGATGGGCAAACGAAGCAGAAATGTTTCGCAAACAGATGGTGGGGGAAGGGCGTGCGCAGATTGGGGTCCCATATGATCAGGGTCCGCGCAACGCACTGGACCTCTTTTTGCCAAAACATAAGGCGAAGGGGGTAATGGTGTTTGTGCATGGTGGGTATTGGCTGAAATTTGGCCGGTCAGATTTCTCGTATTTCGCAGCGGGAGGGGTTGCGCGAGGTTGGGCCGTTGCGGTGCCATCTTACGATCTGTGCCCGCAGGTTCGCATCTCGGATATCACCAGACAAATTTCTAATGCAGTATCATTGGCAGCCAATATGGTTGCGGGACCAATACATATCACTGGACATTCGGCGGGGGGACATTTGTCGGCGCGGATGACATCACCGGGCGTTTTGCCAACCGGTATCGCTGGTCGTGTCAAACGCGCTGTCCCTATTTCGCCGGTGTCAGATTTACGGCCTCTTCGAAAAACCGTGATGAACCAACATTTTCAAATGACGCAAGAGGACGCTATTGCAGAAAGCCCTGCACTTCATCCCAAGCCGGCAGTCGAGACGCGAGTATGGGTTGGTGAACAAGAGCGGCCAGTATTCCTTGACCAAGCACGGTGGCTATCGAAGGCGTGGTCTGCCCCGATAAAAATCGCACCCGAACTGCACCATTTTAATGTCATTAATGGGCTGACCGATCCGGACAGCGACTTGATGTCAGATATTTTAGATTGAATACAGAACGTGTACGGGCATTGGGATTTTAGATAAAAGTGATTAGGTTGCGTATGAATCTGTTTCTCAAAAGGACCTCATGGTCATGATCTACGTTCGTTGGACTTTGTTTTTGGTTTTTTGGTCACTTGTGGCTGGCTTTTTACTCTACACGCTTCCGCGTCACGACATTATCCGCGTCACGGGAATAGAAACCAAATTGCAAAACGTGTCCTCGTATCCAATTTTTTGGGCAACAGGGGACGTCGCCGCGCCACAATCTACGCAACGGGACGTTTTTTTCGTATATGGCGTAACGCCTGACGGGAACACCAAAGTTTATCGTAATGAGGATACAGGTTGGGGGTGGCCGCCCTTTTTCAAATTTGATTCCGGTGATGACCAGGCAGATTTTGCCGCTGTCGTATCAGAGGCAAGTGATCCGCGTTGGGTTTCGCTGCGCCATTACGGCTGGAGAATGGTGATTTTTTCCAGCTATCCAAATACACTATCTGTGCAAGAAGTAACCAGCCCTGACGCCCGCATCATTCCTTGGATGAACATCCTGGTTTTGCTAAGCCTTGCTGCAATATACTGGGCTTTGCGCGTGCGCTGGTTACGCTTTCGTCGTAACCGTTTGGATCCGATTTTAACATCGGTCGACAACTGGTTCGCTGGAATTATGCATCGTTGGCGGAATTGATCTTATCCAGTCTGAGCTACGATTTGGCGCCAAACGGCCAGTTCGTCGATTGTTGTCCATTCCCTGCGAATTCCACGCGGTCCAAACTCTACCTGCGTTATACCGATGGCGCAAATAGCGACCTGCGTGGGTGGGCCGAATCTACCCCATCCATCGTGCTGACCGTGTAGATACCACCTTATGGCAGCCCGAGGCGGCGATGGTCTGTCCTCGGATCCTGTGGCAGACGCAACTATAAATTCCGCCGATGGCATGGCTGCGCACAATGACAGCCAGAACGTTTCCGCAGCCAATATCCCTGATCTGCGCTCACCTGACGGATGCCAAAGCTCGACACTTGGATCATAGGCACTTTGAATGACTGACAAATCCCCGGACATGATTTTTTTGATAAGTTCAGCCAATGTATCTGCCCACGGGTCCAAAGAACGATCGCACGGAGCGTCTGGTTTTGTAACAGGCTTTGCAGAATGCGCGCGTGCCCATGTTGGCAGGTCGATTTTCAAGCGCCGCAACAGGGCCCCCTGATCGCGGATCTGCCAAATATCATTGATGTTTGGCCCGGCTTCCAAGTCTAAAACGATGTTATAACCAATGGTTTTATGGGTTGATGAACCCAAAGGTCCATCTGCTCCATGTTGAGCATGCAGCCATAATCGGCCTGAGGACGATTGTTTGATATCGCAAAGGGTATCCTGCACATTACAGTTGATGTTTGTCAGACCCTGTAGATGTTTATCACGCTGTTTTGCAAAGCTGCGCAGAGTGAGCGATCCATACGACGCATCTGTTAATATCGCATCATCAGCAAAGCCCAAACAGCGAAAGCTGTGGACACCTGGCCGCCACATGGTCTGCAGCGAAATAGCCAACTCAGACGCGCTGGAAATGGAAGGGTTATGTTTTATACCGCAGCCTCTTACCTTATCAGACTGGGCTACGACACTGAAGTTAATGGGGCGTTATTCAACATCAAAACAAGAGATGTAAAAACCTTGCAGCAACGGTCGGGGTGTGGGTGCGATGGAAAATTGACCGCCGCTGCAAAGTCTTTTGGCGCCGGAGTGTGTGTGGGTGGTGACCGGCTATGCTTATCCTAGACTGAAAAGCACGCTTATATCATCCCCTCGGCAGTATATTTGCTAGGCGCGAAGTATATAATCTACGCCAAATGGAAATGTAGTGGAACAAAAGTATAATGATTTTGGAATATATCCTCGTATCAGGATCTTTCTATTTCGGTTATGGGTAAAGCGTCAACTTTGTCCAACTCGGTTCGCGTAAGTTTCCAGCTTATCTTGACCTCTGCAACCAGATCATTCAGCGCTGATGGTGTAGCAGTTTTAGCCTCGGTTTGTAGGTTGCGCATCTGGTTGGTTAACCGCATAGCGCCAAAGACCCCGGCTGATCCAGCCATCCGATGGGCCTCTTCGCTTAATGTTTTGCGATCAATTGATTTTTGCAGCCAGTGCGAAGCATCTGTCATGAACTGATCAAGATCACTTCTGAATTGGATCAACGCCGTTCTAAGCTGATCAGTATTCAGGTCATGTTCAAGTTCTTCGAGCCGATCCCAGTCAATAATCAGGGCTGATGATGTTATGTCGCTTAAAATAACACGCTCGTCGTCATCCACATCATCATCAAGCAATGCGTTTGCCAATGCCAGCCGAATGGATTTGGCTGATATTGGCTTTACGAGAACATCATTCATCCCTGCCTCGCGGAAGACAGTGAGATCATCCGGTAAGGCATGTGCAGTGGCAGCAATAATCGGTACGTCAGACGAATTTGACGGTCCTTTACGAATCAATCGAGTAGCCGTCACACCATCCATTTCAGGCATCGATATATCCATCAAAATTAAATCAAATATTTTGTTGGTTGCTGCCTCGACGCCCTCTCGTCCGTTCTGAGCTTCGGTTACATTATGTCCATCACGTTCAAGCAATTCACGAGCAACGATCCTGTTTACTTCATTGTCTTCAACCATCAAAATATCGAGCGGGGGCAGATCGGGTAAATCCTCTTCGTTTGGCGTGGGTTGAGGTGGTACACGCGGGGTGCCGATTGGAGCGTTTAGCGGCAGACGCAACCAAAACACGCTGCCGTCTCCTGGTTCGCTTTCTGCCCCTAATTCGCCACCGAGGGCTGTCGATAGCCGTTGCGCGATACCAAGTCCAAGTCCTGTACCTGTGTTGCTGCGCCCGTAAGATGTATCGATTGTAACAAAATCACCAAAGATGCGGTCTAGATTATCAGAAGAAATCCCGACACCCGTATCGATGACACGTATCTCCACTTCTCTAAGACTGTCATGCAATTCGGTTTCAAGTGTCACGATTCCGTCATGCGTAAACTTGATTGCATTACCTACAAGGTTCAAAAGGATTTGTCGCAGACGCGCTGGGTCGCTGTAGACTTCGTGAAGTTCGGGACTGGGCGGCGCCAGCATTACGACGTTTCCATTTTCTTGGGCCCGGCCGGTCTGGCTATCTATAATTTCACGCATCAACGCGATAAGGTCGAAACGTTCCTTCTTCATGTTCATTTTCCCCGCATCCAAACGCGAGATTTCCAGTACATCGTTAACATGGCTTAAAAGAAGCTCGCTTGAACCGCGAATGATACGCAGGTAGCGCTTGGTCCGTGCATCCAGCTTTGTAAGATCAATCAAATCCAACGTGCCAAGCATGCCGTTTAATGGCGTTCTCATTTCATGGCTCATCACGGCAAGCAATTCTGCCTTGGATTTTTCACCAGCAATGGCACGGTCACGGGCGTCTTTCAGGTCGTTCTCCGATCGAACCCGATCAGAAATATCACGCAAGAAACCTACAAAAATTTCTCCATCTGGGCTATCTGCGACAGCAAGTGACAAATCCACAGGAAAGATTTCACCTCCCATCCGGCGTGCTTCTAACTGTACTATTCCTTGCCCGATTACATGCGATGTGCCGTCATTCAGGTATCGTTTCATTCCAGCATTGTGCATTGCACGAAAATGTTCAGGGATGATCAGGTCGCCCATGTTTGCACCAATGGCAGCAGACCTTGGATATCCAAAGACGCGCTCAGCAGCACCATTGTATTCAATCATACATCCGTCTCGGTCACTCACCACAACCGCGTCTAAAGACGTAGAAATTATTGTTTCCATTCGATCATGTGTCTGTCGGATTTCAAGTGTGTTAAGCTCGCTTGATCTTACCAATCGCATCAAAAGAACAACCAGCCCCATCAATGCAAGAATAAGTGCAATTGTAAGAACGGCGATCCTTAGCAAGGTGTCTGATACGCTGTCTCTGCGCCTATCTGCGAGCTGCGAAAAGATCTCTATCCCTTTGAGAGCTGTTGAACGCGTCCCAGCGCGGGCAGAACGGGTTTCTTCAATGATGAGTGGCAGTGCGGAAAACAAGGCATCATCAGGCCCGTCAATCAACGGGACCATCGCATCGAGGTAAGCAGTCAAATTTTTTACGTTAAGCGACACACCGAAATCTTGACGCAGATCTGAAAAAACAGGGCTCTCTCTTAGTGTTGCAATCCGGCTATAGAACACATCGAATTTCAGACGTAATGCGCCAAGCGCTTCTGGGCCTTCCAGTATCGCGCGCGTAGCCGCGGATTCCAGTTCCATTGCTTCTATTTCGGATTGCGTCAGAACCCACTGCACGTTGTCCGAGGACGCTGTGCCGAGGCTCTCTATCTGGCGATTAACGTCAAATGCAAATATGATGATCGCGACAGCAACTCCAGACACAGCTAGGCCAAGCAGGCCCCGTCTGTAGCCGTTATCTCTCGCTATACTGTCAACAACGTCGCGTTTCACGTCACCTACCTATTCTGGCTCTGCCAGATCAGCGAGTGATCACCATTCTGTCAAGCTGCCATACGCTGCGCGAGTAAAAAGTTTCTGACTGATACATCGTTTTGTCGTCATAAGGATAAACGATCCAAATCGGTCCTTTGTCACGGACACTCATCAACCGCCCATTTCGCTCGAACGCGAGTATAGCGTCGTTTGCAAGGGCATCGCTTACGGGCATTTCGATAGAGTAGTTATTAACAGCCAACGCTTTGATGGTACCTGCCTCAGCGCCTACTGCACGCAAAAGATCGGACATACGCGTGCCACGAAACGTTTGTGTTCCCTCAGTCCAGATGGTTTTTGTCTCGATCGTTTGTGTTCCGATGTGTTCCAATAATGCAACGTCAAAGTGGACTTCATTCCCAACGTTGTAGGCGCTGATGTCGCCGCTGACCTTCAAAAGAACTTGGCCCTGTGGCTGTCCAAGCGTAGAGGATGACACAACGCTACCTGTTAAAATGATTAATGCAAATGAGGCAAGAACACTCAATAGAGCAGCCCATCGAGCCATTATTAAAGCCATTCCACCCTCCATTGAACGTGAGTCGTTACCCGCACACCATCGAAATAACACGCAAAGGGCGTGTCCAAATGATGTCAAGCGGATATGCAGTATGACTCTTTCGTATAGTTTAATACTCTATAGTGAACAACCACATACGTTCCGTTGAGCTTTTATCCAAAACCAGAAACATTAAAATACAACAAAAGGCCCTAGAATATACCGGACAAATGTTAGATGCTTAGGCATGTGCAGCAGAATGATCTGCTGTGGGTGTTTGCTAAGAGAACAGCCTGGCGTAATTTTGGGCTCGGATGGATAATAAATATCATGCGTATTCTTGTCGCCGATGATCATGACCTTGTGCGGGAGACGATTGCTGCTTTCCTAAATGGAGAAGACGTAGCCGAAGTTCTGACTGTTGCTACTTTAGAAGAGGCCGTGCAGGCGGCCCAGGATACAGGCGCTTTCGACCTTGTATTGTTGGACTACAACATGCCGGGAATGAATGGGCTTGACGGTCTCGCGAAGATGAAAACTGCGAACGACAGCAAGCCTGTGGCAATTTTATCAGGATCAGCGCCCCGTGATGTCGCAGAGGCTGCGCTAAAGGCAGGTGCCCAAGGGTTTATCCCAAAGACGCTCGGCGCGAAAAGTCTTCTAACAGCGGCACGGTTCATGGCCGCCGGAGAAATCTACGCACCGTTTGATTTTATGCAGCAAAACGATACTGGCGCAGGACCTCTGTCCAAACGGGAAACAGATGTTTTACGTGGAATTTGCGAGGGCAAGTCCAACAAAGAAATCGCTAGAGATTATGATCTGCAAGAAGTCACAGTTAAGTTGCACGTCAAAACTCTGAGCCGAAAGTTGGGTGCCCGAAACCGCACCCACGCTGCGATGATCGCGCGAGACCGCTGCCTGATTTGACGGCGCATCGCGAATGTTGCCACATGTTGTCAGGCCTCATTCAGTCACTAATGTGAGCCAATTCGACGGAACACTGTTGCCAAAATGATTCGCAGATCGCTGCAGAGGGTTCTGTGGCTGGCGTAAAGTATGTCTATTTTTGCTTTTTTCGGTACGCAACGGCGGCTGTACACCTCGTCTGTTTCTTTTGCTGATGAACATTGTGCCAGCAATCGTTGTTCGGTGTTGTGATATATCAATGTTGCCATGCCTGTGACGCCCGGCCGCTCCTCCAGCACTTGGGAATACAAGTTGGGAAACTTTTCGACATAGACCCGTAAGGGGGGGCGCGGTCCTACAAAGCTGATGTCACCTTTAACGATGTTCCACCATTGTGGTATTTCATCAAGACGGTGGTGTCGTAGGAATGCCCCCAGTTTAGTAATTCTGCCGGATTTATCGCCACCAGAAACGCCACTGTCATCGGGATCGGGCTCCATGGTGCGAAACTTCCATAGCGTAAATCCATGTGTCGTTGTTTTCATCCGTTCCGATAAATAGATTGGTGTCCCTTTTTGAAAGCAACAAAGCAACACTGCGACTATCATGATCACAGGCAGGATTATCGGGGCGATGGCTATTGCCAAGGCGAGGTCGACGCCACGTTTCATAATATATGGACGATGCTGTTTACTTCTTCAGCGATGCTTGACGGTTGAGCGGTTTCATCGCCCAAGTGTAGATATTTTTGTAAGAGGTCTGTTTCCAGAACGGCATGCTGGTGGGCTGTTTGTGTCGCCGGACGCCACGACACGTGCCAGGCCATGGCACGGGCGATGTCTTCCATGCCAACTTCAGATGCACCAGCGACATTCAGAAATGGTGGCGTTTCAGATGATAATGCAGCCCAAAGCGTAACGTGCGTTAAAGTGCGGGGGCCGATATAACTTCGTATAGGGCCGCGTCCGTCAGGAAACCTGTCCAATGTCACATGGCCGTCTCTTAATCCGGCCTTGAACAGACTGTCTGCACCAGCGACATTTCCTATGCGCAAAATGACTGCTTTAGGACCTGTAGTTGCATGTGTAATGGCGTCTTCCATGCGTGCTTTTGCCAAACCGTAGCAAGATACTGGGTTGATCTTTACCGACTCTGTCCATGGCGTTTTACATCCATAAACAGCCGCGGATGAGCAATGAACAACCCTCTCAGCACCCGCCGCTTTGCCAAAATTCTGAGCATGACGGACAAGTGTAACATTAGCGTCTAGATCACTTTTCGAACCATGAGTCACACCCCAAGCTGCCACCACTGCGTCGCATTGCAGATCCCTTGGAAATGGTAGGCCGGGTGCCCACGACACGTCTCTGGGTCCCGCTTTTTCGGGTCGTACTACTGAGATCAAATCATGGTTTTGGCCACATGACATGATCATTCGGCCTACCCGTCCGTTGCCTCCTAAGACCGCAATTCGAGCTCTTTGCGTGATTCCTGCCACGATTCAGTCCCTTGCAGAGATTTATGTTGTTACTTGACCTATCACTGTGACATCTAAAGTTGAACGTTTTGTAATCTAATTGGACACGCCTAAAGGAGATTCGTGGTCTTGGTCGGTCGTATCTTAAGTGCCATTATTTTTTGTCTGGGGCTAGCGGGTTGTGACAGCACGTCGTTGTCTTTGCCGCGTGGCGCCGCAATAGAGACGGAAATCTTGCGTCAAGGCGATGCAGGCTCTCCTGCGTTTCAAGTTGTCGAAGTTTCGCGGGCGGTTCTGCCAGTACTTTCTTCTTGGCCGCAAAAAAAGATCACGCACGGAGAAGGATGGATAAACACCCATCGTGGGATCTCCAGCTCCATTATTCGCCCGGGTGACATGGTGACATTGACGATTTGGGACAGTCAGGACAATTCCTTGCTGACCAATACTGGTCAAAGGTCGGTCGCGATGTCGAATTTGCGCGTGGCACCGGATGGAACGATCTTTGTCCCATACACTGGAGATATCGAGGTTGGGGGTCTAACACCGACCGCCGCGCGGATACGTGTGCAATCCCGGTTGGAACCAATCGTATCATCAGCGCAGGTGCAATTATCAATGCGCGAAGGCCAGCGGAATTCTGTTTATTTGGTAAGTGGTGTGCCTGCGCCGGGAACCTTCGCTCTGCCATCGCGGGAATATACTGTGATGGCTTTGATTTCAGCGGGCGGAGGGATCAGCCCTAGTCTGCGCAATCCCAGAGTAAGACTGCTGCGTCATGGACGAGCCTACGAAATACAGGCCGCGCAACTCTTGTCATCAGGACGATATGACACCGTTTTGCAAGGCGGTGACAAAGTTATACTAGAAGAAGATCGCCGCAGCTTTACGGCGCTTGGTGCGACTGGAACTCAGGATATTATTCATTTCCCAACCGATCGTTTGTCGGCGCTGGAAGCGATTTCGTTGATCAATGGCTTGGATTCTGCGCGTGCAAATCCAGAGGGTGTGCTGGTACTTCGTGAATACTCGGCAGATGCTGTACGAAAATCTGGTAACAACGGGCCGCAGCGTGCGCATGTTGTTTTTGCAATAGATTTGACGTCTGCTGATGGCCTGTTTGCTGCGCGTGGATTTCGAATACAGCCGGACGACACCGTGCTGGCGACAGAAAGTCCTGTTAACGCAGCACAAACCATATTTGGTTTGATCGGTTCGGCGTTCGGAGTGGGCAACCAGCTTGCTGGCAACTGACGTCTAATTAACCGTACATTTTGAATTATTAAGCTGAGCTTAAACCTACATCGTCTATTCCTTTTGCGGGGGCAGAAAGGGTGAGACGATGAATGGCGAAAACACGCCCATCATCATCAAGCGCAAGAAGATCGTAGCAGGCCAGAGTCACCACGGTGGCGCCTGGAAAGTGGCTTATGCGGACTTTGTGACTGCCATGATGGCTTTTTTCATGCTGATGTGGCTTTTGAATGCGACAACAGAAAAACAAAGAAAGGGAATAGCAGATTACTTTAGTCCAACCATCGCGGTGAATCGTGTTTCTGGAGGCGGTGATGGCAATTTTGGTGGATCTTCTGTGTTCTCGGAAAACACGCTTCCTAAAGTTGGGACAGGAGCATCCAGTATTCACCCTACCGAATCCGCACAGGCTCGTGGTGCTTTGTCTGCAAAATCCGATAGTTTGGATGAAGCAAAAGAACTGGTTGAATTGCTGGACGAAATTTTATTGGGATCAGGGGGCGAGTCGATCTTAGAAGAAAACGAGATGCGGCATGTTGATCTGCGGGTAACTGACCGCGGAGTTGTCGTTGAATTCTTTGCTTTGCCAAGGTCACCTTTGTTCGATGCTGTAGATCAACCGACCCAGTTGATGGAGTCCTTGGTCCGTGCAGTTGCTGTTGCCGCTAGGGGAATACCGAATTCTATGGCAGTTGAAACGCACACTGCAGCGGTTCCTGTGGTGGTTGCGGAAAATCCGGTCTGGAATTCTTCCACACGGCAGGCTGAAGAAATTCGGAGGCTGGCTATCCAAAATGGGGTGGAAACGGATCGAATCGAACGAACAACCGCGCATGCGGATCGCTCTTTGATCGTGTCAAATCCCATGTCGGTACGTAACAATAGGGTAGAAATCGTATTTTTGCGAAAGTAAGTCGACAATTTAGGTGATTTTATTAGCACGCCATTAAACCACCGCACGTAACTGTAGCGTCAGATTTGATAGCGCAGAAAGGCTTGCAATGACCATTTCCAGTTCGCTTAACGCCGGGGTGGCCGGTTTGGCATCTAATGCCAGCCGGTTGGCGGCGATTTCAGATAATATCGCCAATTCCGCAACTCACGGCTACAAGCGAGTAGAAACAGATTTTCAATCGATGGTCATGGCGACCAAAGGCGGCGTTTATTCTGCAGGTGGTGTGCGGTCAGACACTCAAAGGCTAATAGATCAGTCTGGGTCACTTGTTGCAACGACGAACGCAACCGATCTCGCTGTTCGCGGGCGTGGATTTATACCAGTGGCAAGATCAACAGATGTTGGGGCTGAAAATGGAACACCTCAAATGTTTCTGACAACCACCGGTTCATTCCGCACGGATGCTGACGGATATTTGCGCACAGAATCTGGGTTGGTCCTTTTAGGATGGCCCGCTTTAGCGGATGGTAGCATTCCGACGTATCCACGCGATACCGCCGACGGGCTTGAGCCAGTGCAGATTAATGTGAACCAGTTCTCTGGCGAACCGACGACACGTATGACTTTGGGTGTGAATTTACCTGCGACGGAAACATATGAGGGATCTAGTGGCGATCCTTTGGAGTTGTCTGTAGAATATTACGATAACCTTGGCCGATCTGAAAATATTGGGATATCGTTTATTCCGCAGGTACCTGCCGCCGGGGCCGGCACATCCAATGAATGGACTGTGCAATTAACTGACACGGCGACGTCCGGGGTAATTATTGGCGAATATCAACTTACATTTGATGACAGCCGTATTTCAGGTGGGACCTTATCAGCTGTAACAACTGTTTCAGGAGGTGCATACGACATAACTTCTGGCACGCTCACGGTAAACGTCGCAGGTGGCCCAATTGAAATTGCTATTGGTCGCCCTGGTGAAAGTGATGGTTTGACACAGCTCTCTGACAGTTTTGCGCCTTTAAATATTTCTAAAGATGGATCACCAGTTGGAAATATGACTTCCGTCGAAGTCGATGAGGCTGGTGGTGTTTTTGCATTTTTTGACACTGGGATTACTCGGTCAATCTATCAAGTGCCACTGGTGGATCTGCCTAACCCCAACGGTATGGTTGCCTTAGACAAGCAAACTTACATGCCGAGCCCAGAAAGTGGTAGTTACTTTCTTTGGAACGCAGGGGATGGGCCAACTGGTGATGTGGTCAGCTTTGCACTTGAAGAATCCTCAACAGACGTGGCGAGCGAGCTTACGGATATGATCCAAACGCAAAGAGCTTATTCCTCAAATGCTAAAGTCATTCAGACTGTGGATGAAATGCTGCAGGAAACTACTAATATCAAACGTTAATTTTCTGACTTTATGATTGAAAGGATAGGCCATGTCGCTTTCGGGTGCTTTGTCAAATGCCGTCAGTGGCTTGGCAGTTCAGGCAAAATCAGCAAGCCTTGTTTCATCAAATATTTCGAACGCACTGACAGAAGGCTATGGGCGTCGTCAATTAAATGTAGCGTCTGATAGTGTGTCTACGCATGGTGGTGTTCGGGTGCTTGGAGTTGTCCGTCATGCAGACGCTGTGCTGATTGCCGATAAGCGCCTGGCCGATGGACATTCTGCGGGTGCAACGCTTTTGTCCCAGCATGCAGATAGGATGGAAACTCTTATCGGCGGAGCCTTAGATGGCGATAGCCTAACAGGCCGGCTGGATTCTCTTGAGGCGTCGCTTATCTCGGCATCCAGCGATCCCAGTTCTACGCAGAGATTGCGCAATATTGCCCAGGCTGCACAAAGCTTGGCTGGTAAACTGAATGGTATTTCAGATGGTGTTCAGGCCAGCCGTAGGTCAGCGGAGACATCGATTACAGATCAGGTGCAACAACTGAATACGTCTTTAGCCCGAATCTCAGATATCAATGTGCGGATCTCCAGATCGGTACATGCGGGCGCAGACGTCTCAACGTTAGAAGACCAGCGGCAAATAGAGATTGATCGTGTTGCCCAAATTATACCCCTACGAGCTATTCCACGTGATAAAAATACTGTGGCCCTGTATTCAATGGGTGGCACTTTGCTGTTGGATGGCAAACCGCCTGAATTCGAGTTCCAACGTAGTAATGAGATCGCGCCACATATGACCTTAGGCAATGGTCTATTGTCCGATTTAACCATAGACGGACGATCTTTGAATGCAGGTCCAGATGGTATGATAGCAGGGGGCACGCTTTCTGCGCTTTTCGAAATTCGTGATATTGTTGCACCGGATTTACAGACGAAACTTGATGGTGTTGCTTTTGATCTTGGTAGTCGATTGGGGCCGGGTGGGCCTGATGCAACACTTGTTACGGGCGATTCTGGTGTCTTTACTGACCTAGGTTTCCCGATCGAACCGGTAAATGAAATTGGACTGGCCGGTCGAATCACATTGAATTTAGATTTAGATCCATCTGGGTCTTCGCTTTGGCGGTTAAGGGATGGACTTGGATCCGTGGCCCCCGGGAATCCGGGAGATGCTTCTTTGATAAATGGATGGCGTAATGCACTTGTAGATCCTGTTTCCACTTCATCCTCCAGCCTAAGGCCAGAGCCGGTTGCCATCTCAACCCATTTTGCGGAGCTTTCGTCATATGTTACCGACCAACGGATTGATGCAGAACAAACAAATCAATATTTGAGTGATAGGCTTTTAGCTGCTGAGGAAAGGTATCTTTCCGATAGTGTAGATACTGATACAGAGCTTCAGGATCTCATCAAGATTGAACAAAATTATGCCGCGAATGCGCAGGTGATCCGCGTTGTGGATGACTTGATGCAACTTCTTTTCCGTTAATTATTGGAATGTCAGTATGCAAACGATAGGTGACCTGGCGCGTGGATTAGCGCTTCAAAATCGTCAGAATGTGATCAAAGACAAACTTGAAGACCTGACAACCGAAATGACGACAGGCATCAAAGCGGATCCAGCTTTGGATCTCGCAGGAGATACAACAAGGATCTCACATCTTCAAACCGGATTGAGCCGTATTCAAGCTTATCTACTTGCCAACACGGAAGCAGAACTGGCTGTTGATGCGACCCAAGCCGTTTTGAGTGATATCCAATCTCAAACTGAAAAGTTGGGCGTGGATTTTCTTAAGGTTGATTTAGCTACGTCGCCCCAAGCGCGTTCGGCAATGTCCCATTCTGCTAGAGAAACATTTTCAACATTGGTTTCGCGTTTGAATACGAGCGTGGTGGGCCGTAGTTTATTTGCTGGAACAGCGACACAGCAGGCTCCTTTGAAAACATCAAGCGAGATGCTTGATGACCTAAAAAGCCATCTTTTGGGAGCTACGACAGCTGCGGAAGTCATGGATCGTTTGGATTTTTGGTTTGATGATCCTGCGGGTGGTTTCAACACGCAGGCATATCTCGGTAGCAAAACGGATCTGCAACCTTACCAATTATCAGAAACCGAAACCGTTGAACTATCCGTTCGTGCGGATAATTCAGTCTTTAGGAATTTAATGAAACAGGCGGCTATCGGACATTTAGCAGCAGATCAAAATTTGGCTTTTACGGACAATGTCCAAACAGCTCTTTTGTCGCAGGCTGGAAGGGGTATAGTTAATGGACAGACGGCGTTGACCAATCTGCGCGCAGATGTTGGTTCCGTACAGGAACGGATTTCGGAAACCCGCAATAGAAACGAGGCCAATCAGAATACCTTGCGATTGGCTCGCAATTCGATTGTAAGCGCCGACCCGTACCAGACAGCGACGCGTTTAGAGCAAGTTCAAGCGCAACTAGAGGCCCTTTATGTTGTGACGTCTCGCAACCGTGAGATATCCTTGGTGAATTTTCTGAGATGATTTTTAGATTTTTTTTCTGTTTAATATTCCTAAATTTTTTGGCCACGTCGGTGTTAGCCCAGAATATACGTATTAAAGATCTCGTAGAATTCGATGGCGTGCGTGGGAATGACCTTGTCGGGTATGGTTTGGTAGTGGGCTTGAATGGTACCGGAGACGGTCTGCGCAATGCCCCTTTTACCGAAGAGATCATGGCAAACATCTTAGAGCGGCTTGGTGTCAATGTCACTGGTGAGCAATTCCGACCCAAAAATGTTGCTGCTGTCATTGTTACAGCTGCCTTACCCCCTTTTGCCAGATCTGGCGGAAAGATAGACGTGACGGTCTCTGCCATTGGTGACGCAAAAAGTTTATTGGGCGGCACTCTGATTATGACGCCGTTGAATGCAGCAGATGGCGATATTTATGCAGTCGCGCAAGGTACGATTATAGCAGGTGGAGCCGCGATAGAGGGTGACGGTGCACGCGAAATACAAGGTGTGCCAACGTCTGGCGTCATTCCGTCAGGAGCAAGAGTAGAGCGGGAAGTGAATTTCGAATTTAGTGATTTAAAACGTTTACAACTAGCACTTAGGGAGCCTGACTTTACGACCGCTGCTCGCATTGAGACTGTTATTAACACGGCATTGGGTCGAAACGCGGCAACGATGTCTGATGCAGGAACGGTGACCATTAATATTGCGTCTTCGGGTGCCAAATCCCCGGCACATCTGGTTGTAAGTATAGAAAACCTTTTGGTGGCACCTCAACGTCGCGCTACCGTCGTCGTCGATCAAAGATCGGGGACAATCGTTATGGGGGAAGACGTCAGAATTTCACGCGTCGCCGTCTCTCAAGGTAATCTTACGCTTAGAATTCAGGAGGAACCCCAAATCGTGCAGCCAAACCCATTCTCGGAGGGGCAAACAATTGTCGTACCGCGCACGGACGTAGCAATCGAAGAACAACCAGGAATTGGATTGGCAGAGGTCCCGGTTGGCACCTCGTTGTCGCAGGTCATTTCGGGTTTGAATGCTTTGGGAGTATCACCCCGCGAAATGATTGATATTCTTAAAAGCATAAAGGCAGCCGGCGCGTTACACGCAGATTTTGTTGTTCGATAGAACCTGCTGCGAAAAACATTTTTTGGAGATCTTCTGATGACTTCAGTCGTATATATAGTGATCAGTAGTTTTCGGTTTATTACGAGCTATTCAGCAAGACATAGGATTGGACCTGACCGGCTCTAAGTTGTTTTGAGATTGATCACAGACGTAAGAGCTCGGTGCACCTGATCTATCGCGACTATGCAGCCTAATCTACGTGCGCCGAATGGACGGCTCTCACGTTGCCAGATGAGCTCAGCCTTCATAGTTCAGAGTAAAGCGTTCACAGCGTTACTATTTTAGAAGGTCCCTTTGCCGGTCTACTGATACCTTAAGGCTATACTGGCGCGCAGTTTTCTGGTTGTCGCTCGAGAAAGATTAGTTGCAGCGATTGATATGGTGGTTATTGCCCGTCGTTATTTTGAGCTCGCAGGTTCCGAGTATCGTTTTTTGTTTCAGGCGCTCCACACAATGATAGTTAAAAGCTCTCACCCATGCCGTACAGTTTGTAGTCAAGCGCGACAGGGCATAGCCGAACAGATAAAGATGAGATTTCTTTGATATGCGTTCGTTTGATCAAATCAGCCGTCTGATGCCGCTGGCTGGACGGGTGAGTGGTAATCCCCCCGAAAAATAGTGCTATTCAACAGTAAAATTTTTTCGATGAAAATGACCGGGAATAATTCGTATGAAGAACCCAAAATTCCGCGGCGCCCAAATCATGGCGATCTGGCGCCAGGCCAAGATTGGTTTGCAAAATTTGGGACGACGGATGCCAGCATTGTTTGAGATCAACGCGATAACTGAATAGAACCACCGCCTGAAGCGGATCTATGCTAAGATGAGCATGCAAAATGCCCGTCTCCAGAAGGCGCTTGGAAAACAGCGCTAAGGTCGTCTCAAAGGAAAAAGATGGCCGCAGATGTGGTAGTGCAACACGGCGTCAGTACTGCGCGAGCGTGCCTGATGAGCCCAAGCTGTGAGCAACACGAGCGCAAGCGCAGTAAAGAGACAGCCGGGATCACGGACTGGCTGGGGATCAAGGTGGACGTCTCGTTGCCAGCTATGCATGTCCTGCGCAGCCTGAGCCAGATCATCGAATGGCGCGAAAGCCTGAAACCATGCGGGGTGATAACGGGCCCGAATATGTCCATAGTTTGCTGATACGATGGGCCAAAAAGCACGGCACCGCCACCGATATAATCAGCCGGGCAAGCCGTAACAAACCGCCGATAACGAGCGCTAAAACCGCGTGGTTCGGCACGAATGGATGGACCAAAATATCTTTGAACCAAGAGAGGAGG
>JAQXDR010000037.1 GCA_029251265.1 Pseudoprimorskyibacter sp. | reverse complement strand
TTCGACTTCGTCCAAACGGCGGTTGTGCAGAAAATCACGCGCGGCATCGGGCAGGCTTTTGATCCAGTCACTCATCAGATGGTCTCCGTTTTTGTGGTTGGCACCGAGGCGTTGTCGCGGAAAAATTGTGCGATTTGGTCAGCCACGGGCTTGGCGTCCAAATGATCTTTTAGCCGGTGTTTTGCATTGGAAAGAAGCGTATCTGGCACAATTCCGGGGCCGCGGGCAAGGAGCAGACCTTCGAGATACGAAGGTGAAAATTCAGGATGGGGTTGAAAACTAAGCCCCCAACCGGGGTATAGCAGTGCTGCATGCGCGCAGTTTTCATGTTTGGCGATGGTCTGTGCCCCTTTTGGCGGCGTCAGAACCTGATCTTGGTGCCATGCAGCCAGTGTCATCCGAGCACCATCTGCAAAATCATACTCCTGCGCGCCCACAACCCAGCCACCGTCAAATTTGCGGACATCGCCACCCAAAGCCTGCGCCATGATCTGATGTCCAAAACAAATGCCGACCATCGGTCTGCCTTGTGCTTTGGCGTGTCGAATAAATATTTCCAGTGGTGGCAGCCATGCATGGTCTTCATAGACCCCATGCCGTGATCCGGTGATAAGCCAGCCGTCTGCCTCGTGAACGTCACAGGGCATGTCACCTTCAACCACGGACCATGCCTGAAAATCAAAGCCTTGTCCGCCCAGAAAGGTCTGGAACATTTCAGCGTACTGACCATGCGTCGGGCTTAGCACCTCGGGGACGAGCCCAGTTTGCAACACACCAATTTTCATGGACGTCTCCTTTTGGCAAGGCCGTGCAGGGTGTATTCCTGCTTTTCCAGCCGTTAGACAGTTGTGATCAGTGCGTCTTGAGCGGTTGAGGATGATAACGTGGAAAGGTCGCGCGCTTCTTGTCGTTTGGTGCGCAAAAAATTGTCAATCAGCATTGGCGGCAAGAGGTCGGGCAAGATCTTGCTGGCCTCCATCCGCGACAGTGCGTCGGGTTGTGTCCGCGGGATTTCAGCCAAGGGCTGATCATAGGCATTACCAGTCAAGGGCGCGGATGGTGTGCGTCCGGCGTCCAGACCGCGCGCCATCGCACCAAGCACAACAGCCAGCAAAAGGTAGATATTGGCATCGGCTCCGGCCACGCGGTGTTCCAGCCGACGTGGACCGGGGGGAACACGCAGGGCAACCGTACGATTGTCATACCCCCAAGCCACACCATAGGGTGCATGCGCATCGGCCACGAAACGATCAAAGCTGTTTGGATAAGGTGCCAATATTCCTGTGCTGTCGGGCAGGGCCTCAAGACAGCCGGCGATGGCGTGTTGAAGGGCAGGGGTTCCTGACGCGCGTCCATCGTCAAAGACGGTGCGACCCTGACGGTCGATCAGTGATATATGGCAGTGCAGGCCGGATCCGGACACTCTCGGATCTGGTTTGGCCATGAAACACGCGTTTATCCCATGCTTTCGAGCTATTCCTTTCGCTGCCAGCTTAAAGCCCCAAGCGTTGTCCGCAGCCCGCAACGGATCACTTAGATGCCCAAGTGTAATTTCAAACTGACCTGGTGCGCTTTCAGAACTCGCAACCTCGGCAGGAATATCCATGTCGGCGCACGCGGCATAAAGATCTGACAGATAGGCGTCAAAGGCGTCCAGTTGTGCCAAACACAGCACGTCGCCCGCATAGGGCCGTGCGGGCATACCTGGAGGCGCTGCAGGACGATGATCATCGTCCAGAAGAAAGAATTCATATTCCACACCAATCACAGGCGTGACGCCTATGGCTGCCAACCGCGAGACAGCCTGAACCAAAGCGTGTCTTGGATCACCGGCAAAGGCCGTTCCATCCTGATGATACATCGATACTGGGACCAAAGCCGCAGGATTAGCCAGCCAAGGCATGGGCCAGATGCGCCCAGTCGGCAGTAATTCTGCATCCGCATCG
The DNA here is from genome assembly GCA_029251265.1 of Pseudoprimorskyibacter sp. GTDB lineage: Bacteria > Pseudomonadota > Alphaproteobacteria > Rhodobacterales > Rhodobacteraceae > JAQXDR01. Next base: position 27,276 of record JAQXDR010000037.1, on the reverse strand, counting down.
CCTGTGGCAAACACCAACGGACTGCCGTCGATGTCGTGGCCAAGGATATCGACATTTAGCGCAGAATAAGGGTAGCGTCCGGCGACTTGGCTCGCTCCGGCGGGCAGAGGTTTGCGTTTGGCGCGCGGGATTCCGTTCAGGTCCGCCGCGGCCAACCTAAGGGAGCGCGCCTGAGGGCAAGCTGCGCGAATGTCAGAATAGGTCAGGATGGTCATAAAGCCCCGCCGCAAAGGTGTAAAAATTTGATCAAATTGTATCTGCCCATAGATTGTCTGGCAAGTGCAGCCTCGCGCGCGTCCGGCATTCAGTGATCACAGAGCGGGCCGTACCGCACAGTATAGACCTAGCGCATCATGGTCATACGGGGGCGTTTTGGATGCGTATCCTGCGGGAGGTGTCGGTTCAGACGGGTGTTCATACGTCCAAAGATCGCGATGATTACCAGTGTCAAAAGCACAAAATACGCAGCCAAAATTGGGTAGGGCACAAACGGGTTAAAGGTTTTGTCTGCAAAATAGCGTGCATAATATAACGCGTCTCCGCGTTGCTGCCACGCAGGAAAGCCCGAAAAATAAACAAGAGTGGTTGCATGAAACAAAAAAATTGCCTCATTCGTGTAGGCGGGCCAGGCGAGTCTGAGCATGGTTGGCCACGTAATGCGTCTGAATTTGCGCCAGCCGGAAAAACCAAAGGCATCCGCGGCATCTAGATCGCCTTTGGGAACGGATAACAGCGCGCCGTAAAATATCTCGGCTGAATATGCGGCTGTGTTCAAAAAAAGGACTGTCAGCGCGCCAAGCCATGCTGCAGTGAAGGGGGCAAACACGGGCAGGATCTGTTTCAAAGACAGAAACAGAAAATAGGCAAAAAAGAACTGGATAAAAAGCGGGGATCCCCGGAACACAAAGATAAACCATGTGGCAGGCAAACGAAATGCAGGCGTCTTTGACGCTTTGCCCAAAGCGATTGCTGTTGCCAGAAAAAAGCCTGATAGCAAGGCAAGCGTTCCAAAATAGATATTCCACAACAGGCCAGATCCAATCAAAACGACTTGATGGCACAGGGTGAAATTGTCCCGGGGCAAAAGACGCTCTCCGATCCCGATGGAGCGTAGTGCATAATCGGCAAATATCTCTGCGCAACTCATGCCGCAGTCCTTTGCGCATCGCCGCCCAAGGTCGCCTGGCCCCGTGTTAGTCGCAACATGATGCGGTCCAGAACGCGTTCTGAGACCCAGGTAAAGCCAAGATAAAAGACCAACAATGCCAAGAAATACCACATGCGCCAGTCAGGATGGGGATAATCGGTAAAGCGCGGGTTTTTGGTGCCACCAAGCTCTTGGGCCCAATAGACGATGTCTTCGATCCCCAGCAAAAAAAGCAACGGTGTTGCCTTGATCAAAACCATCCAAAGGTTCGAAAGCCCCGGCAGGGCAAAAACCCACATTTGGGGAACCAAAATACGCCAAAAGGTTTGTCGTTGGGTCATCCCATAGGCTGCTGCGGTCTCTAACTGGGCTTTGGGTACGGCTCGCATAGCACCAAACAGGACATTGGCCGCAAAGGCACCGAACACGATCGCAAAGGTCAGCACTGCCAGTGCAAAGCCGTAGCTTTCATGAATCCATTGGGGGGCCGAATTCAGAGGAAGTTTTGCCGCGTCGCACACCACGAAGTCATTTCCCTGACGGATCGGCTGGTCCCAGTCCGGACAAGACCATTTATGTCGTAGCCATTCAAACCCTTGGTCCAGCGCAATGACGAAGAACAAGAAAAAAGCAATGTCGGGAACCCCACGTACAATCGCGATATAGGCGCGCCCCAGCCACTGCAAGGGTATAAAACGGGCTCTTGCCGCCATGGCGCCAGCAAATCCGAAGGCCAGTGCGGTGGGTGCAGTCACTGCCAGCAGGATTAGAACCGTTGCGACGGCTGTATAGATCGCCATGTGCTTGCCAGTGGTGAGATAGCAGATCATCCACTGAAACTCTCCCAGAATGGCAGGGTCGGTGCAAAAGCCGAACACTTCAGGTGTCCGTTGCAGTCAGGGTGACTGTGATCTGCTTCCGACCCTTGGGCGTCGTGCGGTGCATAGTCAAATCCAATGCGCTTTTGGTATTTTTAGGTTCAACAGGGTCGTTCCGGCAAACCCGGTGTCAAAACGCTGTCAAAATGGCGGTCTTTTAGGAATGATGGGATGTCGTTGGTCCCAAAATGGTAGGTTGCGGGAGCGTTTTTTACCCCCGCAACTGCTTTATCAGAAGCCTTCGCCAATTTCCCACTTGGCGATCAACGCATTCAAAGACCCATCGGCCTTCATGCTGTCGATTGCTGCCGAGAACGCGTCGCGCAGGTCAGTGTCGCTTTCACGAATACCCATGCCGACACCGCCACCGATGAAGACGCTTTCGCCCGCGAAGGACAAATCGGCAGATTCGTCGGCGATCGGCAAAAGATAGGCGCGATCAGCCAACACGGCGTCAGCTTCACCATTGCGTACTGCCGAAATGGTTTCCTCTGGTGTTGCAAATTCGACAAGCGTTGCGCCTGAAGATGCAATGTAGGCGGATTGAATGGTGTTGGACTGCGCAGCAATCACACCGGCCGACACGTCAAGATCCATGCCGTCCATTGCCAGATAAACTGACGGATCGGGCTGTGTGTAGTTGGTGGTAAAGTCAATGACCTCGTCACGCTCGTCAGTGACTGACATGCCCGCAATAATGGCATCGTAGTTGCCACTTACAAGGTTGGGAATGATGCTGTCCCAGTCATTGGTGACCCAGGTGCACTCCAGCTCGGCACGTGCACATAGCTCATCACCCAACTCGCGCTCAAAGCCATCTACTTCGCCGGCATCGTTAATGAAGTTATACGGAGGATAGGCGCCTTCGGTGCCCAAACGCACAACGGAATGGCCGCCTGCAAAAGCGGTCCCAGCGGTCAGTGCCAATGCGGCGGTGGTTATAAGAATGGTTTTCATCGATATACTCCCTCGGTTGATCGTTGAACTGTTTACGTGGTCATGGTGGAAGATAGAAACCCCTGTAGGCGTTCTGATTTTGGTGCGCCGAACAGGGCAGTTGGGGGGCCTTCTTCCTCGATCCGCCCCTTGTGCAGAAAAACGACGTGGTCGCTGACATCACGCGCCATCTTCATATCATGTGTCACAAGCATCATAGTGCGTCCCTCAGACGCCAGATCCTTGATCACGCGAACAACCTCTTGCTCTAGTTCCGGATCAAGTGCCGATGTCGGTTCGTCAAACAATAGCGCTTCGGGCTCCATACACAACGCGCGGGCAATCGCGGCACGTTGTTGTTGGCCTCCCGACAGTTGCGCAGGATATGCGTCACACTTGTCGCCGATACCAACTTGGTCCAGATAACCCCTTGCTGCATTTTCTACTTCGGAACGATCACGTCGTAGAACGGTCATCGGTGCTTCCATAACGTTTTGCAAGATCGTCATATGTGCCCAAAGATTGAACTGCTGAAAGACCATCGAAAGGTTGGTTCGAATGCGCAGCACCTGGCTGGCGTCACCGGGGTGCCGGGTATGAGTGTTGCCGGCCCAAACCACCGCTTCACCGTTGAACCGGATATCCCCTTTTTGGCTGTTCTCCAGCAAGTTGGCACAGCGCAACAGCGTCGACTTTCCCGATCCAGACGATCCAATCAACGAGACGACTGTTCCTTTTTGGGCGGTGATGTCCACACCCCTCAAAACCTCAAGCTCGCCATAGCTCTTATGAAGGTTTTGGATGTCGATTACAGGTATTTTTGGTGTCACGATAGTTCTTCGCTTGTTCGCCTGCGGTGCAGTAGGGCCTAAAACGACGACCAATGCAACGCGCAATCTTGTTATGACGTGTCCCGGCCCGCCATGCGGTGCAGGGCGTCGACCGTACAGGCATCCAAATTGCCAAATCTCAGCCGTAAACAGTCGGCACAATTCTTGCTGTGTGGTCTTTGTTGCTGGGGATGTTCCGCTTATTGCTGCACGCGTTGTCGCGCGAGCGCACTGTCGCGATCATTTATGCCCAGAAACTTGGCAACCAGCCGGAGGACCTGATCTTCGGATGCGTCCCGTGCACCATCCGACAGGGCCACCTGCCACAGCGCCTCAATAACCGCCAAACGATCATCGTATGGCACCGCAGCCTTGATTGCATCGGTGAACTTTACGGTGTCGGGCGCTTCGGATTCGAGCGTTTCGGCTTCGCGCCGCAGGGCTGTGGCTTCGAACGGGGATAATGCGTACCGTGTTGCGGCGATACGATCTATGCGCGCGGCTTCTGCATCATCCATGTGTCCGTCCGCGCGGGCCACACGGACCAACAGCGCAACCAGCGCAAGCCGAGCGTCGGGGTCGGAAAGGGGGGCGGGCTGTGGCGCACTTAGGCGCTTGAGAAAGTCTGCAAACATACGCTCGGACATAAGGCGCTTATGGCGGGCTGCCAAGGGGCTGCGATCAAAGAGAGGCAAATCGCCCGTTCAGTGCGTCCATTTCTGCGGCTAAGCCATAAGGAGGGTTCAGGACAAAAAGCCCCGAACCAATCATGCGGTGACCGGGTCTGGCGGGGGGAAAGGTCACCTCGTTGCTCAAACCTTCGGGGAGCGCGCGGCGCAGGCTCTGGACCATGGCCGCCTGCGCGCCATGGGTCAGGATCGGGTACCACAGGACCACAATACCCACATTCCATTTGCGATGAACATCGCCCAGCAGGCGCGGCATCCACAAATATTCGTCCGCCTGCTCGTAAGATGGATCGATCAGCATCAACCCGCGCCTTGGCATGGGTGGCGACAAACTGCGCATGAGCGTCAGCCCGTCTTGCTGATACACCTTGGCGGCGCGCCCCATGGTTTTGGACAAGGCCGCGTTTTCTTGGGGGTGCAGTTCGGCAAGATGTAGCGAATCAGTTGATCGCAGCAGATGCCGTGCGATTGCAGGGGATCCTGGATATGCTGTGGATCCTGCAACTGCGCGCGTTGCCGCGACAGCCTGCGCGTATGGATGATCTTGCGAGAACCAGCTCAATGTCTGGTCGATGCCTTGCATGGCTTCGCCGGTGCGTTTTGCCTCGGGTGCATCCAGATCATAAACTGCGCGTCCGGCGTGGCTTTCCAAATAGCTGATCGGCTTGGGTTTGGCCGTCATATATTTTAACATCCACGCCAGCGCGGCGTGTTTGTGCACATCCGCCAAATTTCCGGCGTGGTATATGTGTTGATAGGACAGCATTCGTTCGGCCTACGGCGAGTTGAACAGTAATGCAACCGCGGCTTGACTCAGGCTGTTTCAGGGGCATAAGTTTATGAACAGGTGTTCAATAATAGCCGAGGTCCAGGATGTTCAATGCTACCATGCGATTTGATCTGGGTGACGATGTCAACAGTTTGCGCGATATGGTCCATCGCTTTGCGCAGGAACGGATCCGACCAATCGCAGGGCAAGTCGACGCTGATAACGTATTTCCCCATGATCTTTGGCAAGAGATGGGAAGTTTGGGTCTGCTCGGCATTACCGTCCCGGAAGATCACGGTGGTGCGGGGATGGGGTATCTTGCGCATGTGGTCGCGGTGGAAGAGATAGCGCGCGCCTCTGCGTCAGTCTCGTTAAGTTATGGTGCGCATTCTAATCTTTGTGTGAACCAGATCGCTTTGAATGGTACTGAAGCCCAAAAACAGCGGTACCTGCCGGGCCTTGTCTCCGGGCATCACGTGGGCGCGCTTGCCATGTCCGAACCGTCGGCCGGTTCTGATGTCGTGTCGATGAAGTTGCGCGCAGAAAAGCGAAATGATCGCTACGTCCTATCTGGGAACAAATATTGGATTACCAATGGCCCGGATGCGGAAACGCTTGTTGTGTATGCCAAAACAAATCCTGACGCAGGCGCGCGTGGTATGACCGCCTTTTTGATTGAGAAGTCGATGACCGGATTTTCGACCAGCCCGCATTTCGACAAGCTGGGAATGCGTGGGTCCAATACGGCTGAGTTGATCTTTGACGACGTCGAAGTACCCTTTGACAATGTGTTGGGCGAAGAAGGGCGCGGTGTTCAGGTGTTGATGTCCGGGCTGGACTATGAACGCGTCGTGCTTGCGGGGATAGGCGTCGGCATTATGGCCGCCTGTTTGGACGAGGTGATGCCTTATGTTTCCGAACGTGAACAATTTGGCCAACCGGTCGGATCATTCCAGCTGATGCAAGGCAAGATTGCGGATATGTATACGGCAATGAACTCGGCGCGGGCCTATGTCTATGAATGTGCCAAGGCCTGTGATCGGGGCGAGGTGACCCGTCAAGATGCGGCTGCGTGTTGTCTGTATGCAAGCGAACAGGCGATGGTACAGGCGCATCAGGCCGTGCAAGCCTTTGGAGGGGCCGGTTTTCTGGCTGATGCGCCCGTTGCGCGATTGTTCCGCGATGCGAAGTTGATGGAGATCGGTGCAGGAACATCAGAAATTCGTAGAATGTTGATTGGACGGGAACTGATGGAAGCCATGGCATGATGCGCGCGGTCGCATTTTTATGTTTTTTTGCCGGTCCGGTCGCGGCTCAGGATGTGATCTTTGATCCGGCGCCAACCATCACCTGCATGGCGCGCAACGGTGGCGATGTTCAGGCTTGCAGCGGGACAGCTGCCGAGACCTGCATGGAGCGGACGCCCTTTGGCTGGTCCACAGTTGCAATGATGGGATGTCTTGGCCAAGAACTGGGCTATTGGGATAAACGGCTAAACCTTGCATATCAGGCTGCACAGCGGACAGCGCGTCGTGCGGATCTGGATGCCTCGGAGTTTGCAGCAAGCCAGGTCGACAGCCTGCGTGACATGCAGCGCGCATGGATTGTGTTTCGCGACCGAAAATGTGCCTTTGTGCAGTCGCAGTGGGGCGGTGGCACCGGCGGCGCTCCGGCAGCGGTATCCTGCCACATGCATGAAACGGCCGCGCAGACCGTATTTTTGGAAACGACTGGTCTGGGGGAGTGATCCGATGCGGGTGCTTGTCTTGGCTCCGATAATCGCGCTTGGACTTGCGGCGGCCGTTTTTGGCTGGATCGAAGGGCGCAGGTGGACGTCTTTTTCTGAAACGGATGCTATCAATGGCATTGCGGACCTGTATGTCCAACAAGCGGGTGACGGTGCACAGCGCACGGATTGCCATGCCCGTCCGGGTTGGCGGGCGGAAGTCTGGCTTGATATCCGATGTGGATCTGACCCCAAGTTTTGGTATGCCTTGGATCGGCGGGGCGGGGTTCTGACTATTCCGCGAAGCCAGCCGGGCGCCTGATCCATGCTGACCCGTAAACCCTATGAGCAATTGATGTCAGAGTTTGACTGGGCGCTGCCCGAGCGTTTGAACATGGCGGCTCAGGCCTGTGATGACTGGGCAGCACACGCACCAGAACGGCCTGCAATCATCGATCTGACACAGGGCATGCAAACCGTGAGCTACGCACAGTTGCAGCGCCTGTCCTGGCGTGTCCAGGCCACATTGTATGATCGCGGCTTGGTCCCCGGGGATCGCGTTGGGGTGCTGTTGTCACAAGGCCCTTTATGCGCGGCTGCACATATTGCCATTTGGCGTGCGGGTGCAATTTCCGTACCGCTTTTCAAACTATTCAAACGTGATGCGCTGACAAGCCGCGTCTCTTTGGCGCGCATTGATCAAGTGGTTACGGACGACGAAGGCAGGCAAATGCTTGAGGGGCTGCCGGTTGTATGCATGTGTGAACACGACCTGCCTGCGGTGGCATCTGTCCAGCCAAATCACGAGACGCGGTCAGAAGATCCAGCTGTGATTATTTTCACCTCCGGGACGACCGGAGCGCCCAAGGGCGCCTTGCATGCCCATCGGGTTCTGACCGGACACCTTCCCGGAGTTGAGATCAGTCACGACTTTTTGGGCCAGCCCGGTGATTGCCTTTGGACCCCTGCAGATTGGGCGTGGATCGGCGGGCTATTCGATGTGTTGATGCCCGGACTGGCCCTTGGTGTGCCAGTTGTGGCTGCGCGCATGGCAAAATTTTCGACCGAAGACTGTATCAAGATATGCCAGCAAGGCTATGTAAGAAATGTATTTTTCCCACCAACAGCGCTGCGGATGCTCAAGGCTGATGATGTTGCGATCTCTGGGCTGCGAAGCGTCGCGTCTGGCGGCGAGCCACTGGGGGCTGAAATGCTGGATTGGGGCCATCGGGCCTTTGGGTTGACGATTAACGAATTTTACGGCCAGACCGAATGCAACATGGTGGCATCATCTTGCTCCACCTTGTTTGATCCCACTCCGGGAGCAATCGGCAAGGCTGTGCCGGGGCATCGGGTATCTGTGATTGATGCGACTGGATCCGAGACATCGGACGAAGGGGACATCGCGATTGCCCGCGGATCTGCTTCGATGATGTTGGAGTATTGGGATAACCCGCAAGAAACGCGGACAAAGTTCCGAGGAGACTGGATGTTGACCGGGGACCGGGGGCGTCTTGAGGACAATACCTTGGTTTTTGTGGGCCGCGAGGATGATGTCATCACCAGTGCCGGCTACAGAATTGGCCCGGCCGAGATTGAGGACTGTCTTCTGACCCATCCGGCTGTGGCCACCGTTGGGGTTGTTGGAAAGCCCGATCCGCTTCGCACTCAGATCGTCAAGGCCTATGTCGTGACCAAGCCAGATGCTCGGGTGGACGTATCCGATCTGCAAAACTGGGTGAAAGAACGTCTCGCAACCTATTTGTATCCCAGAGAGATTCAATTTTTGGATTCACTTCCAATGACGGTTACCGGCAAAGTCATCCGCAAAGAGTTACGGGCGCGTGCTGCCGCAGAGGCTGTGGTATGATTCCGGGCTATAACAAATCTGATCTGAAGGTCGTCACGCAGAAGAATTCCTTTTGTTTAAAGGTTCTGGCCTCCACCCGATCTGATCTTCATCTGATGCATGAGGTACGTATTTCATGATATTGAAATCAAATGCTTTACCTGGGTCTGAAGCTTTTTTGCGAAATCAAAAGATGCATTTGGACTCTCTGACAGAAATACGAGAAGCGGTTGATTACGCGGCTGCCGGCGGCGGTGCGCGTGCGCGCGAACGCCATCTGAGCCGAGGGAAAATGTTGCCACGTGACAGGGTGGCAAATCTTTTGGATCCGGGCAGTCCCTTTTTGGAAATCGGCGCAACGGCGGCGTACGGACTGTATGACGACGCAGCGCCTGCCGCAGGACTAATCGCCGGTGTCGGTCGTGTATCGGGTCGCGACGTTATGGTTCTTTGCAACGATGCCACGGTAAAGGGCGGCACCTATTATCCGATGTCGGTTAAAAAGCATCTGCGTGCGCAAGAAATCGCAGAAGAATGTCATATCCCGTGCGTCTACCTTGTAGACAGCGGCGGAGCAAATTTGCCAAACCAAGACGAAGTTTTTCCAGACCGAGACCATTTTGGCAGAATTTTTTACAATCAGGCCCGGATGAGCGCAAAGGGCATCGCACAGATTGCTGTTGTCATGGGATCGTGCACCGCCGGAGGCGCCTATGTGCCTGCGATGTCCGATGTCACGATCATCGTTAAGGACCAGGGCACGATCTTTCTTGCTGGACCTCCGCTGGTTAAGGCGGCGACTGGTGAAATTGTCACTGCCGAAGATTTGGGGGGGGGCGATGTACACACGCGCCTCTCCGGGGTGGCTGATATTCTTGCTGAAAACGATGCACATGCGTTGGCTCTTGCACGTCAATCTGTTGCCAGCCTCAATCTTTCTGCGCCGCTTGCAAATACCCAGACGCCCGAACCCCCGGCATATGACCCGGCCGAGATTTTGGGCGTTGTGCCGGATGATTTGCGCACGCCTTATGATATCCGCGAAGTGCTCGCACGGCTTGTGGATGGGTCTAGGTTTGATGAATTCAAGCCACGTTTTGGGGAAACTTTGGTGACGGGCTTTGCCCATGTTATGGGATACCCCGTTGGCATTATCGCAAATAACGGGGTTCTTTTTTCCGAGGCCGCTGTGAAAGGTGCGCATTTTGTGCAGCTATGTTCGCAGCGCTCGATCCCTTTGGTCTTTTTGCAGAATATCACAGGGTTCATGGTGGGGCGCCAGTATGAAAACGAGGGCATCGCCCGCCATGGCGCCAAGATGGTGACAGCGGTTGCCACGACCAACGTGCCAAAGATTACGATGCTTGTGGGGGGTAGTTTCGGCGCAGGCAATTACGGCATGTCGGGGCGCGCGTATCAGCCCCGTTTTTTGTGGACATGGCCAAACAGCCGGATTTCGGTCATGGGGGGCGCTCAGGCTGCTGGCGTGTTGGCAACCGTCAAACGAGATGCGATCGAACGACAGGGCGGGCATTGGAGCCCCGAGGAAGAGGCCGAATTCAAGCGCCCCACAGTCGAGATGTTCGACCACCAAAGCCATCCGTTGTATGCCTCTGCGCGACTATGGGACGATGGTGTTATCGACCCGCGCCGATCGCGTGAGGTGCTGGCACTGAGCCTGCGTACCGCCCTGAACGCACCAATCGAGCCGACGACCTTCGGCGTCTTCAGGATGTAGGTTTGGGGGCATTGTAAATGAAAAAGGGTGCATCCATCATGCGATCGAACACTGTCGGGTTTGTTGTTGCGCAAAAACCTGTGATCGATGGTCTCGCGGGTCCGAACGTACATACGCGGTTGACCCAATGGGCAAAGGAGTGTGGACATGTTTGACAAAGTGCTGATCGCTAACAGAGGCGAAATTGCATGTCGGATCATCCGAACCGCGCGCGATATGGGGCTATCAACTGTGGCTGTTTACAGCCAGGCCGACATATCCGCGATGCACCGGAACATGGCGGATGAATCGGTGTGTATCGGTGGCACATCACCGGCCGAAAGTTACCTGCGAGGCGATGTGATCATCGCTGCTGCGCAGGCCACCGGTGCACAGGCCATTCATCCGGGTTACGGGTTTTTATCCGAAAACCCAGATTTTGTGGACGCGGTCGAGGCGGCGGGTCTGGTTTTTGTTGGCCCCTCTTCAGCGGCGATCAGGTCCATGGGGCTAAAGGATGCGGCAAAGGCGCTGATGGCCGAGGCAGGAGTGCCGGTGGTGCCGGGCTTTCATGGTCGTGATCAATCTCTGGATCGGCTGTCCAGCGAGGCGGACAAGATTGGGTATCCGGTGTTGATCAAGGCGGTCGCCGGGGGTGGGGGAAAAGGCATGCGCTTGGTGCAGACGCGGGCAGATTTCGAGAGCGCCCTTCAAAGCGCGCGGGCCGAGGCGCAAGCGTCTTTCGGCAATCCTGACGTTCTTGTTGAGAAGTTTGTGACAAGCCCACGACATATCGAGGTGCAGATATTCGGGGACGGGTCGCGCGCAGTCCATCTGTACGAGCGGGATTGTTCCCTGCAACGCCGTCATCAAAAGGTCATCGAAGAGGCCCCCGCGCCCGGAATGACGCCCGAGGTTCGCGCCAGCATGGGGGCCGCAGCGGTGCGGGCGGCCGAAGCCATCGGCTACAAAGGCGCCGGTACCGTCGAATTTATTGTCGATGGTTCGGGCCCGTTGCGTGTGGATGGATTTTGGTTCATGGAAATGAACACGCGATTGCAGGTCGAACACCCCGTGACCGAGGCTGTGACAGGTATCGATATGGTTGCCTGGCAATTGCAGATAGCGGCAGGCGGCACGCTCCCTATGATGCAAGAGGATATTCCTTTGCAGGGTCACGCATTCGAGGCGCGGCTATATGCGGAAAATGTTCCAGCAGGTTTTTTGCCTGCAACAGGTCAGTTGGCGCATCTGAAATTTCCAGATTGGGCACGTTCGGATACGGGCGTGGCATCTGGCGATGCGATCTTGCCCTATTACGACCCGATGATCGCGAAAGTGATCACGCATGCTGTGGATCGTCTGACGGCACTGCGACGGTTGCAGCGTGCTCTTTATGAAACCGAGGTTGCTGGAACTGTTACAAATCGGGACTTTCTGGGGGCATTGACGCGAAATTCTACGTTTATACAGGCCGACATGGATACTGGGCTGATCGAGCGAGAGCTTGCATCATTAAGCCACGTTCCCGCCCCTCGGATTGAAATTGTGGCTTATGCGATGTGGATTGCCAGTGGTTTACAGGATGCACCGGACTGGGCTTCAGGGTTCTCTCTTTGGCAACCTATATGGCACAGCATGTCGATACTCCATGACGGGGCAGAGATAGAAGGACGCGTTCAGGTCAATGGTCGCTTTGGCGTAGTAGAGCTGGCGGGCAGTGAGGTGCATCTTGAATTTGGACCACAGGGGTGGCGGATTTCTGGTGCCGCTGTCCTTCGCTGGCACAAGCAAGCCGGTGAGATTACAATTTTTGATCAATACACTTGGGTCTTTACCTGCGTAGATCACCTTGATCGCGATACGACAGAGACCGCTTCGGATGTTGTCAAAGCCCCAATGCCCGGACTTTTGCGCGAGATTGCAACGGGATCAGGACAATTTGTACGCAAAGGCGACAGCCTTGCCGTGCTGGAGGCAATGAAGATGGAGCATGTTTTGGTGGCGCCCCGTGATGGCGCTGTGGCCGAGGTGTTGGCCGTGGCCGGGTCTCAGGTCGAGGCTGGAACTGCGCTGATCCGCTTAGAAGAGGAGAACTGAAAATGGTAGCAACAACACTTCATCACGTACAATATGGCCGCTCTTTTCGGGTGCTTTGGTTGATGGAAGAGATCGGGATGCAGGTGTTCGATCCTTTGACAATCGTCGAACATCGGATCGGGACAAAAGAAATGCAAACCAGTGATCTGGGGCGGCTTTCACCAGCTGTTCGCATTCCGGCGATTGAAATGGACGATCTTCAAATGAGCGAATCCGGGGCGATTGTGCAAATTTTGTCCGAACGTCATGCGCCGGATCTGGTGCGTGGGCCGGATCATGCTGATCGGGCAGAATGGCTGCAATGGATTGGATTTGGGGAAACTCAGGCCAGTTTGATCGAACAGCTGAACCTGATGTTGGTATTCCTGCGGCCTCCGGCGACACCGGGTCCGGCTGTGGTCAAGATCACTGTCGCCCGTTTGCGACAGACTTTGGCTGGAATGGAATCACGTTTGCAACCTGATGGCTGGCTTTTGCCTTCCGGCTTTTCGGCCGCAGATATTATGATGGGCTTTAACCTTTTCGCGGCACCTTATTATGCGCATCTGGATGCATTTCCGAAGGTGCAGGCTTACAAGGCTCGGATTGAGGCGCGGCCAGCCTACCAACGTGCGGTTGACCGCGAGGGGCCTCAGCGATTTTACGCGCAGGATTTCTATCCTGTTCCCGCGACCTGATCCCAAAGGACCTGTGGCATGACTGAATTTGTGGAAATCTTTGAAGTCGGCCCCAGAGACGGACTGCAGAATGAAGCGAGAGCGATCCCCGTTGCTGAAAAGATTGCGCTGGTGGATCAGCTCAGCCTTTGTGGCTTTCAACGGATCGAAGTGGCCAGTTTTGTATCGCCGAAATGGGTTCCGCAGATGGCTGATGGGGCAGGGGTTCTGGCCGGGTTGAGGCGCATGTCGGGGATCGGGTACTGGGCGCTGACACCAAATCAACGCGGTCTGGACGATGCGCAGGTTGCCAAAGCGGACGGAGTGGCGGTCTTTGGGGCTGCGTCTGAGGGCTTTAGCCGTGCCAATATCAACGCAACCATAGACGACAGCCTCGCGCGGTTTCGCGCTTTGGTGGCACATGCGCGCGCCAGAGACCTGCCGGTGCGCGGGTATGTCTCTTGTGTGGTGTCTTGTCCCTATGACGGTGCGGTCGCGCCGGGGTCGGTTGCGCGGGTGGCTGCGGCGCTATGGGACATGGGATGTACGGAAATTTCATTGGGTGAGACCCTTGGTCAGGCGTTCCCCGAGGATGTAGACCCCATGCTGGCGGCGGTGCGAAACGAGGTGCCAGCAGCTGCGTTGGCAGGGCATTTTCATGATACGGGCGGCAGGGCTTTGGCAAATATCGATGTAGCGCTGGCACATGGGCTAAGGATTTTTGACGGAGCGGTTGGCGGGCTTGGCGGGTGCCCCTACGCGCCGGGTGCTGCCGGCAACGTAGACACCGTTGCTGTTGCAAAGCATTTGTCTGATCGCGGTTATCATACCGGTCTTGATATTGATAAATTACACCGTGCCGCGGATTACGCACGCAGTTTGCGCGGACAGGAGCACAGACCATGACGATAGACACCGACATTGATCACCGCGGTGTGGCGCATCTTTGGCTGGATCGTCCTGAAAAACACAATGCTCTTTCTGGCGAGATGCTGGATGATCTTTCGGCGGCTGCATCTGCGATTGCTCAGCGTGACGATATCCGTGTGGTGATTCTGGCCGCCCGTGGCCCGAGCTTTTGCGCCGGAGGAGATTTGGGATGGATGCGTGCCCAAATGCGGATGGATGCTGCAACCCGAAAGATCGAATCGCGCAAAATCGCCACGGCTTTGGAGGCATTGGCGAATTTGCCGCAGCCCCTGATCGGACGTGTGCACGGGAACGCTTTTGGTGGCGGGGTTGGGCTGGCGTCGGTCTGTGATGTGACAATTGGCGTGCCAGCAGTGCGCATGGGGTTCACGGAAACGCGTCTGGGTTTGATACCGGCCAATATAGGGCCCTATGTTGTTGCCCGCATGGGGGTGGTGCGGGCGCGGGAAGTCTTCATGTCAGCGCGTTTGTTTGATGCTGAAGAGGCCGTGCGCCTGCAGCTTTTGACGCGCGTTGTGACCCCACAAACGCTAGATGAGGCCATAGAAGCGGAAGTCGCCCCGTATCTGGGTTGTGCACCGGGAGCCGTGGCCGAGGCCAAGGTGTTATTGGGGGTTCTTGGCGGGCGTGTCGATCCTTTGCAGATCGACCTCGCCATAGACGCTTTGGCTGCACGTTGGGAAACAGACGAAGCCCGCGAAGGGATAAACGCCTTTTTTGACCGGCGTGCACCAGAGTGGCACCGAGATACCTGAGACGACCTTGTTCCCTCTGGGACAAATGTGTCGTATTAACACAGGGTAGTGGACATTGACCCTCGCGCGGCACCCGATTAGGTAACATCTTAAGACCACCCGTTAGCTATGCGGTCAGCCCCGATATGTGTCGCGGGTAACCAGCAAAAAGGAGCCAGCCCTGTGGAAGAATTGCTTCGCGATTACTTGCCCATCCTTGTGTTCTTGGCTGTCGCCATCGGCCTTGGGCTTGTTTTGATCCTCGCAGCGGTGATCGTGGCCGTTCGTAATCCAGACCCGGAAAAAGTGTCGGCCTACGAATGTGGGTTTAATGCGTTTGATGACGCGCGAATGAAATTTGATGTGCGATTTTACCTCGTGTCGATTTTGTTCATTATATTTGACCTGGAAATAGCATTCTTGTTCCCTTGGGCCGTGACCTTCGTGGGCATGTCGGATGTGTCCTTCTGGTCAATGATGACGTTTCTCGCAGTTTTAACCATTGGTTTTGCATACGAATGGAAAAAAGGAGCTTTGGAATGGGAGTGATGTCAGGCACCAACACCGCCGGTCCCGACCGCGAGGTCGCGACCAAGGCACTGAATGCAGAGCTTTCCGACAAAGGATTCCTGCTGACCTCTGTGGAGGATGTGGTAAATTGGGCCCGTACGGGATCATTGCATTGGATGACCTTTGGACTTGCCTGCTGTGCGGTTGAGATGATGCACACCTCTATGCCTCGGTATGATGCCGAGCGTTTTGGCATTGCGCCCCGCGCCAGCCCCAGACAGTCGGACCTGATGATCGTGGCGGGGACGCTAACAAACAAGATGGCTCCCGCCTTGCGCAAGGTCTATGATCAGATGCCAGAGCCGCGGTATGTTATTTCCATGGGCTCGTGTGCGAATGGCGGTGGATATTATCACTACAGCTATTCTGTTGTTCGTGGCTGCGACCGCATCGTGCCTGTAGATGTCTACGTCCCGGGCTGCCCTCCGACGGCAGAGGCATTGCTATATGGTTTGATGACATTGCAGCGTAAGATTCGCCGGACGGGGACGCTTGTACGATGAGTGATGCCTTAAACGAAATGGGCGCCTACCTGGCGGCAAAGCGGACCGACTGCGTGTTAGGCTGGGACGTTACGCATGACGAACTGAACGTGGACGTCGCCCCGTCGAATATTCGCGATTTTGTCGAATTCCTACAGCGTGATCCGACGTGTAAGTTTTCGACCTTAGTCGATATCACAGCAGTGGATTATCCCGCGCGCGCTAAGCGCTTTGATGTCGTCTATCATCTTCTGTCGATGTATCAGAACATGCGCATCCGATTGCGCGTTGGTCTACGAGATCGCGAGGCGCTGCCGTCCACTGTGTCTGTTCATCCAAGCGCCAATTGGTTTGAACGAGAAACCTTTGATATGTTTGGTATTCTATTTACTGGTCATCCTGATTTGCGTCGCTTGCTGACGGATTATGGGTTTCGCGGATACCCGTTGCGTAAGGATTTTCCAACGACTGGTTATACCGAGGTGCGCTACGACGAAGAACAAAAACGCGTTGTCTACGAGGCCGTAAGTCTGGTTCAGGAATATCGTCAGTTCGATTTCATGAGCCCTTGGGAAGGTGCACAATACGTCCTTCCGGGAGACGAAAAAACGGATCAAAAAACATGACCATGCAAATGTCCGGATGTCAGATTAGTTTGATTGTGGTCATGGCGTCTTGGGTTCACACACCGGTTTTTAAGCGCGGCATGGCCGCAGAGGAGACGAAATGATGGACGGCTCCAAATTTGAAGACGCCCAGACGGGTGAACAAAAAATCCGGAATTTCAATATCAATTTTGGTCCGCAACACCCCGCAGCCCACGGTGTTTTGCGTTTGGTTCTAGAGTTGGACGGCGAGATAGTGGAACGGTGCGACCCGCATATTGGGCTTTTGCACCGTGGCACTGAAAAGTTGATGGAAAGCCGCACCTACCTGCAGAACCTGCCGTATTTTGACCGGCTGGACTATGTATCGCCAATGAACCAGGAACATGCTTGGTGTCTGGCGATCGAAAAACTGACGGGAACCGTTGTGCCGCGTCGCGCAAGTCTCATCCGGGTGCTATATTCCGAAATTGGCCGCATTTTGAACCATATTTTGAACGTCACCACCCAGGCCATGGACGTGGGGGCGCTGACGCCACCATTGTGGGGGTTTGAAGAACGCGAAAAACTTATGGTTTTTTACGAGCGTGCCTGCGGGGCGCGATTGCATGCGGCCTATTTTCGTCCCGGCGGAGTGCATCAGGATCTGCCATCAGATCTGCTGGATGACATTGACACCTGGGCGAAAGCCTTCCCAACGGTTTTGGCCGATATTGACGGGTTGTTGACAGAAAATCGTATTTTTAAGCAACGAAACTGCGACATCGGTGTTATCTCAGAAGAGGAAATCCAGCAGTGGGGCTACTCTGGTGTTATGGTGCGGGGATCTGGCCTTGCTTGGGATTTGCGCCGGGCGCAACCCTATGAGTGTTACGACGAATTCGATTTTCAGGTGCCGGTTGGCAAGAATGGCGACTGTTATGATCGCTATCTTTGCCGCATGGAGGAAATGCGTCAATCACTGTCCATTATCCATCAGGCGATTGCCAAGCTGCGTGCACCGGATGGCCAAGGCGATATTCTTGCGCGTGGCAAGGTAACGCCACCCAAACGAGGGGAGATGAAGACCTCGATGGAGGCGCTGATACATCACTTTAAACTTTACACCGAAGGCTTCCACGTCCCCGCCGGAGAAATTTATGCCGCAGTCGAGGCGCCCAAGGGCGAGTTCGGCGTGTATCTTGTGGCCGACGGATCAAACAAACCTTACAGGGTTAAAATACGTGCCCCCGGATACCTGCATCTGCAATCTATGGATCATGTCGCATCTGGTCACCAACTCGCCGATGTTGCCGCCATAATCGGGACTATGGACATCGTATTCGGTGAGGTTGATCGATGAAATCACCTTGGGTGTTTTTGGTTGCTGGGTCATTATTGGTGGCGGGATGTACGCCTCTGCCGGATGGTGTGACCAAAGAGATGATGTCAACATATGATGCAGCCGTTGCCTCTATTGGATGTGATGTGATCACGGAACGCCACTATCTTCCGCTGGAACTGCAAACGGGCTTCAGCCGTGAACAGTTGATCGAAATGGGTCGGTACCGAATTTCAAAAGACGCTGGTCTGCCAATTGCCGGTGGTGGGATGCGGCTTTATAGCGGGGCTTGCGAACTGTGACCCCTGACAGACAAGACCGGGCCAAGCGCCCCTTTGCCCAAAGAGCTTTGCCATGCTAAGACGCTTGTATCATGACCAGCCGGATAATTTTGCTTTTACGCCTGAAAATCAGGCATGGGCCGAGGCTCAGATGACGAAATATCCCGAGGGACGACAGGCAAGTGCGGTGATACCGCTTTTGTGGCGCGCGCAGGAACAAGAGGGCTGGGTCACCCGCAAAATAATTGAGACCGTCGGCGACATGCTGGATATGGCGCATATTCGGGTTCTTGAGGTGGCGACATTCTATTTTATGTTCCAACTGCAACCTGTTGGCAGCGTCGCGCATATTCAGGTGTGTGGGACGACCTCGTGCATGATCTGCGGTGCCGAGGACCTTATCCGTGTTTGCCGTGAAAAAATTTCCCCCAAGCCGCATCAACTCTCTGAAGATGGTAAAATGTCTTGGGAAGAGGTTGAATGCCTTGGGGCCTGCGCGAATGCGCCCATGGCGCAGATTGGCAAGGATTATTTCGAGGACCTGACCGCTGACCGATTTGCTCAACTGATCGAAGGCTTGGGTGCGGGACAGGTGCCAGTGCCTGGACCTCAGAATGGTCGGTATGCGTCGGAACCTTCAAGTGGGCTGACAAGTCTCAGCGACCATTTGAACCGCGGTGAGGCACACAATGCGTCGGTCGAACGGGCAGTCAGTCTGGCAGATACCGTCAAACGGATTGATGGCACCGAAGTGCCTTTGACAACGCCGTGGCTGAAAAGGGATACGCCCCAAGGTGCCGAGGCAGAGGTTGCGGAGGTGTCCGCGGCAGACGAGGGGCCGACGATTGTGGCGTGCCAGCCCAAGGCATTGGCTGCTTCGGACGGCGATGCGGATAATCTTAAACGGATCAATGGCGTAGGCCCCAAGCTGTCGTCGGTTCTGAATGACCTTGGTATTTTTCATTTCCACCAGATCGCAGAATGGACACCACAGGAGGTTTTGTGGATGGACACCGAATTGACTGGTTTCAAGGGACGTGCAAGCCGCGATAATTGGGTTGAGCAGGTAAAAACACTGATGGACGTCGATGCAAAGAGCAGCGTCGATAAATCTGTAGAAACAGGCTAAGGTCGAGCTTGCAACGGTATATCGCGAGAGGAATGCGCTATGAGTGACAATACTTCGGGTAAGATGAGCTGGACTGTGGCGGCATTGATAGGGTTGGTCGCAGCCGCAATCTTGCATTGGGCGTTGGACCTATCTGTGCTTTTGGCATTAATTGGCGGTGTCATCGTGGCGTACGCAGCGCGCGAGCTGGCACCGCGCGGATCGTCCGAGACACAAACACCACCTGTGGCGGCACCAAAACCTGTGCAACCCACGCCTGCACCCGTCGCAGCGCCCGAACCCGAAGCCCCTGCACCCGCGCCCACACCCGACGTTCGGGATGAACCCATGGCCGAAGCGCCTGCGGATCCCGCACCGGCAGCAGACGAGCCCCACGAAGAGGCGCAAGAGGAGGGTCTGGTCAAGCCATCTACGCCTCTTGCGGGTGAAGCTGAACTGGCCGGGCGCAAAGGCAGCTGGCGCTACGAACCATAAGCGGATTGACGAAACCCATTATGCGAAAAGACAGCGCTCAGGCCAAAGAACGCCGCCGCATTGCAATTTTGATTGCGGGCGTCGGCGTGTTCTGGATTGTGCTAACGGCTGTGGGTGCTGAAATGAACTGGAGCCAGCGCACACGCGCTCTCTTTGACCTTATGGCTCTGACAGGGTTTGGGGTTGCTGTTTGGAAACTCGTGGTGCTGCTGCGTGCTGGACGAGACAAAAAGGAATAAGCCATGCTGGCGGATCAGGATCGGATCTTTACCAATATCTACGGGATGCACGACCGAACCCTGCGCGGTGCGCGCACTCGGGGGCATTGGGATGGCACGGCGGGATTGATCGCCAAAGGCCGTGACTGGATTGTGCAGGAAATGAAGGACAGTGGCCTTCGCGGACGCGGTGGGGCTGGGTTTCCCACTGGCTTGAAATGGTCGTTTATGCCCAAAGAAAGCGATGGTCGTCCGGCGTATTTGGTCGTGAATGCCGACGAATCCGAGCCCGGTACGTGCAAGGACCGCGAAATCATGCGTCATGATCCGCATACCTTAATCGAAGGGTGCCTGATCGCCAGCTTCGCAATGAACGCAAACACCTGCTATATCTACATTCGCGGGGAATATATCCGCGAGCGTGAAGCTTTACAGGCCGCAATAGACGAGGCCTACGATGCGGGGCTTCTGGGCAAAAACGCCGCAGGCTCGGGTTGGGATTTCGACCTTTATCTGCACCATGGTGCGGGCGCCTACATCTGTGGGGAAGAAACCGCACTGATCGAAAGTCTCGAAGGTAAAAAGGGTATGCCGCGGATGAAGCCACCGTTTCCTGCGGGGGCGGGGCTTTACGGCTGTCCGACGACTGTGAACAATGTGGAAAGTATCGCTGTTGTTCCAACGATCCTGCGTCGTGGTGCATCTTGGTTTGCGGGCTTTGGTCGACCAAACAATGCAGGCACCAAGCTGTTTGCAGTGTCGGGCCATGTCAACACACCCTGCGTTGTCGAAGAAGAGATGTCGATCACTTTCGAAGAGTTGATAGAAAAACACTGCGGTGGAATTCGCGGGGGATGGGACAACCTCAAGGCTGTCATTCCAGGGGGATCGTCGGTGCCTTGCGTTCGTGGCGAGAACATGCGCGACGCCATCATGGATTTTGATTATCTGCGGGGTGAATTGGGCTCTGGTCTCGGGACGGCAGCGGTGATCGTGATGGACAAGAATACCGATATCATCAAGGCGATCTGGCGGCTGTCCAAATTCTACAAACATGAAAGTTGCGGGCAGTGCACGCCCTGCCGCGAGGGAACGGGCTGGATGATGCGCGTAATGGATCGCCTCGTCAAAGGCGAAGCTGAACCTGACGAAATTGATATGTTGTGGGATGTCACAAAACAGGTCGAAGGTCATACCATCTGTGCTTTGGGTGATGCCGCCGCCTGGCCGATTCAGGGGCTTATCCGGAATTTTCGCGACGAGATCGAAGACCGTATCAAAATGCAAAATGCCGGACTTGGCGTCGCAGCCGAGTGAGGCCAGTGATCGTGTCCGCTATTCTGCAGCTTTTGCTGCGGGGCGTTAGTATTTAAATGAACCTGCTCGTCGTGCGTCGGTTTGCAATTGACCCAACACTTAAAGGGACCAAACTTTGGCGATTATTCGTATCGCAATAATAGCGTTTGTGTCCGCTTTTGTGGTATCTTGCACCCAGACGATTGACGGTAACATCGCTGCTGTAGATCCGGTTTTGCAAGACGCTGTAGACACCAGATTCGGTGACCTGGGTGTTGCGGGCATTTTCACGTTAGCTTGCGCCGACCAAGTGCGTCTGGTGCGTGATGATCCCGATGCGGCCGGAATCCTGATTGTGGCTGATCTGCTTCAAAAAGGGTATTCTTTGGCAGATATCCGGACATCCCTGCGCCGGTATAATATGAGCGAAAAGAAAAAAGTAGACCGTCTTGGAAGCGAACGTTTTGTGAGATTGCTTGCCAGTTACAAGGTAGGTACACCCGATGAAGTCTGTCGTGTAGCGCGCCGTTTGGCAGTCCAAAACCTTGGTCCCGGCGCATACCTTGCAAGGCTGTGACTAAGTTGACGTGTTGGGGTAGAGTTTTCCGGCCTTATGTATCAAACGCACCAAGTATTACCCAATGATATCAGCTAGATTCCTCGCATGGAACACACGATATTCGGACTGATCAAGAAACGTGGCGAGATAGCAGGCCAGCACAAGGTAGCGGTAAGGGCCGCTGATATGCTTAAGGTTGATCTGGACGCCATAGACCGTGCCTTGGTGCTGTGTGGTTATACCGACGACCCCAAGGGCATAGCCCCGCGTGGCAAATACAAGCAGCTATTCGGGCGCAATGAGTTGAAGCTGACGATTATCAACGCTCTGCGGGTGGCCCCTGCGGATGATGTGGCCATAGCGGCAAAGATCATGGCCGCTAAGGGCTGGGGTGAGGATATGCAGGCCGATGTGCTTAAGCGGGTGCGTGACGCGCTACAGCGGGCGCAGAAAGACGGGCATGATGTGCAGGACTTTGGGCCGGATGGGTGCTTGTGGCGGCTGGCCCCGTAAGGCCAGCTATATCATCAAGCGGCTTCTAGCGCAGCCTCTACATCAAAGCACGCATTTGGGTCAATCTGGTTTATCTGAGAACCCGCATTGATGATGCGAGAAATCATTGCTTCTTGGTGAACTTCCTCAGGAACTTTGCCTTGGGTAACAAGCCATGCTGACACGGACACCCAATCCCATAGAGGGCTATTGGAGCTAAGCCTTGAGTGCGGCGCTGGATACCCATCACGCCTATCGCCCTTTCCAAAAAGTCCAATGGCTGCGCGAGTCAAACCAGAACGCGCAGCAATATCAGATGCGCTTACCAAAAAGTCAGGCTCAAACCTTAATATTTCAGAGCCAGCGGATTTGATCTGCTTAAGCGCAGAAAAGACCGCATCCTTATATGATGCAGCTTCGCGATCAAAACTAATGGCCGCAGAACCTCTCATAAGAATGAAGGTCGCGTCATTACAGCCCGCTTCGATAAAACGATCCTCAAAGTCATCAGCGTGAGGATCAGCATCCACCACAAATGTAAAATCATACGTTGTCATCTTGCCCTCCTTCGGAATGTGGACATACTTGGATAGCCTTTAAAATTTTGGACGCCTGATCTTCAGGAACCCTAGGTGTAGAATTTACCGAGATTCGGCATCCATCCCTATCCGCGTGTTCGCGCTACAACCTACACCAAATGTGGGCGCTCTTTCCCGCTGGAATATATCGCCAACCTTGGTTTTCAGCATTTTGGATTGCGCCTTCGATGTGCTTGTTTGGGTGCTTCGGTCTTTTCAATCTACAATCACTTATCTAATAAAGTGTTGACGTATGTCAACGGTAAGTCGTTAATTTGGTTTTTTAGTGATCGGATCGACTGAACGAACACTGCTATTTGTATTGGATCATAACTGTGCACCATATGTTGTGTTTTTTCTTGTAACAATCACGCCGCCCGCTGCCAATACCCTTTCCAGTTGCGCGACACGGGCGATTCCATCGCGTTTGACACAACGATGTGCGCCAATGTGCCGTTGTCGGTGCGGCGGTTATCTTCCAACCATGCGGAGTGGGTTGCATACTGGTGCAGGTACTTAGGCGACACGCCGTGGTGCTGGCCTTGGATCATGTTGCGCAGGCGGGAAAAGAAGCTCTCAACCATATTAGTATGCTTGCCGTGGTCGCTGTAAATCGCGGAGTGGTTCACGCGATCAACATTCCAACCCATGTGCAGGGCATCCCAGTGGGCCGCTTCGTCTGCTGACATGGTTGACAGGCGGGATACGTTCTCGTTCGCCAGTGCAACGCCTTCACCCTCATGCTCGCCTACGAATGGCAACGTGCGGCCCTCACGCTCACGCATGGCGATCACAACGCGGCGTGTGCCTGTCTGGTGTTGCTTGAGGCGACGATCAACGCGCTTGGCCTTTTCGTTGTGGGGACGGATGTGACCGCCAAAATACGCGCCATCAATCTCAACGTGGCCTTCTAGAACTTCGCCAGTGTGGATTTCAGTTGCCATAGCTTCGCGCAGTTTGTGGGCCAAAACGAACGCAGTCTTGTACTGGCAATCGATGTCGCGTGACAACTGAACCATGCTGATACCCTTAGAAGCGTTCACAATCAGGCAGATCGCGGCCAGTAGGTCCATAAAGGCCATCTTGCGCGAGGCAAAGATAGTACCAGACGTGACGCTAAACTGGTGGTGGCAGTTCTTGCACTTAAATTTGCGGCGTGTGGTGATCTTGTAGGATTCCTCATGCGAACAAACAGGGCAGACAGCCTCGCCATTTGTCTCAGGCCAACGCATTTGGCAGAACACTTTGTAAGCTGCATCCTCACCAGCCTTGTAAATAGAACGCAATGAAAGCGTTCTAGATGCTGCTGAAAGAAGAAAGTGCTGTGCCATTGTCCTGCCTGTGATTACCTATATCACATATATAGTACATAAAGGTGGCGTTTACAATGGCAAATATCACATATACGATGCATTTATCGTATTGGAGATACAAAATGCCTGACCAAACCGACTGGGAAGCCAAAGCGGCGAACATATTGAAATCAGAGCTAAAGCGGCAGGGCGTTACTTATGCTCAGCTTGCAGAGTTGATTGGGGATAAAGAGCCGAACGTGCGCAACAAGCTGTCACGAGGAAAGTTCAGCGCTGCCTACATGTTGCAATGCATATCAGCGATCGGGTTGAGTGTGCTGCGCGTTTAATCGTCGTCTGGAATATCTATCACGTCGTTGACTGACTTAATGCGGTAAGCTACTGGCCTTCCGCCCTTCATCTGTACGTTCACGTCAACAAAAAAGCCAAGTTTATATACGTTCTTGTCGCCATTTAGCATTTCAGACTTGATGCGCTCTTTGGCAAGTTCGGACGCATAAACGATTGAGAGTGGTGTGGCGTTAAGATCTTCTATAATGCCCTTCTCTCCGCTTTTATCGCTGTCCTTGCGGTTGGACTGAAAGAAAGTAAGCAGCTTGTTCTCGTGATCGAAATCCGTGACCTGACTTAGTTCAATGAATTGCGCGTCGATTGACTCAAGCGCTTGGCTTGCATCGGCGGTGTCGAACACCATTGAAAACTCTACCGTCTTTGGAGTCTTCTTGTAGTTCATGGCAGAAATAGTGGCCTTCCCGTCTGGGTCGTTTGCGACTGCCCCAGCAATTCTCGCCAGTTCAGTCAATTCGGTCTTGGTCGCGCCCTCAATCCTGCCGCCCTTTTCCCGCATAATGCTTATTTTCTGCGCCAAGTTCTTCACAAACTTTGTCGCTATCTGGTGGTGATCCAGTGCTGTGATGATTGTGTTGTAGGCGAGTGGGATCAATTCTGCCTCGATTGAACCTTTCCGAACCTCTTTTACATAGGCTTTGACCTCCCCCTCTAAGTCGGGGTGATCATTCCTTATATGGCGTTCGAATTGAGCGCCAAGCCCCGCAAATGAAGCTACGAAGTCCGAAAGCTCCACAGGTTGCTTGAGGTCTAGATTAAATACAATTGAAACGCCGTTATCATCCATAAGTTGAACATACGGGTGATCACTCATTTGTCACCCCCATTTCGACTTGGTGCGCTTGATACATAAGGCCGGAGTTTTCTGAGGTCTACAATAGGGCTGTTTTTGTGTTTTAGCGATATAAGCGCATTGGGTGGAAATGGCCAAATATGAATATTTAGTACCCAGATTGGTTCATAGCGCACATTATTTGGCCTGTTAAATTGTAAATGGAACGTAGACTTTTTGCGTTGGGCGCATGCTGTGATATGGTCTGCCACAGAGTAGTATTTGAGGATAAGTAACGAAGCGCTTGCCAAGCAGCTTCTGCTGCGAGACAAGGGCGATGTAGGTGTTTTTGGTATGCAACAGGTTCGTTATATCATCGGACCCTTAAAGGAGAGCATGGGATAACATGCGCAGCTTCATGGTCGTTGGATTGGTGCTGGCTACGCTGGCTGGATGTGATCAGTCACGTAACGATAATCTGTTTCGATACGAAAATGCCTATTACGCCCCCAAGATCAGTGTGGATCGCGGTGATCGCAGCACGTTCACAGTAAGCGTGCGAGGTTTTGAACAAGGCTTAGATGGTGCGCGAGAGGCCGCGCGCTACGAGGCGACAAAACACTGCATTAACTATCTGGGATCGTCTGACGCTATGTGGACCGTCGGTCCGGACAGTGATCGTGAGCAGTTGAAAATTGTCTCGGGGGCGCTTGTGTTTTCAGGCAAATGTGACCCGTGAGCGGTATGAAGCACATCTTTGCGTTGTTACATACGTTGATATTGCCTAGCAGGCAGGGCACGAGGTGCACTGGTGAAAATGTACCACTAAAGGATTTCACCTGATGATTATACTCTCCCTTGCCCTTAGCTTGACCGTCTTAGTGGCAGTGCCAGTTGATGCCAAAACGCCTTTGCGCGATGTTGCCGAAATAGATGATGGCTTATTGACTGTGGCCATAGCGGACGAAATGCGCAAACGCTGTAGCTCTTTGGATGCGCGCATTTTGCGCGCTTTTGGCAGGTTGCATAATCTTAAACGGCGGGCGAAAGAGCTGGGGTACACGTCGCAAGAAATCGACGCGTATGTTTCAAATGCGGAAGAAAAGGCACGGATGAAATCACGAGGCGAGGCTTGGTTTGAGCAACGTGGTGTTGCCTTGGGTGATTATGAACAGTACTGCGCACTTGGTGCGCAAGAAGTGTCGCAGGGTACGGCCATAGGTCAACTTTTGCGACAACGATAGAACGAAAACAGGCCGTGTGACGGCTGCCTCGGATACGGGGTAACAGCAACGGAAACAGATCTGGCGGGACAGTCGTAATGGCTTGGACGCGCCCGAGTATATGGACGAAGCAAACGCATGACTGACTTGCGCAAGATCATTATCGACGGTGAGGAAATCGAAGCCGAAGGAGCTTTAACCTTGATACAGGCCTGCGAACAGGCCGGCGTAGAGGTGCCAAGGTTTTGCTATCACGAGCGGCTGTCCATCGCTGGCAATTGCCGCATGTGTCTGGTCGAGGTCGTCGGCGGTCCGCCAAAGCCCGCAGCCAGCTGTGCCATGCAGGTGCGTGACGTGCGCGGTGGCCGCAACGGTGAGCTGCCCGAGATCAAGACAAACAGCCCGATGGTCAAGAAAGCCCGCGAAGGCGTGATGGAATTCCTGTTGATCAACCATCCCTTGGACTGTCCGATTTGTGACCAGGGTGGCGAATGTGATTTGCAAGATCAGGCTATGGCCTACGGTGTGGACTTCAGCCGCTTCCGAGAGCCAAAGCGCGCGGTAGACGATCTGGACCTTGGCCCTTTGGTAGAGACGCATATGACGCGGTGCATCAGCTGCACGCGCTGTGTGCGCTTCACAACCGAAGTCGCG